>JBNKEI010000154.1:0-34148 GCA_050288705.1 Myxococcales bacterium
TCAAGAATCCTTCAAGGATTCCAAAATTGGTTTTGCTTCGTAAAAGCTTCTTAACCGCCCAATCGAATTTGACTAGCTTATGACTCACTGCCAGTGACCCCTTTCCAGCCTCAATATACTCCAAGCTTGCCCTAGTGGCGAGGATAGGCTTTTTCCAGTCGGCATGTCACCCGAAAAATACCCGTCGCGTAAGGGGGCAGAGAGCATGATTGTCCTGGTAACAAGGATTACGCGTGAACCCAATATTCTCCTAGAAGAGTTAGTAATAAATAAATATGAAGGAAGATTATTATCAGAACGAATTGCTGAACGTATTTGTGCTGGATTGGCGGAACGTATCGGGTTCGTCTTGTCCTCTCAGCTCCAGTAATGCTAACTTAGGTAGGGCTAGTAATTATTGTGCCTAATTTGGAGATTATAGCATGATACGTTCCATGGCGATGTTTTGTGTCGTGTTGTTGCTGGGCATAGGATGTTCTGATTCAGATAATGATACGCCGGATAATTCCGAACAAAATCAAAATAATAACGACCCTAGCCAAAATACCGGTCGTGATCCCGACGAAGCGCTTGCCTGTCTTGCGGCACTGCCTGTCAATACCATCGAAGAGTCAGAAATAGAAGGTGATACTCACTGGACCAGTGGAATTTATATTTTGAAAGATTCTCTAACAGTAACTGGTGGAGTTCTAAAAGTTGACCCTTGTTCGAAAATAGTTATTTCGAATAACGGAATACTTTCCATTCGAGACAACGGGGCATTAAGTCTTTCCGGCACTGAAGATGGTCCAATTCTTATTACTTCGTCAAAGTCATCGCCACAGGCTGGCGATTGGAACCAAATAGAATTTTATCCCAGTGGCGATTCGGGAAACAACAAACTTGATCACGTAGTAATTGAATACGGCGGTGGTGGTAGCTATGGGGCTATTTGGCTCGAAGAGGGTGCACAGGCGGCAATTTCCAACTCTGTAATACGCAAATCAAAAGACTACGGCATTGTAATGGAGGATGGAGCCCATTTAAAATCCTTCGCCAAAAACTCGTTGATTAATAATGAGCTCGGCCCCATCAAGCTCTATGCCAATAGCGTTGATGACCTAGGTGAAGGAACGTACAAACCTAATGCGGCAGACGGTATTCAGGTTGTGAATGGGTATGTCACCCATGACGCAATTTGGCGCAATCTAGGTACGCCATATATTGCCGAAAGTGGTTTTGTTGCGAGTGTTGAAAGCGGGTCGGCACATGTGACTCTACAAGCCGGTATCATTTTAAAGCTAGGTGATAACGCAACAATCGCTATCCAAAGAAATGGTGGATTAACAATTGCGGGGACAGAAGCCGAACCGGTTAAGATTACATCTGCCAAAAGCTCACCTCAGGCTGGAGACTGGAAATATATAGAGTTCTATAAAGATTCTTCGCGTGGTTTTAATAAGATCGATCACGGGATTATAGAGTTTGGTGGACACGGCGACTATGGTTCTATCTGGGTTCAATCAGAAGCCGATCTGCATATAAAGAATACAACTATTCAGAATTCCGCTGATTTTGGTTTAGAGCTTGAGAATGGAGCTAAACTTCTTGAATTTACGGGAAATAAGCTAATCAATAATGCTAGGGGACCAATTATACTTGGTGCAAATGCAGTTGATAGTCTTGGGGTAGGAACCTATCAAGGTAATATGGTTGAAGGCATTCAGATTAGAGAGGAGGCAGTTACCCACGATTCGACCTGGCTTAATCTAGATGCTCCTTATGTTGCAGAAAAAGGGTTTAGCGCAGAGGTGGAAAGCGGATCAGCGGTTGTTTCCCTAAATCCAGGAACTACACTTAAACTTGGTGCTGGAGCCGAAGTTAGCATTAATAAACATGGTGGATTAACACTAAATGGTACTGCCGAAAATCATGTCAAAATTACTTCTGCCAAGTCAGCACCTCTTGCTGGAGATTGGAATCAGATCAATATTTATTCTGGGTCCAATGGTGCAAAAAATGTCTTTGACTACACTGATATATCCTATGGTGGCGGCGGTGATTATGGGCAGTTATGGGTGGACAGCCATGCTTCTATTGTTCTAAATAACACTACCTTTAGCAATGGCAAAGAATGCGATGTAGACAAAGAAGACGAAGCTAACGTAGCCGGTGGAAGTTTATTTACAATCTGCAATTAATAGTCGAATCTGGTCTCTATCCGGTCTCCCAATTTTTAAATTAAGTTGGGAGACCAAGGTTTACGGTAGCCTTTTGCCTAGCCGGTGTCCACGCTACATTCCTCTGTGCGCGTGGTTTGAGTAAGCAAAAGTTTTGCCGATTCAATAGCTTCTTGGGTGCCAGCCAACGCCAGAATATCGCCATCTTGAATGATTTCTTTAGCACTGGGCAAAGCCACGCTTCCTTCTTTGCGGTTAATTGCCAAAATAGTAGCGCCAGTCAAACCGCGAATATTTAGTTGTGCCAGGCTTTTTCCTACCGCCATGCTCAGTGGAAGAACTTCTACCGGAATGGGCTCTCCTAGTCCCGGAAGCAGACAGCGAACTTGATCCAGCGATGGGTTTCTTGATGCAGTTTTTGCTTTCGACTGACTGGCGAGCGCCTGAACAATAACTTCTGCACCGGCTTTGACGTGCCCCTGAAGATTGGAAGTGGTTTTCCAAAATGCCACCGCAAGCAGAATTACTAAAACAATTAATAACACCCCCCCTTGTGCTCCGGGCAGAAATGGCTGAGTCAAGGTCATCAATGGAATAGCAACTATTAGCAGGGTCAATAATTGCAAAGCTACTACAAAGGCCTTTCGGGGCGCAGATGCCAGGTCCAGTTTTCCCTCGGCAGCAGTGGGCAGCGCAGCCTCTGCTAGTAGTATTCCCAATCGGCGTGTTACCCTAAAAATACCCGCCGCAAATGGAGCAGTAAACGCCATTGCTAACACCAACGGAATAATACGCGAAAGCAAGTAGCTAAAATGTAGTTTTGTTTGTAGCCAGTTAGAAACTCGTCCAAATTGTAGCGAAGAAACAATTACGATTGACGCTATAAACGCTGCATCAAGTAACAAAAGTAAGATGCATCGGCGAACACTTCCATGAGTTGGAAACTGGGCAATTTTCAATCGTTCTAACCAGCTTCCATATAATGCCGCAAAGGTTTGCACTGGTCGGGGAAGCTTTCGCTCCACGTAGCTGGCAAACGGTTCCGAAGCACGAATCAGCCAAGGGGTAGTCAAGGTAGTAATCGCAGAAACTGACACTGCTATCGGGTATAAAAATCCATTGGAAGAATTACTAGAAAGTCCTAATCCGGCAATGATAAACGAAAACTCACCAATTTGCGCCAAGCTCATTCCTGCCTGCACGGAAGCACGAACGCTTTTCCCCGATAAGAAGGAGCCGACTGAAACTCCCAAAGTCTTGCCTACAATTACTGCCAGAGTGAAGATTATCACAATTGCCCAATTATCGATTAAAACTTGGGGATTAAGCATCATTCCCACCGAGACGAAAAAAATAGCTGCAAACATATCTCGGACAGGGGTTATCAATTGCTCAATATGCTCGGCTTCCCCAGATTCAGCCACCAAAGAACCGGCCACAAAAGCACCCAGAGCAACTGAATATCCAAATTCTTGTGCTAGTAAGGCAATAGAAAAGCAAATTCCAATACTCGCAACTAAGCTTGTTTCCGCTCGATTTAAATGCTGGATGGCGCGTATTGCTCTAGGAACTACCAACAGTCCAATGGCAATTAAACCAATTAAAAAAGCGGCTAATCGCGCAGTAGTTAAAGCAATTTTTCCTGCCGATAGCCCGGAGCCCGCGGAAATCGCAGTAAGTACTGCCATTAGCAGAATAGCAATCAAATCTTCTACGATGAGCACGCCTACTACTTGTTGTCGCAAAGAAGGTTTTACTTTTTGCTCATCAAAAACCTTGGCTACAATAGTTGTACTAGAAATTGATAAAACCGCGCCGGCGAATATGCTTTCCTGGTCGTTCCATCCCAAGGCTCGACTAATTACAAAGCCAAGCCACAACATAATACTGCACTCAAATATGGCAGTAATAACGGCATTAGGACCGACCCGTAGTAGTTTGCGAAGGCTAAATTCTAGACCAAGCGAAAACATCAGCAGAATTACCCCAAATTCTGCCAAAGTCTTTACTGTGCCTACGTCGGCAACCATGGGGAAATGTAGAAAAGGCCCCACTAGTAGCCCTGCCAATATGTAACCCAGTACCACGGGCTGACGGAGTTTTTGCGATACTACCGTTACTATCGCTGCTACGCCTAATACCACCGCCAGGGCAGCAAGAAATTCGTGTGCGTTCATATTTGCTTAAAAACCCCTTGACGTTGAACTCCACGATAGTATCAGGCGAGGGAGGTAGCTGTCGCCTTGTTTTGCGTAGGGGAATTTCTCTCGTGTTTGGTTGTTGCGCTGGCCATGCTGTGCAGCTTTTTCGGAGTATAGCTAGACTATATCCTCGGTTTCCTGAAACTGTTGTCTTAATTTAGATATTGTTGTTTGAGAGACTCCAAATTGTAGTGCGATTTGCGTGTTGTTTCTAGTTGGATTATCAGTAAAAATACGCAATATTGCTTGACGTTGCTCGTCAGTTAGGCGGTTTGCTCTGTCTCTAGGAGCGATATTTCCGGTTTCGTTAAACTGTTGTCTTAATCTATATATGGTTGACTGATCAACCTGAAATTGTTGTGCGATATCCGCATAGGTTCTGGTGGGGTCGTTGATAAAAACATCCAATATTTCTTGACGTTTCCCGTGGGTCAGGCGATTTTTTTTGTCCCTAAAATCTATATTTCCGATTTCCTTAAACTGTTGTCTCAATTTACATATTGTTGCTTGAGAAACTCCAAATTGTTGTGCAATTTTGATATTTTGTTTGGTTGGATAGTCGATAAAAACATCTAATATTTTTTTACGTTGCTGGGCAGTCGGGTGATTCGATTTGTCTCCCAGTTCTGTATTTGGCTGTTCTAATCTCTCGCCAACGGATGTGGTAGTTGCCCGGGTGGAGACGGCTCTGATAGGTTCATCAGAGGATAGAAGCCTTCCAAATAGGCGTGACTGGCTTGCTTGGTCGCCTTGGGAAAAGGTATCCACCGGCGACGGTGGCGTTGGTTTATCAGGAGAGGATTGCTGGCGCGGTGTTTCGGAGGTACTGGCTCGATTCTGACGGCAGGTGCCGCTTGGTGAATTTGGTGAAGTTGAAGTGTTTCGAATTGAGGTCATAGGTTTCTTCGTGAATTGGTACCGACGATGCTATGCCAGGTCGGGAATGGATTGGCGTCGAGATGAATGCGACAGCGACCTAGTAAGGGCTTTATACGTTCAGCGCCACGATAGTGATTGCTTCTCCTCCTTCATGATTGGCCCCCGATCGGAAGGACCGGACGTAAGGAGAGTCTTGCAGATAATCTCGAATAGAGTTTTTTAGTGCTCCTGTGCCTAATCCGTGCACTACTTCCACGATGGCAGTACCTTCTGAGTAACAACGATCGAAAAAAGTCTCTACCGCTATGCGTGCGTCCTCGGCTCTCATTCCTCGAACATCGATTTTTTGGGAATTATGCTTAATAGCCTTGGGAGCAGCATTTTCGGCGGCAGCCATTTTTTCTTCCTGTTTTTTAGCAAACGGCAGGGGCTTTGGTCTGCCTCTCAGGGGAATCAGGTCCTTCAATTTTTGCCTTAGCTTCATTGCTCCGGCCACGACCAGTGCCTCTTTGCCAGAAACTTCCAGTACTTGCGCTTCCCCCAAAAAAGGTATTTTCACCCGCATTCCTTGGTGAATAGAAGTGCCTTCGGGAAGGCATTCATCTTCGCTAACGGTAGATTGGGTTTTCTCTTTGGCTAACTTTTTCTCTTCTTCCTTGCTCATACCTGCTAAGCGAGATTGCGCTTTCACCGCTACTCGCAATGATGGTTGGGCTTGCAGCGAAGCCAAAATTGAGCTCACTTCTTTTTTCTTTTCTTCGATTTCGGTGAAAAGCTCTTGGCGTACCGCGGCCTCTATTTCTTTTTCGCGACGTTGTAATGCTAACTGCTGCTCTTTAAGTTGTTCCTTGGCCGATTGCATTTGCAGTTTTTCTTCTTCGAGAGCAATTTTTATTAATTCAACTTCCTGCTGCTTGGTTTCCAAGGCTTTCAATGCTAAGCCCAAGGGTCCAGTGGTTTTCTGTAGATTTTCTTCTGCTTGGGCGCAAACTTTAGGGTTCAATCCCACCCGGCGCGCGATTTCAATAGCCGAAGAAGAACCCGGCATGCCCAAGTGCAGTTTGTAGGTGGGCGCCATTTTTTGAGAATCAAAACCAACGCGGATATTTACATAAACCCGGTTAATCAGGGCCATTGATTTTAGTTCTTCCAAATGGGTAGTAACAATTACGTGCGCTCCTTTGGTGGCCAGATCATCTAATACAGCTAAAGCAATAGCCGAGCCTTCCCGCGGATCAGTGCCTCCCGCTATTTCATCAATTAATACTAGTGAATTGGAGCCGGCTTGTTTTCCCATATCGCGTAAGGCAGTTAAATGCGCACTAAAAGTGGAAAGGTCCTGGTAAAGGTCTTGCGCATCGCCAATTGCTGATTCGATTCCTTCAAAAAGGGGTAAGGAAGAACCTCTTTCTGCCGGTATGGGCAACCCAGCACGCAACATAAGCGCGCACAGGCCTACCCCAGAAAGAGTAATGGTTTTTCCTCCAGCATTAGGACCGGAAAGCACAAGAACTTGTTCTTGGGAAGCATAGCCAATGTCGTTGGCCACCACGTTTTTTTGCTGCAAAGCCAACAGGGGGTGACGCATTGCCAAAAGGCGAAAAGGAGCCCCCGGGGGCACAATTTCAGGAGGTTCTGCACAAAGCTCTAGTGCCAAAAGGGCAGCAGCTTGAAAAGCATCGAGCTCAGCGCAGCTTTCCAAAATGCACTGAATCTCCCAATTGTATTCTCCCAATTGCCGAGAAAGCTCTTGTAAAATGCGCCGTTCTTCTTCCTGAACCATAGATTGAGCAATAGCTAGCTCGTTACCAAGGGAAACTAATGATTGGGGCTCCACAAAAAGGGTTTGTCCGCTTTGTGAAGCATTGTGTACAATGCCTGGCACTTCCGAGCGAGAGCTGGCCAATACCGGCACTACGTATCGTTCGTTGCGAATGGTGTAATAGCTTTCGCGTAAAAACCCGATAAACTGCTCGTCGTGAAGCATTTGATCTAGTTTATGTTTGACCGCGCGGTGTAGACTTCTGGTTTTATCTCGTAGTCGTGCCAATTCCGGGCTGGCATGGTCAGCTAATTCGCCATGGGCATCAAAAGCTTGTTCTACTCGGCAAGCAATTTCGGAAAGATCAGTAATTCTGTGGCTAATAGAGTACGCTCGGGGCATTCTTTGCTGGCGAGATTCCAAAAAATTACTTACCCGGGTTGCTGCATGCAATACGCTTGCGCAAGTAAGCAATTCGCAAGGTTCGAGAACTCCACCTTTTGCTGCCAGCCCAATTGGTTGACGAATGTCGCAAATGTCACCAACCGGAAGGGTAAGCTGTTCTTCCACTACTAATTGGCGAAACTCTTCCACCTGGGTAAGGTGTTCACGCACTTGCGTGGCTTGGTAAAAGAAAGGATGCTTTTTGCATTTTTCCCGCCCCAGGTCGGTTTCAGCATGGCTAGCAAAGGCTTGAAGTATTTTATTCCATTGAAGATCGGCAAGTGTTTTTGGATTAATAGAGGTATGAATGGAGTTCATTTATTGACCTGATTGGTTAGAATAAACGTGAACACTGTCTTCGGCAGAAGGTAAAACGTTCATTCCTAAATAGGTGAACATAATAATGGTGAATCCGCCGATAGCAAGCCAAGCGCTTCGTCTCCCGCGCCATTTTGGCATAAATGTTAGGTGCAAGTATGCGGCGTAAACCAACCAGCTAACTAGCGACCAATTTTCTTTTGGGTCCCAGACCCAGAAATCCCCCCAGGCGCTCTTGGCCCAAATAGACCCCACTAACAGGCCAAAAGTTAGGAGCACAAATCCAAAGCGGATAGTTTGCAATGATACCTTCTCTAAAGAAATCTCACCGTGAAAAAGGCTACCGGTATTTAATATTATATTAGGTTTAAATAATTGAACAAGAGAAACTACAGTAGCAAAAAAAAGTGCTCCGTATCCAAAAAAATATACAACTACATGAGGCACGAACCATCCGCTTTGGAGAGCCGGGGGAAGTTGAATAAATTCGGCGTCGGATTTTATAAGGGCATAAATTAATGCTGATAAACACCCCAAAGCAATCAAAAATCCAAACATTCGTGTTGCCAGAATTTTCTCCATTAGTAGGTAAATAGTGGCCGAGCAGAAGGCTAAAAAAACCATGGTTTCAAAAAGCGATTGAAAAGGAGGTTTGCCAATTTGTATCCACCTGTTAATTATGAATAAGCTATTTGTTGCCCAGGCGAAAATCATAAAAGATGTTGCTAATATAGCAAATATTTTTTTCCGAGATCGCCAAGTGATTGCGTACGTTAACGAAGCGAAACCATAGCCTATAAGGGCAAGAGCGTATGCAGGGTGTTGCTTGATAAACGGAATATCCATGATTATGATTTCCTTCTCAAGCGGGGAGCAACGTATAGCATATGAACGATTCCTCCAAAGATTAGTGCAAAACCTGCCCATACCCAAATAATGCCGGGGTCTTGCACTGCTTCAATGCCCGAATAACTGGGGTCATTTTGACGAAAACTAGATTGATATAGCATCCACGAGCCGACCTTTACGGGTCGATTAACTGCCAATATGGTCTTGAATTCTTTTTCCATAGTTCGGACTAACAAATGGCTCTGAAATGATTCAATTTCTTCAGTTGGGGTCTCGAAAGCGAGAAATCCCTCCGAGAACAATATTTTACTGGAATCATCCAGACCAAGATCTTCTTGGCGGGTAGTTTTGGAATCGGAAATTTCCAAGCGAACCAAGGTACGATTTATCGATTGGTTTGCTAAGAAGGAAGAAAGGCTATCCTTCGGGGAGTAGGAATAGAAAAGGTCCAATTCTTCTTTTTTATGGCCAAACCCAGGCATTTTAGCAAAAAGCCATCGATTGAGGTTGCCTAATCGAACTTCCAATGCTGGATTTATCGGGGAATTACTAACATTTATAGCTTCTTTGGTCTCAATATTATAATTGAAATGAGGAAAAAATCGTAAGGCAGTTATCGAAACACCGTTTTGAAGTGTAATAGTTTGCCCCAACTTTATAGGGTAAGAGCGTCCAGAAGAGTCGCGTATCAAATGCGGGAATTGAGAGGCCAACAAAGCAGATTCTTTCTGAGAAATTATTTTAAAAGAAATTCCTTGGGGAAGTCCTTGGCCAGTGTGAACTGTTTGCAGCTTAACAGGAAAAGCAGCTTTTCTCTCATAAGTCGTTCGGTCTTTTGAAGCCGGTACATAAAAATTGATGCGCGGGGGATAACGTTGAATAACAAAGCGCTGCAACTGAATCGATGCTCCTAAAGGAATTTGCGCAGGTGTCGGCAGACCTGCTCGAGTTACGGTAAGAGCGCTCGCCGTCGGGCCTTCCACGTGGAGGTCAATACGTCCCTTAACAATGAATACCGACGAAATTCCTGCTCCGCATAAGAGCAATACTATGCCCCAGTGAACCGCAAAAAAACCTACATTTTTTTTTGTTATCGGCCAGCGATTTAAAGAAGAAGTGACTAAACCGGCAACCAGCAGCGAGATGAAAGCACCAAACCACAGGCTATGAAAAACATCATCTAAGCGAAGATAAAGAATAAGTTTTCCCACCACCCCATAGCGGGAGAGATAAAATTCCGGTGGCCGATTCTGAATAACTAGGGTTCCTAATGCCGAAGCGGCTGCAAGAAGGGCAAGTGCGGTTGTGGCCGCCGAGAGGCTGGAAAGAAACTTTAGTAATGGCCCTTGGCGGAAAAGAGCAATGCCTGTTAAGCATAGGCTTAGCAGGCTACTAAACAAAACCATGGGAAGTGGGCCGCTTGGTGCAAACCAGAATTGCAGCACTATTGCTAGCGCTAACGGAAGCGCCAGTATCCAAAAAAAAAGGCGAGCAGAGGCTCGATTATAATGAGGCAAATGTTTTTCTGAAGTGCACATGAAGTAAAAGCCTTATTAACAAGGACCACTAGTTTAGGTGAACATGGTGCGGTTCGCTATTGGTTTTTCGCTCCTCAATTTTGGTAGCTGTTTAGCACGCTTGCGTGGGAAGCAATGCCGTTCTTGTTGCCGAGTTGACCTGACTGGTGTCGCCACCTCGGCTATACCCCAATGTCACAAGGGGGTGGTCACCAGCAAATTGCTGGTCGAGTTTCTATATTGCGATTATGCATAGAAAGACAGGTTTCGGTAAAGTGATTTGGCTGCTGGTGGCTTTCCTGTGTGGGGTTGGTTGCGAAGACTTAAGCCGCAGCACTCCTCCTAGCACCATCTTAATAAAGAAACACCGGGCAGAGCAGACGCTAGCCTCTGTAAATTCTCCAAGCGATACCAATCCAGCGGCACACTCCTTAGCTCCTTTGGTAGAAAGAGTACGTCCAACCGTGGTGGGAGTGACTACTCGTAGAAGCATGGCTCCCGAAGACCTGCGCGAATTTTGGCGGCGATTCTTTGGGGGCGCGTCTCCGTTCGGGCAAGAAGAGCGGACTGGTCTGGGATCGGGGGTAATCATTGATTCGAAAGGATTGGTGCTAACCAATAATCATGTGGTCGCTGATGCCGATGAGGTCATGGTGGAAACCGCCCGGGGTAAAGAGTATAGAGCCACCGTTCGCGGCAAAGACCCTCCTACCGATATTGCTTTGCTGATGCTTCGAGATGTAGACGAGCAGTTACAAGCAGCGAACCTAGGGAATTCTGACTCTCTGCGGGTGGGGGATGGAGTTATCGCGATTGGGAGTCCTTTCGGGCTCTCACTGACGGTTACTAGTGGAATCATCTCTGCAAAATCACGCACCATTGGCCTGGGGCCGTTTGATGAATTTCTGCAAACCGATGCCGCTATTAACCCAGGAAATTCGGGTGGGCCGTTATTTGATCGAGAAGGCAATGTGGTGGGAATCAATACTGCCATTGTTGCCTCAGGCCAGGGTATTGGCTTCGCGGTACCTATTGATTTGGTCAAGGCTTTGCTCCCCCAGATAGAACAAAGAGGAACCGTTGTACGCGGGTATCTGGGACTAGCAATTCAAGACCTTACCCAGGATGTGGCTAGATCGCTAGGGACGTCGGAAGCCGGAGGAGCGTTAGTTACCTCGGTGGTGCCAGAAGGGCCGGCGGATCGGGCAGGAATTCGACCGAAGGACATAATCATTCGACTAAATGATGAGGCTATTGAAGACGTCTCGCAACTATCTCGAAAAACCGCGCTCTTACCCCCAGGAAAGAAAGTAGTAGTTACCTATAGAAGAGACGGAAAAACCCTACGCGCCGAGGTTACTCTTGGTAGGCGACCGGCGGACTGAGTTAGAGCAAAAACCGACCGCGAATAAGCTGGCTTTGAACAATTTCCTACCAAAATGTTGGATATCAAGTCATTTCCTACATTGTCGTAGGATGGGAAAGCCAAAGACCCAAAATCAGGAGGAACAACCGTAGGTTATTCTGAGTAATGGTGGCACGTTTTATGCTCGTTCTTCGAAACATGTTCATTGGGGGGTACTAAAGGAGAAATACGAATGCTGCCTCAGAGGTCATTGTGCATTCCTGAGTACCAGGGGAAATTAGAGAGAAAGTGGCCAGGAGTGCTAGGAGAATCCGAGGTGATGGAGCAGGTTTTTCGGCGTCTAGAAAAAGTTGCTTCCAGCCGCGCGCCAGTGCTGTTTTATGGTGAGCAAGGGACAGGAAAACAAACTCTTGCGCGGGCTATACACTACTCCCGCGGTGGCGGTGGGCCATTTGTGGCAGCCAATTTTGCGAACATTCCTGAAAATTACCAAGAGAGAGAATTATTTGGAAATGATGAAAGCCCCGGGTTGATTATGGCGGCCAAAGACGGAACTCTTTGTTTGCTAGAAATCGATCAAATGAGCACTTCGCTTCAGGCCAGGTTTATTCGGTGGTTAAGCAGCGCCGATCAAGAAGCAGGCGAAGCTAAGGTGCAAGCAAAGCAGGTTCGTTTTATGACCACCACTACCCGTAATCTGGTTGCTTTAGTGCGTCAGGGGTTGTTTCGCGGCGAACTAGTTTTTCAGCTGGGGTCGATGGCGATAAAAATGCCGCCATTGCGTGAAAGAGGTGAAGACCGAGCGATTATGGTCGGTCACTTTATTGCACAGTACGCGCAGGAAATGAGGAGACCCATTCCTCGATTTACTCCTTCGGCAATTTCGGCACTGGACCAGTACAGTTGGCCGGGAAACGTTTCGGAACTTCGATGCATGATGCGACGAATGGTGGCGACTGGAAAGACCACCATTGAGGCTGAGGATCTTTTCGGTGCCTTGCCTAACTTGTTCTCTAATGGTTATCGCAAGCACCTGAGAACTCTTTATGATGTTGAAAATGAACACATACGCAGCGTGCTAGAAATAGTGAAAGGAAATCGTACTCGCGCAGCGAGAATACTAGGTATTGATCGCAAGACCTTGCGTGAGCGTGTAAAGCGCAGTCAAGAAATTGCCACAACAATCAATTAACTGTCAAAGTATAATGATACTGGTTTGGTATTGTCAAGCCTTCATTCCTAATCAAAGAAAGACCCGGCGGACCCAAGTTCGCACGATCTTCTAGGAATTTCTCACAATCTTGCGGAAAGAAGCGGCTTCGTGTGTCGAACAGTGTTGCAACCATGTGAAAAATCGTTATTTTTGCTTGCCAAGGTAAGGAAAATGGAGTACATATCCTACCGTTGCTTTTCTGAGCCCGATTAAGCGAGCCAAGATCGGTTGAAAAAGGAGAAATTTTTATGTCAAAAAGTTTCGATATTCCTTTTACCTTTTTTGGCAACCAGCGCACCGGGAATAGTGGGTGGTTTGTTGAATCGTATGCGTTGAGTACTGACGGATGGAACTCGTTGGCTCAAAGACAAATGTGATCAGTAGAAAACACTTTTTCCACAGCATCAATGCAAGCTTCAATATTACGTCTTCTTTCTCTATTCGGTGCTTGCTCAAAAGTTCAAAAGTGAATTGGAAAAAGAGTCGTATTGCTAAATTTGTTTAAAAACAAGTCACGACGATGACAAAAAGTTGTCACTGTGATCATTCAGTATCGACTTGTATTTTGGGGAAATGGGGCGGCGAAAAAAACATCATTGAAATAAATTTTCAAGCGAAAAAGTTCCAAATATGAAATAGGTAAGATGTGGAGGAAATATGGTAATGAAAATCAAAGATGGTGAAAATATTGGAGAGTTTGATGCAGGAATTCCAGGAAACGTAGATATTCTTCCTGCAAACGATCCTTTAGGTCTTGTTTGCGCAATACAATCGTTTAATAGCTCGGCGCTGCAACAATTTATGAAGAATCAAAATGCCCAGCTAGAAGTGATAAGAGATCTTTCGAATGGCCAAGCGGTAGCCGTTAAAAATGTGAAAGACAATTCGTTGATGTCTAACGCTTTGAGCGCAGTACATCGCTATATTGATTTGTCGGAACAATTTCAAATCAATAGTGTAGCGGCTTACAATTCGTTTCTTTCCCAGCAGAGAGTGCTTATTCAGCATTTTATGAATTCAACAAATGCCGCGCGTAATGCTTCTTGTCTGAAAGACAACACTTTGAAGGAAGATGCTGAGCTTTGTTCCTCAAAATCTGGCGAAGTTTCTAATACAACTCGGTTTGCGGCAGCCAAAGAAAACCAAATGCGCTATGTCGCAAGTAACGATAATGTGCCGCTAGCGGAAAAAGAAGAGCCTGCCATAAATAAGATTGCTCAGAATGAAGCTGTTCAGCCGATTGAAAAGAGGCCTATTGAGCCGTCGGTTTCTGATTGTTTACCAATCATATGCTCTATTGTCAGCGAAAAGACTGGATACCCTCCAGAGATGCTGGATTCGAGCATGAGCCTAGAAGCGGACCTGGGAATTGATTCCATTAAAAGAATCGAAATAGCCTCGGAAATAAGTAAAAAGATTGGAAATATTCCACAAGGAGATGGCGAAGCACTGGTTGCTCTTTCCACGATCGGGGAAATTGCCCATTTTCTTAATGAGAGGTTGGCTTCTGCGTCTAGCCAGAACCTGCCAGTCATTGATTCGGTCGCACAAGCGGTCCAAATTAGCAGCAATGCCAGCCAAGAAAAGCCGGAATTGTCTGCCATCGATCAGCTTGCCGAGCCCGTAGAAGCTAATCCAGTGGTAGCCGATGCTGCTGCAAATGTGAAAGAAATACTCTATCAGGTTATCTCGGAAAAAACCGGATACCCGGTGGAAATTCTTGAGCAAGATATGAATATGGAAAGTGACCTTGGAATTGATTCCATTAAGCGCATCGAAATATTTTCCGCGCTGGGCGAAAAGATATCACAAGGTTTTCAGGAAGGTGATCTTGAAGCGATTACCAATCTTTCCACTCTAGGGGAGCTAGTCGATTACCTCTCTAAAAAAAAAAGTCAAAATAGACTACTAGAGAATGACGAGACCATTGATATTTTGAGAAAAAGCGAAATTCAACGGTACGAGGTGGAAAAGAAAATCGTTGAAAATGGCCCGGCCAAAAGCAGTCTATTTTTGAACAAGGGAATAGTGGTAATCTCCAAAGACGATTCTGGTCTTTCCGAGAAATTGGCGCAACTAATGCAAAAGAAAGGGCTTGTTCCGGTGCTGCTTGCTCTGCCGGGGCATTCTCCTTGCCAAAAAAATGTTCTCGAAAACGAAAACGGAGTATCTTCGTATCACTTAGATTCCGCTGACGAGAAAGACATTGAAACCTTCTTTGAAACCCTAGAATCAAGGCAAGGAAGTGTAAGAGGGTTCATTCACCTGTCATCCAAAACCACCGCCGGTTGGATTAATAATGAATCAACGTCTAATTCATTTACTACGCTGGATGACCTGGAAACAATGAAGGCGAAGGCCGTCTTTTTAATGGCAAAGTACTTTTATAAATATGGTGTGAAAGATTCACAACAGAATGACCGATTTTTTGTGAACGTAATGCGGATCGACGGAGAGCTGGGACTAGGAGAAAAGTTTACTGGCTGGTCTGTACAGGGAAGTCTACTCGGACTTTGCAAATCATTACAACGAGAGTGGAAGGATGTCGTTTGCAAGGCAATTGACATTCATCCGGAATGCAGCCCAGAAATTTCCGCGCAGTACATATGTGAAGAACTAGAGTCGTCTAACGAGCATATTGAAATTGGTCGAAATGTAGACGGGAAGCGTACCATCTTAACGTTAAAAGAAGTAAAGCACAATTTGCCATTGAGTAATGCTCATGTCGCCAACTCGGTGGGAAAAGACGATGTATTTGTGGTGCTCGGTGGTGGCCGTGGAATAACTTCTCATTGCGCAATAGCCTTAGCTAAAGAGTTTAAATGCAAGCTGGTCTTATTAGGAAGAACTGTTCTGAAAGAAGAAACCTTTAGATTGGCTGCTAGCGGAACAACCAAGCGCGAACTCAGAGAATATTACATCTCTAAATACAAAAATCAGAATGTGAAGCCAATCGAACTGGAAAAAATGATAAGTTCGGCGGCAAATCAAATTGAAATAAGGCAAACGATACAAGAAATAATCAATGTCGGAGGGCAGGCGTTGTACTTTGATTGCGATGCAACCGACATAACTTCATTACAAAAATGTCTGAGCGAAGCTGAAGTGTCGTTTGGCAAAATTACTGGTCTGGTGCATGGCGCGGGGGTACTAGCAGATAAAAAGATCCAGAGAAAAACACCTAAGGACTTCGAAGCGGTTTTTTATACCAAGGTAAAGGCGCTGGAAGCAGTTTTACAGTGCGTAAATCCAGAGCAATTAAAATACTTACTGCTATTTAGTTCGGCTGCCGCATTTTTTGGGAGTGATGGACAATCAGACTACTCGATGGCCAACGAAGTGCTAAATAAAATTGCTTACCAGTACAAAAGGCTGCACCAAAATACGGTTATTTCTTCATTTAACTGGGGCCCATGGGATGGCGGCATGGTCACTCCCTTAGTAAAGCAAAAAATGAAAGACAAAGGGATTAATGTCATCCCTGTCGATATTGGTGCAAGATATTTTATCGAGGAGATTAAACGCCAAAGTACGTCGAATAAGACATGCCAGGTAGTAATAGGATAACTAAAAACTGAGCGTTGGACGCACATACAGTAGGTTCCCTCTCCCTCTGGGAGAGAGGACTGAAAATAGCTGTAGGACGAGTTTATTTTGAAGATAACGGTAGCGCGTGTTTAATAGTTAAACCAATATTTATTCGGGTCCTAAGTCATGGGAAAAATTGCTATAATAGGAATGGGTTGTTTATTTCCAGGGTATACCAATAAGAACGAGTTTTGGGAAAAATTAGTAAAAAACCAGCCCTTGACAGAAGTACATTATTTCAATGGACGACGTGTTGAGCGGGGAGCGTTGCCTAAGAATCCATTGAAGATGGGTGAGTTTCTTAAACAATCTTTCGGAGACGCGATTCCTAAAGAATTAAATAGGTTAGGGGAGGTATATAAGTGGACTTGCTACGTATGTAACGAAGCCTTAAGAGAAAATGGCTATAACCGTCAGACGGAATGGCTAAAGCGCACTGGATTGGTAATGGGCAATACCGCATCCCCAGCGCGTGATAGTTTGAGCGTGCTGAAATCATTGATGCAAACAAATTTGAAAAGTATTGTTGGAGGTATTCTTAATAACAATAAAATACATTTAAATATTGCTAGTGATGATGACCAGTCCGATCCGTTCGCCGCATTTTCTGATGCGGAAATCTCTACCAGAACCGCTCAAATACTGTCTTTAGGGGGACCAGTATTATCATTGAATGTCGCATGTGCAACCCCTTTATTCGCAATTAAGCTGGCTTCGTATTACCTTAATACATATAAAGCTGATCTTATGATCGCAGGCTCCAGTAATGAGAGTGAGAATGTAAAAATAAGCTCTTCTCTTTTTGATACCTTAGGAATTTTGTCTGACGAAGGGAAAAGTCGTCCTCTGAACAAAGAATCTGATGGCTTGATAATGTCTTCAGGAGCAGGAGCCTTTGCGCTTAAACGGTTGCCCGATGCAGTTAGAGATGGGGACAGTATCTTGGCAGTAGTGGAGAGTATTGGATGGTCAAATGATGCTGGGGGTAAGTCGATTTTGGCTCCCGACAATGAAGGTCAGATCCGAGCCTTCCAAGATGCCTATCGAACGGGATTGTCTGCTCAAATCGATTATATTGAGTGTCATGCTACCGGAACAAAAGCCGGAGACCAACTTGAATTAGAATCCATTTCTCGATTTTTTGGACAAAAAGGCGTGCGTCCATACATTGGGGCACTTAAAGGAAGTACTGGGCATTTTTTTACCTCTTCTGCAAATGGGGCGGCCGCAAAAATTATTCTGTCAATGAAGAATAATCTAATTCCGGCGACCATTCGCGTTTCTGAACCCTTAGAATCCAGAGACAAGAGTATTTCTGCCAAAGAAGTAGTTACCAAAAATATGGAATGGCCAGTAGTGCGAAAAAAGCGTGCTGGCGTGAACGCTTTTGGATTTGGCGGAGTTAATGCTCACATGGTAATAAGCGAGTATAATTCCAGTGATAACGAATCAATTGCAGTAGATACCGCTCAAAGTTCTACATTTGGCCCAATAGCTATAGTTGGAATGGGTTTGCATATTGGTGGATATGATTCGGTTAATAAATATTTCAATGCCTTGATGAAAGGGAGCGCAACCTGGCAAAAACCTGACCAATATCGTTGGTCAAATGCACAGGCCGACAAGTCGAAAATGGAAGAACTGGGCATAGAAAAAATGCCCAAAGGAGCATACATAAACAATTTTGACTTTGACTACGTGAAATTTAAATTTGCTCCCAAGGATAATCCTTTTATTTTACGCAAAGACATGTTGTTGCTCAATGTTGCCGCGCAGGCGCTTGATGACGCCAACATTCAACCAGGTAAGTACAAAAGAACCGCCGTAATTGTTAGTTGTGCTCAGGATTTTTCCGACGGCAAGTTTATGTGCATGTTGGAAATCGAGGATGTATTTTTAAAGAGTCTTAAACAGGCGTGTCCCGATTTAAACTCTCGGCAAATTCAAGAGGTTTTCAACATTTTAAGAAGAGGAGAAAAAAGTGTTGAATCTCCTGATACTATTACCGGTGTTATTCCCAATATTAAAGCAAGCCGTATTTCTGCTCATTGGAAGTTTGAAGGCCCCTCATTTTTATTAATGGAGGGAGAAAATTCGGTAGCTCGTTCTATAGAGATTGCCAATTTTCTTTTGAACGAACAAGCAGTCGATTGCGTGGTGGTAGGCGCTATCGCATTTGCTGGTGAATTCGAGCATATTTTTATGCAGAAACAAATTGGTAATTTCGAAAAACTATTAAACAGTGGCATCGGCGAAGGGGCTGCGGTTTTAGTATTAAAGAGACCTGAACAGGCAAAACGTGATGGTAATAACATCTACTCCCTAATTAACAATGTTTCCATATCGGGAAATGTGTCTTGCCGAACTGACCAGTTTTCGAGAAGCCAGATTGAGGACTGTATTGAAAAAGCCATAGTAAAGACAAACTTTGAGAATACTAGCATCGGGTACGTAGACTTTGTATCAAGTTTGCAGCCGCAGGGAGCAAAGACAGTCGAAGAAAGTTATAAAGAGCGCTATTCAAACGCTCTGGATAATACTTTCATGGTCGGCAGCGCAGAGACTATTACCGGATGTTGTTTCAATTTAGGTTTGGCGGCTTCTCTTGTGAAAAATGCTTTGCAATTGCATTTCAAAATAAAATTTCCTTTAGATGTCAATCAAAAATTTTCTTCATGGATCTGTCGTGAAAAAACCAGAATGGCTATTAGCGGAAGTATGGCTTCTAATGGAAGCCTTTCGCAAATAGTAATGACTGAAAGCCAAAGTGTTCCAGAGTTAGCGAAAGTCAATCCTCTTCCTCAATCTACATATCTATTGCCCATAAAGGCGGCTAACGGCGAGCAACTTTTTAAGAAAATATTGGAAATTGAAAAAAATGCTAAGGAAAAAAAAGGACTATTAGCTCTTGTAAATGAGGCTATTGAAGCATTTGAGAAGTCGAAAAATGAGCAAGAAATGCTAACCCTTGCTCTGCTCTGTACATCAAAAGAGACCCTCTTGTTGGAGCTAGAGAAAAGTAAAGAAGGTGTTCAAAGGGCAATGGCTAGGGGAGAAGACTGGACGTCTAATCAGGGCAGTTACTTCAGCCCGCGTCCTCTCAAACAAAGGGCAAAAACTGTTTGGATGTATCCCCCGGGAAGAATTGTTACGCCAGTCAAAATTTACGAGATGATTGCGCTTTATCCAGAATTAGCGAAGTATATTGAATCGGATATTGCCGACTTATTTAACTACTTAAACCGCAATGATAAGGCAAACCTAGAATTCGATTCTTCGCCGTTTGCGAAATACAATATCGAATTCACAATAACTAAGCTGTCTACCGAGTTGCTTAAAACCAAGGCTGGCGTTTTGCCGGATATTGCCTTAGGCGCAAGCATGGGAGAAATAGCATTACCCTACATCCTTGGTTGTCTCGGAAATGATGTCGATAGAAACATTTCGGCCAAAAATTTGCTTGAATATATACATGTATTGAATGATACGTCGGTCTTTGAAAAGTATTTTGGAAGGCCCGCGGAAGAATGGGAAAGTTGGTATGTAGTGCAGTCAAGGCAAATCGTTGAGCAGGTGGTAGAAAGCGAGCCAGCAGTGTTCATCGCGTTGGTATGTTCGCCAACCGACATTATTATCAGTGGAGAGCGATCTGCTTGCCGACGGGTGTTGAATCGAGTGGGGGGGTTGCATTCAATAGCAGAGGGCAGTTCTTATGTTCACACTCCCATTTCTGAATTGCACCGGGACAGCTTATATAGTTTGGGATGCAAGCATGGGTTGTTTATTAAAAATAATCTGCCCTACGCATTGTATTGCGCGCATACTGGAACTCCTCTCGGGACCACTGTGGAAGAATATTCTCGGAATGTTGTAAATATTATGACCAAAACGGTTGACTTCGTGAAAGTAGTAAATAGCGCTTATGAAGACGGAGGAAGAATTTTTATTGATCTCGGGACTAATGAAACATGCAAGATGTGGGCTCGTAAAACACTTAGTGATAGAAAAGATGCAATTGTTCTTTCGTTGCATTCGCTAAATTACTCCTTTGAAGAAAGCTGGAACCGTTTGTTGGCTAGTATGATTTCTCATGGCATTCCGGTTTCATTGCAAAAAATGTATCGCAATCTTAATCAAGCGAATAAAGCTTCGTATATTGGCACCATTTCCATGGGGTTTCCTCATTATTCAGAAAATGTAGCATCGGCGGAGAATCAGCAAAGAGTTCGAGCTTTAGCAAGTTTTTCTGAAAATAATGAAACTAGCAATATCGATCCCAGTGTTGATAACCAAAAGAAAGCAGTTTCTGACCACTTCAGGCCGATTGATCAACATGAAAAAGGGCAGGAAATGGTGAGAAACAGACAGGCGGACTTGGATAGCAAGTTGGCGCCGATTGATTTAAAAGCGATTTATGCCCGTACTGCAATGAGGAACGCCAGTGCATATTTAAATTACCAACAGAGCGAAGCTGAATTAATGCATTATATTGGCGACCGACTTCGTGAAGAACTTAACGAAATTTCTGTGTCTTCGCAAGTTCCGGCGACAAAATCGACGTCAATAGCAAAAAGAAAAAGACCTTGTATTTGGAATTATGAAGACATTTTAGAATTAACTAATGGAGATATCTCTAAGGTTTGGGGGGCTAAATACCAGCAATTCGATAAATATCCAGTGCGAACTCGGATGCCTTCTCCGCCGTTTCTTTTTGTCTCCAGAGTAACCAAAATCGATGCTGAATTTGGCAATTACCGTCCGTCGACGATTGAAATGGAGTATGACGTCACTGACGATTGTATTTTGGTTAAAGATGGTAAAGCAACTAGCTATTTAATGGACGAATCGGGCCATGTTTGTCTTTTGCTGCTATCGTATATGGGAATTGACGCTATTATGGAGGGAAAGCGTCGATATAGACATACTAATTCGGAAAGTGCACTTCATGGCGATTTGCCGTCAGTTGGAGAAATTATTCGCGGCGTTTTGGAAATAACTTCGTTTGTGAACAGTGGTGACACCATGCTGGTGCTTTTCACCTACAGGTGCTTCTGTGGCGAAAGGCATGTTTCTACCGTAAAAGCGGTAGGAGGTTTTTTTACTGATGAAGAATTACGAAATTCGAAAGGTCTTGTTTCCAAGTCAAAAATTGTCAGTTCGGTTGTGGAATTAGGTAATAATCATCCCTATATAGCATGTAAAAGGTTCTCTTTTGACGAAGAAGCGCTCAATAAAATATACGATGCAGCCTTATTATCGCAGCTAAATGAAGGCATTGTTTCGAATTTTAGCTCTCCCGAAAAGTGTCTAAAGTATTTACAGCAAGCCTCATGTCGTCCCAGCTTGCGTATGGTTGACAGAATAACCGAAATCAACCCCCACGGCGGTCGTTGGCGTTTAGGGGAAATCTGGGGAGAAAAGCTTATCACCGACGATCATTGGGCCTTTAAAGCGCACTTCAAAAATGATCCGATTTTTCCTGGTTGTATATTGACTGAAGGATTAAACCAATTGCTATCTTTTCTAGTAGTCTGCTTAGGGGTTCATGTCAAATACTCCGACAAGGAAATCGGAGCAATATTAGATCTGTCAACGAAATCCATTTTCAGAGGTCAGGTGGAAAAAGGGGTTTCGCGTCTTAAATATCATATAGATATAAAAGAAATTGAATATGGCGATAAATTTAAAATGATAGTAGATGCAGAAATTTACTGTAACGATAAATACATAGCGCATTCGGAAAATATTGGCATAGAAAGTAGATAAGCTGCATTTGCTTGAAGGCAACGTAACTATTCAGCGCCCTTATTTCCTGGTAACGAAAGGCGGCAAGAAATCCGTTCAGGCCGAGCTGTCGAGGTCAAGGCTTCCTAGACTTCATGCCTGCGGCATTACGCTCGGAAAGACCGTGGTTTTCAACGTTGGTTACCCGCGAGTTGGCTAGTGTTGAATAGTTACAAAAATGTTTCCTGAGCAAAGGCAGAGTATTAAATGGTGTACAGGTATCTCAAGATAGCACCGAAAAATGTGATGCCTGAGGATGATGAAAAACCAAACCCGACACACTTGCTTCTGGTGACATCATTAGACTTTCAGTTAATTCAATGCCGATTTCTTCAGGTTTTAGAAGGTCAAACAGAAGCCTTTGATCTTCTAATCTGGGGCAAGAGGCATAGCCAAAAGAATAACGTTTGCCTTGATTTTCTCCAATACCCCACATGCGTCGAACCATTGAATGTAAGTATTCTGCATAGCCTTCCGCGGTTTCTAAGGCAAGTGCTTGCAGAATATGCGATTGCAAATATTCCCCTTGGGAGCGATATTTTTTTGCTAATTCGGCAATACCTTTTCCTGCAGTTGCAATAAATAAACAGATACTATCTTCTTTGGGGCGAGGGGAAATATAATCGGAGAGACACAATCCGTTATCTTGAAGCTGACGAGGAAACTCAAAAGTGACTAGCGGCCTCTGGTCATTTTCGGAAGCGAAAAGATGAACAGAATTACCTTGCGAATGAGCATTAAAGAAACGGAATATAGCTTGCGCAGTCATAAAGCCATGACGGCATTCTTTTTTTACCGATTCCACTCGCTCGCGTAACCATAACGCTTTTCTTCCTGCTTCTGACTGCATTAACAGGTCGTTACTATTATTGTGAATTAGAGAACGTGCCAAAGAGCTTTTTAGTCCCAAATGGCGTCCATAAAGCATAGAAGGATTAATTAGCTCCCACAAGGCGTCTAGAGGCGTTTGCGAAAGAATATGCTGTTCTCCATCTGGCATAGGGGGAAGAACATCGAGCACTGTGACTTTGGTCGACCGCGTTTGGGATGGAGATTTTTGTAGTTGGGAATGAGCAGCAGCAAAAAACTTTTGGCGTTTTCTTTGGTTATCTAAACGAATTTCCACCGATTTTTCTGAATCGGTCAATTGTCTAGCCAGGTTTAATCCGCTCATGGCATCTGCTGCAAAAGCTACCACGCCATTATAGGCCGGTGAAATGTTATGGTCTACGAAATTTTGGGAGAGCGCAGCACCTCCTACTACAATTGGTGTTTCTATGCCGGCTTGTTGCAAATCATTGGCGGTGGTTACCATTTGCAATGCTGATTTTACCAGTAATCCCGATAGACCAATAATATCGGGGTCATGTTCTTTAGCGGCTTTAATAATTGTTTCCGAGTCTACCTTGGTTCCCAAGTCGACTACTTTAAATCCATTATTGGAAAGAACAATCTCGACCAAGTTTTTTCCAATATCATGGACATCGCCTTTTACGGTAGCCAATAAAATTTTTCCACGGGTTGCTGCTTCGCTGGATGAAAGGTAAGGCTCCAATAAGGTCACTGCGGTTTTCATGGCCTCAGCGCTTTGCAGTACTTCCGCAACAATTAGCTTTCCTTCATTAAAAAGGCGGCCTACTTCTTCCATTCCTTTCATCAACGGGCCATTTACAATGTCCAAAGGATCAAGGCTAGTTAATTGCTCTTTTAAATCATCGGCCAGTCCTTCTTTTGAACCCTCTAATATATGCCGAGCCAATCTTTCTTCTACTGGAAGTGTAGTTAGCGGAGCCGCATAAACGCGCTTTTCTCGAAATTGATTGGCAAATTCCGCGATAGCCGAGCCCAGTTTTTCTGCGGGTGTGCTTCCCTGGCCGCGACCAAACAATACATTTTCGGCAAGCACACGGTCGCTTTCGGAAATAGCCGAAAAAGCAAGACATTTTTCAGCGTTCACAATGGCTAGGTCAAGCCCTGCCTGCACACAATAGTGCAAAAACACTGAGTTAATTACTTCTCGTCCGGCAGCAGGCAAACCAAAGCTAACATTAGAAATTCCCAACACGGTACGACATCGCGGAAGAGTCTGGCGTATAGCGGCAACCGCTTTGATGGTTTGATTTGGCGAGCCAATATAGTTTTCATCGCCAGAAGCGCAGGGAAACACTAGTGGATCGAAATATAAATCTTCCTCGGCCATTCCATATTTTTCGGTAAGTAATTTATGTGAGCGCAGGGCTATTTCTAATTTGCGCTCAAAAGTAATTGCTTGCCCTTTTTCGTCAATGCAGCCTACCACCAACGCGGCTCCAAACTGTAGAGCCAAAGGAACAATTCCTTGCAAGCGTTTTTCCCCATCTTCTAAATTTACCGAATTGATTATAGCTTTGCCTTGGCACCAAGAAAGGCCTTCGGCAATGGCCGTTTCATTAGTGGAATCAATCATAAGAGGAACCCGCACTTTGCGGGTTACTTTTTCCAAAAGACAGCGTAAGTCGTTGACCTCATTGCGGTCAGCTTGTTGGCAAGATATGTCAATAATGGAAGCCCCCTGTTTTATTTGTGATCGAGCAATATCTGAGGCTTCATCCCATTTTTCTTGGGCAATCAAATCGCGGAATTTTTTTGAGCCCATTACATTGGCGCGCTCTCCCACTATATATGGTCGGTTTTGGTCTTTAATTTCCAAAACATCAATTCCTGCCAAAACTGATCGTCGCTTTACCGGAATTTGGCGTGGCGACCATTGGCGAGCAGCACGCACTACTGCGGCAATATGGTCGCGTTGAGTGCCACAGCACCCGCCAACCAAATTGAGCCAACCAGCTTGTGCAAACTCCGAAACTGCCCGTGTAAACATTTCTGGCGTTTCTAGATAGCGCCCTTGAGCATCGGGAAGACCGGCATTAGGCGCGCAGGCTACTCGGGTGCGTGCAGTTCGGGAAAGAATGCGCAGGGGGTTATGCATGTGTGCGGGGCCGGTTGCACAATTAATTCCCAAATACAAAAGATGAAGATGCTCTAGAGAAACACAAAACGCTTCCACCGATTGCCCGGCTAACATGGTTCCGGTTGATTCAAAAGTTCCCGATATCGCCAACGGAATATTCTCATTTAATTCTTTGCAAAGACGCTGAATGGCAAAGTAGCCCGCTTTTATATTTACAGTATCGTGGCAGGTCTCTAACAGTAAGTAATCTACTCCGCCTTCCCATAATCCTTTTGCTTGCAAGTAATAATTTTCTATTAACTCATTAAAAGTAATCCCCCCAGTCACGGAAATAGCTTTGGTGGTAGGGCCCATTGAGCCTGCTACCCATCGTGGATGGTTGGAAGTTGAAAAAGAATCAGCTACTTCTCTAGCCAAACGCGCACTTAAAAAATTGAGCTGTTCTGCTTTTTCGCTTAACCCGTATTCATTCATAACCAAGGGAGTAGCGTTGAAACTATTGGTTTTTAGAATGTCCGCACCAGCTTCCATATAGCCAGCGTGAATAGAGCGAATTACTTCGGGCTTGGTTAAAAGTAGATGCTCATTGCACCCCTCTAGACTGGCTGCGCCATAGTCTTGAGCGCTTAGTTGCAGCTGCTGAATGGAAGTTCCCATGGCGCCGTCAATAACTACAACTCTATGGAGCAGGGTTTCTTCCAGGGCAGCAATGCGGAGTTTGCGGGAGAGCATGGGGGTTTCCTTTGATTTATCCGTCTATCCGGATGAATGTAAATAGAGCCCTTGATACTGTCAAGCATGTTTAGCTTCTTGTACGTCCAGTTCATTGTTGCTATTTGTTCTGACACCTAGCAGAGAGTGGTATGGGATCTTTCTTTTCTTTGCGCCTACGCAGAATTACCACCCATCTTACCTCTCCAGTGGGAGGGGGCGAACACCGTACGAGTATTCGTGAAGGGGTAGTATTAGAGCTAAGTGATCGTGAGGGCTTGGTGGGAATAGGAGAAGCTAGCCCTCTTCCGGGGTATTCGCCAGATTCATTGGATGATTGCGTAAGTCAGTTGGCAAAACTGGCTGAGAAGCACTTCGCATTACCTGAGCTTGACCAAAAGGAGCCGATTGGTCAGTGGTTGGAAAGAATTTCTTCGCAATTAACTCCTACTGTGCCCGCTGCGCGCCATGCCTTGGAGACTGCGGTTTTGCATTGGTACTCCCAAAAGCTAGCCGTGCCAGCCTGGACATTGCTGGCTTCTGGGCTGACGCCCGGACAATTCGCCAGCCATTCACGACATGTAGAGCATATGGGTTTACGTTTATCGGGTTTAGTTGACTTTAATCTTGGGCCCGCAGAAAGCGAAAGGCGCCTCGAACAGGCAGTGCGCAATGGTTTCCGGGAATTCAAAATAAAGTTAGGCCCCAAAAACAATTGGGAAAGGGATTTAAGTTTTCTGCGAAAGCTGCATGCCCAATGGGGACATCAGGTGACTTTTCGGTTGGATATTAACCAAGCCTGGACGGTGCAAGAAGCTGAAGAAAAGCTGTCCAGACTGACCGAGTTTTCACTTGATTGGATAGAAGAGCCAGTGCGCGCTGATCAAATTGACCTGCTTACTGATAGCCCGGTGCCATTGGCTTTGGATGAATCTCTGCAAAACCGGGAAGAATGGAATGCAAACATCGATTGGCTAAGGCGTTGCCAGGTAGCGGCAATTGTTCTAAAGCCAATGGCCCTCGGGGGGGTTTCTCGCTGTCTAAGATACGCGGTTCAAGCGCAGGCGTTAGGAATTAAAATAATAGTCACCCATCTATTCGATGGCCCGGTGGCTTGGGCAGCAGCAATCTCTCTGGCTATGGCAGTTGGGTCTCGTCAAAAAGCTCACGGATTGGCGCCTCACCCGGTTTTGGAAATGGATCCTGAATACACAATCAGCGGAGTTAGGGGAGCGGGTTGGTACGCACCGAGTTCTTCGGGTATGCCTATTCTTTTTCGTTCTGCCTGAATCTTCCAGCAAATGGATATCTGGTTTGAGCATTTGCTTGATGTATTTGAATACGGCAACACCCGAATAGGCATGTCCCCCAGGGCTATTCAAACTGGAAAGACTTTCTGCGGTTAATATGCCAGTACTGGTAATGGGACTAGGGCATGTCCCTGTATCCGACATCGCCGCTTCGTCATTCCCGCGAAGGCTGGAATCCAGTTGGCACGACTTTGTCAATCGATGATTTGGGGCCAAAGGTGTGGGGCCACTTCGTGATACGGCGCGGTGCGAAGCAATGGTTCGCCGTGTTGCCGCCAGAATGAAAGGAACGACTCCAACAATTTTTCGAAATCGAGCGAGCCATCAGATTTAAGCCAGGAGGGCTCAATTCTAGCTAGTGAATCTCGTGGTCCACTTGCCAACGCGCGAGGAATCATTTTTTGGTATATCGGATTTGAAACTACCAGTCCACCTTGCGGGTTGCGACACAGCAGACCCAGATCAATAGCGTACTGACGATCGTCCTCGGAGACATCCGCGAAATTATCTCCCAGTAGCATGGGCTCAATAATTTGGCGAGGACATGCCTTTGCCCAGGAACTTAAAGCTGCGCCGATGCGCTGGCCTATGGGAGCTTCAGGCCAAGGCGGAGGTAGCAGATCCTTGGGCAGCCAGGCTTCGGCGGATTGCCTCCAGGAGTCGAGAATAGCGGGTTCAGCAATGGAAGGTTGGTCGGAAAACGAACTTCCGACTTCCATGGAAAGAAGAACTGCTGCGAAGCGGCCCTCGCGGGTAAGCTCCTCGGACAGGCCGAGAAGTGAGGTGGTTTTGCCCATTTGCCTAGGAGAATGAAGTACGAAGTAGGACTGTTCGTCAATTAACTCGCGAACTTGGGGCAAGCGCCGCAATGCCGGAAGGGTATAGTGTATTTCTGGCTTGTTAGGGCCCGCGGTGTTGAAGCGTCTAGGCATGGCTGTCTTCCTTTGGCGCCATTAGTAGACCCTTTTATAAAATACCTTGCCCACTCTCTTTATATGATCGATTAATTCGGGATTATCAATCTGCTCAAAAAGAGATAAATCAAAAGAATAAGGGAGGAGGAGCTCTTCAATCTCCTCTTCGATGGCATAGATTATTTTCAGACTGAGGTTCTTTCCTAGCAGGGTGAAGTCGATATCCGACCCTTCTCTGTATGTTCCTTTGGCGCGGGAACCGTAGAGAATTACTTCATCCACATCGGGATACCTTCGGAACAGGGCTTGCAACCTGCTGATTACTGCATCATCGAGACCGTACAATTAATTTCTATCCTTCGCGGCTTCCAGTTTTTCAGCCAGGTATAAAAACGCATCGTAGTACTCGTCGATCACAGCCCGGTAGATCTCATTGGCTGTTTCCTCATTATAGGAATGACTGGTTCTCTGTCGGCTTTTAATCGTTTCCATCAGAACTTCGCCATTGGAGATCAGATTTCTACTATAAGCCATACGGAAGGCGTCGCGACTGCCCTGGATTTCGGTTTCTCCCTGTTCAGCATAGAAATCCTTAACAGTGTTCCAAGCTAATTCGTATGTGAATTCAAAACTCTGGATTAAGCCCTGCTTTTCCAGTTTGGATAATTCCCTTGTCTTGGCGAGATCAACAGCTTCCCTGAGATTATCCAGAGCCTTTCTGTAATTGCTTAAACGCTGTACCCAACGAATGTCATCCATCAGCTAATCTCCTTGAGAAGTCACTATGGAAACGACAAAGTATGTCGACGTCGGCCGATTAACTAATGAAATGGATCAGTTCAGTTTACGGCGAGACAAAAGTTGAAGAAGAAGTATCAGGTTTCAACAGCTTAGAAGTAGTCAAAACCCAAAACAACTGGAATAAAGTAGCCGTTAGCACGGCGAGCTCCCGAAGGTGTCTCAATAATCGGACCGAAAATAAAGTGAAACCTAGGTTCCAGGTAGATTCGGGTGGGGTAGCCGAGGGATACGCTTAAATTAAACCCAAAGTTAAGGCCAAAGTCAGTTGAGCTTCGAGCGCCAATCACCTCAGTGGTTGTAGTAGGGCTTGGGTAGCAAACGAAAGTTCCTGGTGCGCAGAAGGTGACCGATTCCACTCCAGTGACCTCCTCGATAGAAACTCGACGCCAATAAATTCCCGGCCCGGCGTGAGCGCGAATATTTACAATATTGCCACTAGGTACAAATTCGTAGCTGACATTGAGCGTGCTCCATTGCAAGCGTTGGTTCCCCACTATGCCGGCTGCGTGGTCAGGAATAATGTCACTTTTTATGTCGTAGGAGCTATACATATAGTCTACTTGGGCGGCTAGGCGATCGGTGAATCGGAATCCAACCCCCAAACTGGCGCCCCAGCCGATATCGAAAAAGTCTGATGAATTGGAAATCGGAATTCCCGTACCGCCAGCTAGGAAGTAATGAAAGCCCCCTAAAAACGATTTCTCTTCCTCTTGACATGTGCCTGTACTGCCGGTGGTTATGATCCCAACAGACACTAGTATCCAAACGAATTGCCGCATCTTCGCTCCGCTCTATAGCAAGATCTAACTTTTGGACGCCAAAAAAGCAGGCTCGCAAATGGGCGCTTCAACCTGGAAGTTGCAGCCGGTTCTTGAACGCCTTGCGAGCGAGTTGCATATGACTCGCACAGAGCTTAGGGCCACTGCCAGCGCCTTAGATTCAGCCAAGCCCGGAGAAGCTCGAATAGGTCCTTAGTGGGCTTATGCTTTTGCTGAATACTGATCCAGGCAAATTTGTCTATTTAAGCCTGGCAACAAATCGTTATTAATAATTGTAACTATGCATTAATAATTGTAACTATCTCATTTCTTGGTAAAAACGAAAGATTTTTCTATAATAAAGTGAGGTCATTCCTAACGCAGATATCTTTGCTAGCGCCAAAAATTCCTATGCAAATGCATACAAAGTCTATTTCATGACATTTTTCTTTGTTTTAGCTGTTTTCAATTAAAAACACCGTGTTGATTGAATGACAATGGCGGTGCGAGTTTGATATAAGATGTTGCTGCTAGAAAAAATGTATTTTATGCGTTCTTTAAGCAGTAGTGGAGAGGTGCCAGGTAGTTAGGGAGGAAGCCGAAAGTTAGAACTTGATCGCCATGGATTTTTGGGTGTTGGGGTGCGGAATCAGCAGGAGGGGAAGGGATGCCGGCTTTTTATAATACCCATGTTGCCAGGGCAATAGTGAGCCCCGAAGGCAGCATAGTTTCGTGTAACGAGTCATTTGCACGATTGTTAATGCAATGCAGGCAAAAAATTGACGAGTATAAGTTGAAATTTTTCATTGCGGGCGAAGACTGGTGCCGCATAGAAAATATATTGCAAACGTGTAAAACCAGCCAGCAAGAGGGTAGGTTTTCCTTGCTAACGGGGGAAGATAAGTGTTCAGTTTTAGTTCGTCTTATAATACGTCCACTATTAGATAAGAATTTCGGCATTGACATAGAAGATCTTCCTAACCGCGTGCCTACAACTTTTCAAAATGCCGATCAACTTCACGAAATCAGGTTGCTTCGAGAGGCCATACGCTCCCGAGACGATTTTCTTTCAGTAGCGGTACACGAGCTCAAAACGCCGTTAACTTCGATTTGTTTGCAGGTTGACGGTATGCTGCGAGCACGTGATAATCCCAATCGGGAAATCCCCGAATGGTTGGGTTCCAAACTCTCAATTGTTCAACGGCAATGCAGAAGATTGGCTCATTTAATGAACGAGCTTCTGGACGTCTCTCGAATTCAATCAGGACGGTTCGACCTAGTTCAAGAGGAAATTGACCTTGGGAGCTTAGTAAACGATATTGTTGAACAATTTAACTACGAGGCATCGGTAGCTGGATGTATGCTTTCAATGCATATTTCTCCGCATGTTATTGGTCGATGGGATCGCTGTCGTTTGGACCAACTAGTAACCAACCTCCTCTCTAACGCAGTTAAATACGGAGCAGGCAAACCAATTGAGATTTCTGTAGGCGAATCAAATAAATGGGGATGGATAAAGGTGCGGGATCACGGAATTGGTATTCCCCTTGAAAATCAAGAAAAAATTTTTCAACGTTTTGAACGAACAGTGCATGCTCGTCGCTATCGTGGCTTGGGATTAGGTTTGTGGATTTCTAGCCAAATCGTACATCGATTAGGCGGAAGAATTTCAGTAGAAAGCGAATTAGGTAATGGTGCCTGCTTTACGGTTGAATTGCCTTGCCATGAATATGCCAATGACTTTCTTTTAAAAAACTCGCCACCAAATTATTCTAATAGTAATTAAAATCGCTCGATTTCAAAGTCAGGGTCTTTAGTAGGATTTTTAAGATCACCATTCGAAGTACTAGGTGCAGTCGATGCAGGTTCGGGTTTGTTTTCAAAATCATCCCAAGTAGAGTCGCTGGTGGCAGAAATGCCCGATAATCTCAAAGCAAAATCATCGGGGTTGGTAGCTTGACGCATAGCTTCTTCGTAAGTAATCAGCTCTTGGCGAAGTAGCCACATTAGTGATTGATCAAATGTTTGCATTCCGTAAGTCTGGTGTCCTTGAGCAATGGCATCAGACAGTTCTTTGGTGCGATCCTTGTCTTCAATAAGCTCGCGTACCCGCGTAGTAGAAACCAATACTTCTACTGCTGCAACCCGGCCTTTTCCGTCAGCTCGGGGAACCAGACGCTGACTGATTACTGCTTTAAGCACCGATCCAAGCTGCATACGTACCTGTTTTTGTTGGTAGGGAGGAAATACTGAAATAACCCGGTTGATAGTTTCGGAAGCGTCAAGAGTATGCAGGGTAGAAAGGACAAGGTGTCCAGTTTCCGACGCGGTAAGAGCGGTCTCAATGGTCTCTAAATCACGCATTTCTCCTACCAAAATTACATCAGGGTCTTGGCGAAGAGCGCTACGCAAGGCCTGCCCGAATGCCAAAGTATCTACTCCAACTTCACGCTGATTAATAATTGAGCGTTTGTCTCGAATTAGAAATTCAATGGGGTCCTCAATGGTCATTATGTGGCAGGTGTCGTTAGCATTAATATGCTCAATCATTGCTGCTAAAGTGGTTGATTTTCCAGAACCAGTGGTTCCAGTAACCAAAATTAGTCCCCGTTCGCTCATTGCAATCTTTTCTAGCACTCGGGGCAACATAAGCTGTTCTATGGTTAGAATTTTGGAAGGAATTACTCGTAATACTGCTCCGATGCTTCCTCGCTGATGAAACACATTGACTCGAAATCTTCCCATTCCGGGAACCCCATAAGCCAGGTCTACTTCGTTAGCCTCTCGGAATTTGGCTTTTTGGAGGTCGCTCATTATTCCCAGAGCCATTCGTGCTACCTCTTCTGGCGTCATTCTTCGAGAATCTTTGAGAGGTAACAAAGTACCATCTACTCGAAACATGGGGGGAAGCCCAGCTTTCAGGTGAATGTCCGAGGCATTACCGCGAAGTGCGACTTGAAGAATGTCGTTGAGTTCCATGCCAATCCTTTTCTCGTGAGCTCTTTTGCAGTCAGCCCATAATAACCCAAACCATTTCTCGCCTTGTACAAGGCTGGATATCTGCTGGAGGTTATTGAAAATTTTAAGGCTACCTAGGCTTTGCCAAGAAAAAAATCGGCGAAAATCGGAGCAACCGAATCTACTTGCAGAAAGTTATGACGCAGAGCATGCGCACGAGGATGGCTGTTAGTACAGACAATGGAGTCAAATAGGTTGCTTTGATGCAAACGATCGAGAGAAGAATCTACAAAAAGACCATGGGTAGTAATTGCCGATAGGTGGGCGGCTCCGGCAGCGCGATAAGCTTTGGCAGCACTCAAAAGAGAACCGCCTGTACGAATCATGTCGTCGTAAATAATGACATGCGAATCTTGCACTTGCGCGCTTACCGCGGTGATTTCGGTGGTAGCTCCTCCTAATCGGCGCTTAAATACGAAAGAAGCAGGAACTCCAAATTGATTGGCGAGAGTCTCTACCCACTTGGCGCGTCCGGCATCGGTACAAGCAAGTACGAAATTCTCGTTTTTGGCTAGCCGGCGAGCTGCCTGACTAATGACTGGGGTAGCGCGAAGGTGAACTGGTCGTAGAGCACCTTCGAAGTAGAAAGGAACTCCTTCGGAATGAAGATCCAGTAGGAGCACTCGGCTGCCCGATCCGGGAACAGGAATGGAAGAAAGTAAGCGTGCGCGTGTCTTAGCAGTAACTACTTCACCCGATTTAGCCACTCTTTCCATAGTGGCATAGCCAAAATAGGGTATTACCAAATTGAGACTACGAATTCCTTCTTGGACTAAACCGCAAGCTAAATCGTAAAGTTCTAAAGTATCAGCTTCGGAAATGGTTCCCCCCACCAGAATCACATCTCGTCCAATAACCGAGGAAAGAATGCGCTGGTATCGTTCTCCGTCGGGAAACTTTGCTCTTTCGGTTTGACCCTCTTCGAACTGGGTGAGACTGCAAATTTCTTGTTGGAGATATTGGTAAGCAAAAGTACCAAAAACCACTGGCCGATCGAGTGTCATTGGTGACTCCTTGGTAACTCTTTTAGTCGAGAAAAAACCGATAGTTATACATAATTTCCGTAGCCACTGACTCACCGCCCTCGGTTGCTGGTCGAAAAAGAAACTTCTTAGCAGCATTAATGGCTGCCTGATCGAACCCGTAACCGCAACCTTGGAGAAGAGTTACTTTGATTACTCGCCCTTTAGAGTCAACTAGTAATCGTAGCAGTACATCTCCTTCCAAGCCGTTTTTTTTTGCTTCCGGTGGGTAGGGCGCCTTGAAATCACGAATTAATTCCGGCTGCTCGCTAATCTGAGATGGAGGGACGTATCTGTCGTTGGGTGAGATGTAGGGACGCACATCTGCCGGATTTTTGGCGGTGGGCGAAGTTGAACCGTACAAACTATTCCCCACTGGAGCAGAGAACGTTCCCGCGGTGGTGGTGGAAGACATGGAAATACCAATAGAAATTGGTGCACTTGGTTTGGCTTCTGGCGAAGGCGGCTGATTAGGGGGAGGAGGAGCGTCATTCGCAGAAGGGGCAGGAGCGCGTTTAGGAATTTTTGGCGGACGATGAGTTACTTTAGGAGTGATTTTTCTGCGAATTGGAGCAGGGGAAGGT
>JBNKEI010000155.1:0-3770 GCA_050288705.1 Myxococcales bacterium
GCGGCGCTTCACCTTGTTCGATTCAGTAAGCTACCGGAGGAAGGCGAGTTTGTGATGTATCGACAGAAATAAATACTAGGGCGTGTCCCCATATCCGGCACCACGCCCTCCGTCATTCCCGCGAAAGCGGGAATCCAGGGGTGCGCTCGGCATGGGCGCAAAACAGGAGGTGAAAGTCCTCTCGGGACCCTGACAGAGATGAGATGAGAAGGCCGTTCCCCCGATTCGGCGGGTAGACTGCCGAACGAAACGCACTCAGAGGTGCAAAAGGAGAACGGCCATGACGAACATTACACAGTCCGACCTTCGCAAGCTAGAGACGATTGGATGCGATCTTGGTGACAAAAAGTCCGAATTGTTCGTCATCTATCCCAACGAAAAGACACGGGAGTTAGAGCCACTGGAAACTACGCGAGAGGGGTTTCGAAAATTTTTCGAGGTGCGCCCGAAATCGCACGTAGTGATCGAGGTAGGAACGCATTCTCGGTGGGTAAGCGCGTTACTCAAAGAGCTTGGACATATTGTAACGGTAGCCAATCCGAGAAACGTGAAATTGATAACCGAAAGCAATCGAAAGACCGACAAAGCAGACGCACGATTGCTAGCGAAACTAGGACGAGCCGATATCGAATTGCTGTCGCCTATCCAGCATCGAGGAGAGCAGGTCCAGGCGGATCTCGCGATCATCAAGGCCAGAGATGCATTGGTCCGATGTCGCACAAGGCTAATCAACCAAGCCCGTGGCCTAACCAAATCATTCGGATTTCGGCTTCCGAAAGGCGATGCGGAATACTTTTATCGGCACACGATAGAATTCGTTCCAGAGGAATTGAAAGCAGCGTTATTACCTATTTACGAAATACTCGAACAACTCGCGAACCAAATCAAAGTATTCGAAAAGAAATTAAAAGAACTTGCGGAGGAGAAATACCCAGACGTGGATGTTGTGTCTCAAATTAAAGGTGTTGGAGTACTAACCGCGCTCGCATTCCTGCTAATTCTGGAAGACAAAAATCGATTTCAAAAAAGCAGAGATATAGGAGCTTTCATAGGATTGTGTCCAAAAAGAAAGGCGTCTGGAGAGGACGATCCGCAATTGCGCATTACAAAGGAGGGAGACCAATTGTTACGTCGATTATTAGTCCAAAGTGCGCACTACATTCTTGGTCCATTTGGCAAGGACAGCGACCTGCGACGCTGGGGATTAGCGCTATGCAACCGGGGCGGAAAAGCTGCCAAGAAACGCGCTCGCATTGCTGTAGCACGCAAACTTTCGGTGTTAATGCATCGGCTCTGGGTAACTGGCGAAATTTACGAACCAATAGGGTACGAACAAAAACATCGCCCAAACAGAATCATAGAAGCATTGGCATAACTGACTCGTAATAATCTTGCTGTTGTAAGAATCAGAAAAAACCAACGAACCGCCCCGTCCGAGCAACTGCGAGAGTTCCCTGTGGCCTTCAAGCCAGAGACAGAGATAGCAGTGCTCAGACGGTTCGGACCTCAGAATGCACCAGGCCAAATGTGGCCTACCAAGAGTGCGTATGGAAGCACGGCGGAGCGGTTTTTCTTGATTCATAACCTGTTGCACGAACAACGCCTGTGGAGTGGGCTTATAAGGGGCGAACGTGTTTATCACTTCGAAATAAAGTGTGAGGCGCTTCATGATTTGATTCTCGATCGACCATCGAGTTTGGGCCTATATGGGCTCCGCCCATACCCGCTGGGGTTAACAACCCCAGACCCCTGCCGGGATTCTCGATCGAAAATTTAGCGATTATTCAGCGAAAAAGTTGGCGCTTGACTTCGGGTGGCCTTCTCATGGAAGGGAAACCTGACACCTATGAGGCAAGGGCGTTCAGTAGATAGAAAAGCCGCGAGGGAACGTCTAGTGGAAGCCTATGGTGTAGGACTGAATTGAACGAAAGTGAAGCGCCGTAAGGCTTGTGTTCGAGGGAAAGTCGGCCCCTAGCGACAAAGCCCAATATCTGTCGGACGGACACGAGTATTGGCGACAATTTAGTCCGAAGTTTTGCGTTCTTACCCGAGGAGATCTCTTGGCCTCCGCCAGCGAGCGGTAGTTGTCGAGGAAGAAAACGAGATGACAAAGGGACAAGAGAAGTCGGATGACTGCGTAGTACCGGAAGGCCGTCGAAAGACGGTCCAAATCGCACGAGAAAAGCGAGGAGGAAAGGCGGTCACAGCCAGTAAAGAGGCAAGGCAGTTGGATCTGTTCCGCAAGACAGCCGATAGCTTGAAAGAGGACGACGGCAAAACGGATTTCGACCGATCGAATTCTGTGATGACCGCGGTGCCGAAGTTGCGGAACACATACAGCAAGGCTTTGCCAGCAATGACGATAGAAGAGGTGGCGGACGAAGGAAACCTGAGAAAAGCGTTCAGTAAAGTAGCATCGAATAAAGGCGCACCTGGACCCGACCGGCAGACTATCCAAGAGGTGGAGAACAATCTAGTGGAGATGCTGCCAGCGTTGAGCAAAGCTCTGCTTGAAGGGAGTTACCGGCCAGGGATGATACGAAGAGTATGGATACCCAAGCCGGGAGGAGGCAAACGAGGTCTTGGAATTCCCGATGTAATAGACCGGATCGTACAGCAGGCAGTATATCAAGTACTTAACCCGCATTACGACCCGACATTTCACGGGAGTAGTCATGGCTTTCGGGAAGGACGTAGCTGTCACACGGCTATAACTGAAGCCAAAGAGTATTTAGAGGAAGGTAACGAATGGGTAATAGATATTGACTTGGAGAAATTCTTCGACCGAGTCAATCATCAACGTTTGTTAGCACGATTGGAAGAGCGAATAAAAGATAATAGGCTAATCCAATTAATTCGAAGAATGCTCAAGGCCAAAGTGATAATGCCAAATGGAGTGGTGGTAAATACGGAAGAAGGAACACCTCAAGGTGGTCCACTCTCACCGTTATTAAGTAATATTGTGTTGGATGAACTAGATAAAGAGTTAACCCAACGCCGCCATCGTTTCGTAAGGTATGCTGATGATTGCAATGTGTACGTAAGAAGTCAACGTGCAGGCAGTCGAGTGATGGCAAGCATAACCAGATTCATAGAGCGTAAATTAAGGCTCAAAGTGAATAGGGATAAAAGCGCAGTTGCACGACCAGAAGAGAGGCATTTTCTAGGATTTCGTTTAAGACGAAAGCCCGAAAACGGAGAAGCGGAAGTGCTGCTATCAAAACGCTCCAAGGAGCGGATTGCCGAAAAGATTCGAGAACTAACGCCAAGGAATTGGGGAAAGTCTCTTGAAGAGTGCACCAAACGCCTCAAGGTGTACCTGATTGGCTGGATTGGCTTCTTCTGGATGTGTACCGATGCAGAGGAGAGAGTATTCTCCAATATTGATGCTCATATTAGGCGACGTTTGCGAGCAATAGTGCTTAAGCACTGGAAGCGTAAACAATACATAGCCCGTAATCTTATTCGCATGGGAGTTAAACCTAAGACTGCATGGCGCAATATCTATAAAGGAAAGCAATCTTTATGGGCATTAAGTCATAATACAGCAGTAGAACGAGGATTGCGCAACGCATACTTTGCCGAACGCGGGCTCGTATCTATTCTGGAACAGTGGAGGATTAAGAGTACCAAGCGCGTTATTGCCCCAGTACAACTTCAACTCAAACTGGGATAGCTGCGGATGGAAACATCGATGCTAGGAATACTGGGATTGAGTTCCCAATAGGACCCCAGCATCCTGAAGAGCCGGATGTGAGATCCACTAGTCC
>JBNKEI010000156.1:0-73721 GCA_050288705.1 Myxococcales bacterium
CGGCCAGCGGTTGAGCGTAGGAGTTTGGCGAAGGCATGGTGAGTAGCCCGTAGACATTGAGCCTGAGCCAATTGCTCCGCAGCAATTTCGCTCGAATAAGAACGCCCGAATAGGTGGATTCGAGTTTCCTTCTGATCCCAGGCAAGACAAGGCGCTTCGGGTATTTTCAAAATCATGCTATTCAAAAAGATGTGAAAGCGAGCACTAGTAATAACCGAACTCTGACTGTTTTTGATCTTGAGCTTGTAGAATATGAAGACGGCCTTGCTCTGCAAAAAGCTTTTGAGTTGGCCAGAAAAAACCAAGTAATTACTGATACATTTCTTGTTCTCGAGCATTCCCCGGTTATCACTATGGGTAGAGGGTCGACAGGGGAGCACATTAAGGCCACGCGAGAAGAACTAGAGCAGAAAGGGCTGCGAGTGTTTCGCGCCGATCGCGGTGGCGATGTTACTTATCATGGACCGGGTCAATTAGTCGGTTATCCTATAATTAATTTGGCTGCCGAAAGGCGAAATGTACGGCGACTGATAAGCGATTTGGAAGAAGTGCTTATTCGTACCGCTTCTGATTTTGGAGTGCAAGCACACCGTATCCCCGGGTGGGCAGGAATCTGGTTGGGACAGAAAGAACACTATGCGCGAAAGCTTGCAGCTTTGGGTGTTCGCATTAGCAAATGGGTTACTAGCCATGGAATGGCCCTGAATGTACATACTGATTTGTCGTGTTTCAACTTGATTGTTCCTTGTGGAATTGGGAAGGCAGGAGTTACTTCGCTCGAGTGCGAGCTAGGTTATGCTCCTCCTATGTCAGAGGTTAAAGCATCCATTATTCGTAATGCAGGTGAAATTTTTGGAGTGGAGACTGTTTTGGGAAGCGTTGATCAGCGCACGGTCTCGGTTGCTATTCTGCGCTATAGAAGGGGGATTATGGAAACGTTGCTGCTAAAACGCCATTCTCATCGAGGGGGTTTTTGGCAGCCAGTGACCGGAACAATCGAAAAAGGAGAAGAAATCTCTCATTGTGCCGTACGCGAGCTAGAGGAAGAAACCGGAATTCGTACGCCAGTTTACCCTTTGGGATACGTACATAGCTTTCTTTTTGGGGAGCCACGCTACGATCGGGCTCCGAGAATTTTTCAAGAGACTGGCTTCTGGTGTCTTTCAGAGGAAGAAACTTCTATACGGCTGGACTCTCGCGAACACATTTACTACGCCTGGGTACCGGTAGACGAAGCAATAGCCAAAATTCCTTTTCCAGGGCTTAAGGAAACTTTGAGACGGGCACGCCGTGCTGCTCAGGACAAGTTTTAATTCTATGTAATACAGCCAATTGCAAAACCCGCCGGCAAATGGGGTTTGGGGCGAGAGCCCCGAGTAGAGCGACGGCGAGCTTTGCTTGCCCAAAGCGGAAAAATTGGGGTTTTGCAATTGCCTCAATAAGAACCGCACGCTTTTTTAGATTGAAAAATTTCTAAAGTAAAAGGAAAAGGACTTAATGCACGCTCAAGAATGCCCAAACTGTAGGCAATAATTAATCCGTAATTGGTAATAGGTACTCCCGCACGATTGCACTGAGCAATTCGCGAAAGCATTGCTCGGCGGTTAAAGGTACATGCTCCGCAATGAATTACTAATTGATAAGGAGAAAGATCTTGAGGGAAATCTTTGCCTTGCACATGTTCGAAATGAAGTTTTCCTCCTACTAATTGAGTTAGCCATCGGGGAATTTTTACTGTTCCAATGTCTTCGGCAATGGGATGATGACTGCAAGCTTCGGCCACTAAAATGCGGTCACCAGGGCTTAAAGAATCTACTGCCAAAGCACCTTCTACCTGTTTTGATAAGTCGCCCTTGAAGCGCGAAAAGAGTATGGAAAAGCTGGTCAGGGGTATTTTTTCGGGCGTATCTGCGGCGACTTTGAGAAACGCTTGCGAGTCGGTTACCACCAAACTAGGAGGGCGTTGCAAGTTTTCTAGGGCGTTGCGTAACTCTCTTTCTTTGACCACCAAAGCCATGGCGTCGGAATCGAGAAGATCGCGAATGGATTGCACCTGAGGGAGAACCAGTCTTCCTTTGGGAGCTTCTTTATCAATGGGAATTACCAGAATAGCCAATTCACCAGGGTTTACTAAATCGCCCAGTATTGTTGGGCTGTCGATAAACGATTCGGGAGCACTAGCGAGGATGGTTTCTTGAAGATCGGAGATTCCCTTATCCGAAGGCGCGGCGGTGAGAACGGTAGGTACTTTGCGCTCGGTCGACAAAGAAAGCTGTTCGGAAGAAGGCGAAGCCAAATCGCATTTGTTGAGAGCCACAATGGTGGGAATATGGCGGGAAACTAACTCCTTAAGAATCTGTTCTTCATAGGGCCCCCAGATTCCTACTTCGGCTACCACTATTCCTAAGTCAGTGCGGTCAAAAACTTGTCTGGTTTTATCGACGCGCAAAGAGCCGAGTGCTCCTTCGTCATCAATTCCTGCGGTATCGATGAAAAGCACTGGTCCCAGAGGAAGTAGCTCCATGGGCTTTTCTACTGGATCAGTGGTAGTTCCCGACAAAGGCGAAACAATAGAAACATTTTGGCGAGTAAGGGCGTTGAGAAGGCTTGATTTGCCTACATTACGGCGTCCAAAAAAGCCTATGTGTAGACGCATTCCTTTGGGAGAATTCATAATTATCCCTGCTTTCGCATGACTGGGGACGGATGACCTAGGCGGCAAACTGATTCTGGGCTGATCAATTCATCAAACTCGCTGGCAGGCATTATGTGTTGCTCCAAAACAACTTCTCGGACAGTGTGCCCAGTAGCAGCAGCCTGTTTAGCCACTTTGGTGGCTTGTCCGTATCCGATAGCACTTACTAAAGCAGTTGCGGTGGCCGTGCTTCCTTGAACTTGCTCGTGGCAGCGAGCTTCATTTGCCGTCAAACCGTCTACACAAAAGCGGCGCAGCATATGGCACGCCCCTGCCAATAGGTCGATACTTTCCAAAAGCGCGGCAGCAACTAAAGGAAGAAAAGGATTGAGCTCCAAATTGCCCGAAGCACAGGCTATTCCCACGGTTACGTCATTTCCCATTACTCGCATAGCTACTTGGCTAGCGGCTTCGGGAATTACTGGATTTACTTTACCAGGCATTATGGAAGAGCCTGCTTGTCGTTCTGGAAGATGAATTTCTCCCAGGCCAGATCTTGGTCCAGAAGAGAGCAACCGCAAGTCAGTGCAGATTTTCATAAGACTAGCGGAGCAGGCTTTGAGCATTCCCGAAACCTCTACAAAAACATCTGCGTTCTGGGTAGCTTCTACTAGGTTCTCCGCTCGGGCAAAACCAATAGATGTTTCTTGCCGCAAAGCGTCTACTACACGAAAAATGAAATTGCGGGGGGCGGCAATGCCAGTACCAATGGCAGTACCTCCCAGATTAACTACTCGCAGCCGCTCTTCACATTTGTAGATTCGCCAGCGATCACGAGACAAGGCCTCGGCGTAAGCACTCATTTCCCGGCCAAGAGTGGTGAGTACTGCATCCTGAAGCTGAGTGCGTCCCACTTTTACTACGTGGCTCCATTGCTTTTCTTGATGCTGAAAAGACTCTTGCAAGGCCACCAGTTCTTTTTCTAGTCGGCGCAAACAACGAATTGCTGCTAGTCGTAGAGCAGTTGGATAGGTATCGTTGGTGGATTGGTGGAGATTAATGTCCTCTAGAGGTGAAACTCTGGCGTAATTCCCTAGTGGTTCGTCCAGAAGGAGCAAAGCTCGGTTTGCCAGCACCTCGTTCACATTCATGTTGGTGCTAGTGCCCGCACCTCCCTGAATTAAATCGACCACTACATGCTCGTTCAAAAGACCATCTTGCATTTCCCGACTGGCCTGAATAATCGCATCGGCCTTAAGGTAGTCTTCTCGCCAAATTCCTAGGCCTTGATTGGTAAGAGCGCACGCTAGTTTTACTGAGCCGAAAGCACGTATCAGCTCGGGATTGATAGGACGATTGGTTAGAGGAAAGTTCTCTAATGCGCGGACGGTATGAATACCGTACAGTGCATGCAAAGGAACCTCTGCCTCGCCAAGGAGATCTTTTTCCACCCGGGTTTTGCGGTCATTTTCTAGGAAAGTTTTCATAGGGCTCGAATCAAACCAGCACGTCGCGCTTGCCCTGGCGTACTTCTTCCACTAACTGGCTGGCTATCGCTCGGTGTTCTGGTGGCATAGATTCCAGGATTTTTTCAATCAAGCGTTCACCCGCTTGCATGGTTTGGGGAGAAGCATAGTCCCTAAGGTATTCAGCGAAGGTAGAAAGACCATTGGGGTAGCAATGGCGTTTAATTTCTCCTGGTTTTGCGAGTTCCATAAAGTCGCGCCCCGTTCTTCCCAATCGATAACAAGCAGTGCAGAAAGAGGGAAGGTAACCCAAAGTGGCAATATCGCCCACTACTTCATCAAGAGAGCGGTGATCGCCAAGCTGAAATTGAGCGGCTTGCTCTTGGGAACGGGAATAACCGCCCGGATTAGTGCGACTGCCTGCAGAAATTTGAGAAACACCCAAAGAAAACGATTCCTTGCGGATTTGCGGGTTTTCTCTGGTGGAAAGAATAATGCCAGTATAAGGCACTGCTAAACGTAAGATGGCAATCAGCTTACGAAATTCGTGGTCGGAAACTGCATGCGGAGGTTGAGAAGCTAAAGGCGCTCCTATTGCTGGCTCTAGTCGAGGAATGCTGATGGTATGCGGACCGATTCCGTAGCGCGATTCCAGATGGGCAATATGTTGCAATAAAGCTTGAACTTCAAAACGCCAGTCATACAGACCAAACAGCACACCAATTCCCACATCGTCAATGCCGGCTTCCATTGCCCGATCCATAGCAGTGACGCGCCATTGAAAATCCTTTTTTCTGCCGCTGAGGTGGACCCGGGAATAGGTATCTTGGTGATAGGTTTCTTGAAACAACTGATAAGTTCCAATGCCGGTAGCTTTAAGCTCGCGGAACTGATCAACAGTAAGGGGAGCAATATTTACATTGATGCGGCGTACTTCGCCTCGGTCGCTCTTGACCGAATAAACGGTTTTTACTGCTTGAAGAACATAAGAAAACCCTTCTTGCGGGTAAGATTCTCCAGCGACTAGCAAAACCCGTTTATGACCCTGGTCGATTAGCGCGCGAGCTTCGTGTGAAATCTCTTCCTGAGAAAGAGAACGCCGTTCCACTTCCTGGTTCCGAGCCCTAAACGCACAATAAACGCAGTCATTAGCGCATAAGTTAGAGATGTACAAAGGGGCAAAAAGAACTAGGCGAGAGCCATAAATCGAATCTTTAACTTGGCGAGCAGTTTGAAAAAGCTGATCCAATTGTTCAGGTTGGTCTACGAAAGATAAAGTCGCAACATCATTGGCATCTAGACCTTGCAGTTGCGAGGCTTTGGCGAGAATCTCTTCTACCCGCCTTGGTGAGGGGGAAGCGTTTTTCTCTAAAGATCGGAAGATATTGTTCTCGTTGATTATGGACTCGGAAGATGGGGGACTCATAGAAACCTCAGAAGCATTGCACTCATTCCTTTTAACGATACCAAGAGATTTTGGCTAGCAATCTCTAACATTTGGGATTCGCAAAACCGTCTCGACAGAATGCGCGTGAGGCGCCTAGGATGCAAGCTAGGCTCATTAAGATACCATCGACACGATTCTAGAAATGGGAGGTACACGTGGTGGATGTGCAAGATAAAAGGCCGATCATCCTATGTGTAGATGACGACGTGGATATTCTGCAAACTCTGCGATTAGTGTTGGAAAACAATGGATTCGAAGCACGGTTAGCATCTAGCGCAGCGGAGGCCATGGATGAAGTCAAGCAGGAGAAACCAGATCTGCTTATCGTTGACCTAATGATGGAAAAAATGGATTCCGGAACTAGCCTAGTTTCTAACATTCGTAAGCAGGGAATCCAATCACCAATCTATATGCTTAGTGCAGTGGGTGACGAACTAACTCAGAATGTAGACACTTCCACTTTAGGCTTGGATGGAGTGTTTCAAAAACCTATTGATGCTCATAGTCTTCTGGCTACGCTGCGAGCAAGATTGAAAAGTACCAAATAGTCATAACCGAACGCCTTTCTAGTTCTCTTGTAGAAAGGCGTTCTATTTGTTTGATGGGGGATTAAGAAGGTTCTTGTACTTTCCAAAGTTTTAGCAGGTTGGTTTGGAAAGGTTCATCTTTCAGAACTAAGCCAAAAGTGACCGCAATATTATCACCAGGTTTGACCAGATGATGGCGCAATAAGTTTTCCTGGGCTTGCATCACTACGCCTTCTACTCCTTGTACCCAGGAGCCAAAAAGAGGCCGTACTCCCCAGAAGAGCGCTAATCGGTTGAGAGTCTTGGGGTAACGAGAAAATGCAATCACATTGGCAACTGGGCGGCGTGCACTTACCAATGCTGCGGAGTAACCGCTTTTGGTATACACCGCGACAGCGGCGAGTCCCATTTGTCGGGCAACCTCGGCAGTAGCATCGGCGATTCCATGGGAGAAATTTTTTCCACGCACGTCTTCTAGCTTAGACATAGCCGCTGCATGATCGGCGCTTTTTTCAACTTCTTCAATAACAGCCGCCAACGTTTTTACTGCTTCTACTGGATGGTCCCCAACCGAAGTTTCTGCGGAGAGCATCACTGCGTCGGTACCATCGAGTACTGCGTTGGCCACGTCGGAAACTTCCGCACGAGTAGGGCGTGGGTTACGCACCATGGAATCCAACATTTGAGTGGCGGTGATACTGGGAATAGTGCGAGTCATGGTCTCGCGCAGTATGCGTTTTTGCAAAATAGGTACTTTTTCGTGTCCCGCTTCTACCCCCAAATCACCGCGAGCTACCATTACCCCGTCAGAAACATCAAGAATTTCAAACAGTTTTTCGACCGCCTCGGGTTTTTCGATCTTGGAGATGATGGGAATGTCTTGGGCAAGTTTTTTGGCTTCAATAATGTCTTCCGGCTTACGGACAAAAGAAAGGGCAAAATAATCAACCTCTAGCTCTCGCCCAAACAGAATGTCCGCTTTGTCTTTTTCAGTTAGTGCCGGCGTAGAAAGAGGGGTTCCCGGAAGGTTCATTCCTTTATGGTTGCGGAGAATTCCTCCGTCTATGACTTGGCAGTAGACATTCTCTCCGTTAATAGATTCTACTCTAAGCTGTAGCATGCCATCGTCGAGCAAAATTGGGTCGCCAGGCCGAACATCGCGGGCCAAAAAGGCGTAGCTGTGCGAAACGCGCTCAGGGGTTCCTAGAACTTGCTCGGAGGTCAAGGTAAGGTAATTTCCCTTTTCGAGAGTAATCGCGCCATCTTTCATCTTGTTTACGCGGATTTTTGGGCCACTGAGATCGGCCAAAATGGCTACTGGCTTGCCAATTTCACTGGCTGCCGCACGTATTTCCTGTGCTGCACGTCGGTGCGTTTCCTGGTCGCCATGAGAAAAATTAAGCCGCGCAACGTCCATACCAGCGTGAATCATTTCCTTGAGACGTTCGATTCCTGCGGTGGAAGGACCTAGGGTGCAGACGATTTTTACTTTACGCATGTGTTTATTAGACCCATCAATAGTAGTTGGAGATATCTCCCTTACCCATTAGGGTAGGGGAGCAAAAAAGCCCCAGGAAGCTCCCGGGGCCTCAAAATGCTCAGGGCGAGACTCGAACTCGCATGCCTCGCGGCGCCGCCCCCTCAAGACGGTGTGTCTACCAATTTCACCACCTGAGCAATAACTAACCAAGTAACCTATTGAGCAACTGCAACTTATCAAGTGCTCACGAAACTAAATGCACACATATGAGATTCTGATGAAGAACGCAACAGCATTCGACACATTTTTCATTCAACGCCTACATGGCGCTGGAGGCACTACCCAGCTTTTTGAGCTGTTCTGCCACTGCTTGAAGCGGTTCCCGTGCAAGTCCGAAAGACAAGGCACTCCAAAAAAGCTCATCTTCAAGAGAGGATCGGTAAAGAGGATTAGTGCGTGATTCATAGAGGGTCGAAGCAATACGCACTAAGTGCATGTTGTTATTAGCTTGCGCACTGGCGGGTCTAGCTTGATGGTGTTCTTCGCAGAGGTAACTGACATACCCGGGAAGATTCCAAAATAGAGCAAGTTCGCTTCCTAAACTGATATGAACCTCTTCCAGGGCAGCCTCAATAACTAGTACTGGAGTTTGCGCAGAGACGTCCCCGTCGTGCACCATGGCCCCCATTGCTCGCAAAGCCACCACTTTGCCAATGTCGTGCAATAATCCGCCCAAGAAAGCTTGTTCGGGGTCGCCCTTGTGAATCCACAAAGAAAGCCAACGGGCGCCTGCTGCGCATTGTACGCAGTAGCGAGAAAGGCGTTGCCACTGAGCACTAAAACTGGCTCGATACTCGCGCTCGTGGGCATCGAACATAGCGCGGGTTGCCGCAGCAATAGCCACATTGGCCACTGCTCGCATTCCTAAACGAACGGCAGCGTCATGAACAGTAGTAACTTCGCATCCCCTCGAGTAATAGACCGAATTGGCCATTCGCAATAGCTGTGCGGAAACCATGGCGTCTTCCCGAATAGTTTGTACCAACTTTTTTAAATCCGGGTCAGGCGCTTCCATGATTTTTAGAATACGCATGGCTAGACCAGGGAAAGCAGGAAGCTCACCCTGATCACTACGTACTCGTTCGCTAAGAAGTTCTGCCAACCAACTAACTTCTTCGGGATCAGCAGTTTTAGGGTCTTGTCGCAGCGAAGCCGAGTACTCGGCAAATTCAGAAAGGTCGAAGGCGATCTGAGACCAAGGAGGTTTGTTATCATCAGTAGTTGCCGCAGTTACCACACTGGCGCTTTCAGGCATTTTCCCTCCACCTTTTTTCTAGTTTAATAGGAGGCTCTTATAGCGCCAGTCTAACTTAAGCGTTTGCAGCTTTAAATGCCCTGGGGAACTTTTCTTTAAAGCTTGAAGCTACTTTCTTCGAGAGCAAGTTCTTGTTAGTTAAGATTTTCGCTAAGGCAATGGGAGGTGTATTAGTGTATTCTACTGACATGAGTAATGCTGCCGTTACCATGAATTGTGCGATGAGAACACTTATTGTTTTAATGCTTTTGGTGACTAGTTGCACCAAGAAATCGCAAGATCTTTGGTATATAGCCAATCTGCAAATTTATGAAGATAATTTGCACAATTCCGCTTTGGCAATAAAAAAAAATGAAATCAACACCATTCTTGTCAATTCATTAAAGCGATATCCGCGATTTGTGTTGCTGGAAAGCCAGCAGAAAGTTCCCTCGGGGCAATCTTCTCTCCGGTGTGCTTTCAAAATTCGCCAAGTCAAACAAAATGCTAAAAAGAATCTTACCAATCCCGACCCGCAAATACAAACCGAAGTACAAGTACAAATGGAGATTAGAATTATAAATTCTCCCGATAGCTGGAATTCCGAAGGAAGTGGAAAAACATTAACTATAGCTACTGAGCAAGCGGTTCAGGGGTTAGTAATACAGTTGGAGACTTTGGGAAAAACCGATTCTCAACTGATTGAAGATTTAACCAGTAATGATGTGCGGGTTCGCGATGCCGCGGTTAGAATGCTAGCCGAACGCAAAAGTAGTCTTGCTTTACCTGCCTTAATCAAAACATTGAAAGATGAAAATCGCTTGGTGGCCATGCATGCAGTAGGCGCGATTCATGCGATTGGCGGTAAGCAAGCGGTTGCGGCATTGACGGAGATGCCAGAATCAAAGGACCCGCAATTCTTATTGGCTTTGGTAGAACTGGTAGCCTCCTTAGGTGGTGGTGACGCCAAGGCGTTTTTGTTTACCTTGGCTTCCGGTCATCCACAAGATGCTGTACGAGAAGCTGCACGTGATGCTTTGAAGAGGCTGGATAATTTGGGGTCCAGTAGACCAGCACATCATCCAGCGCCCTGATCAGTCTATGCCGTAGTCTATTACTACAAGCTATACAGCTTTTTAAATAGTGCTGCGTTTTCATCTCCTGCCACTGTCCAGGCTGTAAAATGGGACATTAGATTTAATTGAACTTGTGTCAATTGTGTGTATTGGATACTGTAATTGGGAAAGTCGCCAATTTCCACCACCTTTTGTTTGACTTGGTCGTTGAGTCCGTCCACCCATTCCTGAGCGTAATTCAAAATCGACCAGAGCACCTTGACATTTTTACCGGCCTTGACGCCAAACCATCTGTTTTCAACAGTAACCAAGTTTTCTTGAAGCACATTGGCTGCATGCTCGCGGCATTGTTTGCCGAGCTGGGTTTTGAATGCTTCAATCAAATTTGCAAACTGGCTGCTTTCAAATATTTGATTATTTTTGAATTCTTTGTGCATTTGTGTTTCCGGTGTGTACAAGGCATACCCGCCGACATTCTTGCTCCAAGGCTGATAGCCAAAAAGAAGAGGAATTTCATCGTTGAGACGAATATTGGTTTGGACCACGTTGGGATTGTCCGATGTAAGGGTTACCGGTTCTTCTTCGATAATCCCAGTAGAGTTCACAAAGCAGATAGCGCGATCGATGTCATCGTAGGCCATGAGATTGGCGAGCCCAGTGTTTTCGAACAGTCCCGGGTCACCGAATTCATTCATTTGAATGTCTGCATTCAAGGCCGAAGCATTGGTGGGCCAGAAGTAGTATTTTGGCAAAAGCTCACAGGCTTTTGGAATGACATCAGACAAAAGCATGTACAAAAGATCTCCAAAACTAGGTAGGGGGTTATGTTTGGTAATAATCATATGACCAAGCGAGGCAATAGAAAAGGAGGCGCATGCAAAAATATAAAAAACATTTTTTAAATCAGGGTCGATATCGAACATGGAAACAAATTGAATGATACCTTTGCATAAATATGTGACCAGATCCTGGACCTTTTGATTGTTCAGTCCTTGAACTTCCATAAGCCTCGACCATAAACCGAGTTCTTTGAGCATATCCATGACCATTTCGATCATGGTTGCGACATCGTGGGATTCCGAAGAAGAGGCTTGGCTGCCTAATAGGCGATGTGGTTCCTGTTCTGCCTGTTGCACGACGGCATTGATTTCTTGCTCCGTGAAAAACTTGCGGTTAGTGCCCTTCATAATAGCCACAAAAAAGGAGCTACTAATGCCTATAATATCCGCCAAGGACATCTGGCGACTTTGATCTATCTGTGCGACCTGTTGGTTGCTATTTAATGAAATTGGGCGCGAGCCGTAAGAAAACGGAGATATGCTACCTGGTTGAATAGGCAAGCCACTGTTGTCCAGAACTCCTTCTGGGGAGCCCAAAGTGCCGGAAAAAAACGGTGTTGCTTGAATAGGCAGAAAATAGCGGAATGAATCGCTGGGGTTTGCGTTGTTGGTAAGCATCGACAAATTGCAAATCCAGAAAGGACGGTTTATTCGTTCCGGATCTTTCTTGACTGGAGGATAAAGATGAGTCTCGACATTATCTAGCTGGGGATTGGGACCGGTAACATTTTGTGTCAAGGTTTCCTGGTTGTAGGAGTATAGAGAATCCGGTCCAAAGTGCCCCGACTGATAGAGGCCAAACGGTTTCAAAATATTTTGGCCGACGACCGTTTGCCAAATCTTGTTTACGGGAACATTATTTTCGCTATACAAGCGAAACATTGCCGCGGCAATTTTAGGAAAATACATGCTTTCACTGCAAAGGCTGGTACCGAAATTGCCAGGCGGCAAAAGGCTGAGAATATAGCGATTGTCCGTAGCTTCACCGTTCGCTTCAAGCACCAATTGATTGCGGTTTTCAACATATCGATTCAAAAAATCATCATCCGATATTTCGGGAAGATTCAAATAAGTAAATGCGCCGCCGAGCCATGAACCTCCGGAAACCGTAGAGAGGGCTCTGGTTTGTTCCAGGAGGCTAGTAGTGCCATCGATGGTTAGATGTTTGAGCCCCCTTAATTGCCCCAAGGCCGCAGTCGCCGCGCGTGAGCCTCCGCCCGATAAACAGACGCCTACGTTTGGAAGATTCTTTTTGGAAGAATCAAATGATTCAATAGAAATGCTTTGACGCCCATCGGTTTCAAAAATACTGGTTTGAAATTGTTTAGCAATGGAGGCAGAAGCATAAGCAATACCTTCTTGTTGATAATCATTCCAAGCAACAAAAAGTTTCTGACCGAAAGCCGTAATTGCGGGTTTCCCCGTATTGCTAGTATTACCTTGCTTGGGGGACAATTGGAAAAATGCTTCCGAGTGCCAGGATTCACCGTTGAAGGTGGAGGCCATGGCCATATTGGGAACGCGATTGATTAATACTTGATAGGTCAAGTAAAGCTTATTGTATACGGAAAATAGCGCGACAGGACAATCTTTGACTTCGATGTTCGCTGAACCAAAGCTAGTAAGCCCTGCCACTGAAATTGCAGTGCTCCAAATTTTTTCGGCTAAAAATGAAGCATAGAGATTCCCGTCGTTTTTGTCGCGCCAAACGCAATAAAGTAGATTGTTATACGATGCGATAGCTGGCTGGTGGGTGGCGTTGACTTTTAATGGCAAAGAAACTGTCCACTTTCCACTTACATCCATATTGGCAGCATAAATATGATTTGAAGATTTGTCTTTCCAGGCAACATAGAGCCGGTTTTGGTGGACAGCAAGCGCAGGCGCGCAATCTGTTTTGGAGAATTCCGCGGAATCATTATTGATGATACGTTGCTGATCCGCCCAACGTTTTCCATTGAGATGGCTAAAGAAAATGCCATCGTTATGATACCCGTTCCAAGCACAGTATAAAGAACCATTGAAGAATGTCAGCGCGGGTGCGCACCGTGTTCCAATGCCCGTGGGTGGATTGTCTCCTCCTAGTGCTTGGCCGTCCGTCCAGGATTCGCCATCGGTTGTGGTTTTAAATCGAATATATTGCGAATTGGAGGGTTCCAGCCAAGCTAAAAAGAGTTGTCCATTGCCCACCGCCAATGCAGGGCCATTGCTTTCATTAAACTTGCCGCTGATCGCGATACTTTTAGTGTTTGAGAAGTTCAGTTCCGAAACAAAGTCAGAAACATAGGTCACGACGTTGTTGCTATTGAGCCAAGAACAAAAAATATGTTGATTGAAAGCAATGAGTGAGAGCGATGTGACTGCACAAGATGTGGTGATGAGGGGGAGGGTGGTGATTTTATTGTTTGTATCAATGCTTACCACTGAGATACTACCGTTATTATCGGATTGCCCTAAATATAACGTGTTATTTTGTACTGCCAAAACCGGAGCATGCTTACCATTGAGTTGGCATAGTGGTTTCTGGTGTTGCCAAGATTGACCGTCAAACGTAGAAAAAAATACCCCGTCGTTATGCCAACCGTTCCAAACGCAATAGACGCTATTGTTGTACCATGCCAAAGAAGGGGAAAACTTAGTTCCGATACCACTCAAAACGGCTTGTTGGGGAGCGCTCCATTTTTTGCCGTCCTGGGTCCAGAGTAGATGAATATGTTGTGCGGAACCGGGTTGTAATACTGCGCAATAGAGTTTGCCCTGGGCAGATAATAATGCGGGGGGTTGTTCGGGGTAACAGTCGGAAGGAAGAGGAAGATCATTTTGAGATAATTGCCATGTTTTTCCGTCAAACACCGCATATTTGATGGACTTATTTCGATTATCGATCCAGGCGCAGTACAAATTAGTACCTAAATATGCTATGGCGGGTTTATAATTCGTATGAATGTGGTTGAGTGTTTCAGGAATCGCGCTCCAATGAGTGCCGTCTACTGAAGACAACAGCAATATTTTATTAGAAGAGACATAGGCACAATAGAGAATATTTTCGAGAACAGCGTAGCTACAAGCGGTGTCTGCTTGAACGGGGTTTTGATGATTCAGTATGGTCAAAGCGTTTTCGGTTGTCCAGATTTTGTTCAATTCGTTCATGGCATTTCCTTTTTACCAAAATTTTAATATTGCTGAAAAACGTGGTTGTGGTTGTCTTAAGTTGATGGTGTCAAGATAATAAATGCACGAGTATTGTCCTCCTTTTTCAAATAGTGAGAATGAATGCCGTTCTGGAAGTTTTTGGCTAGTTTAGATGACACGTATCCTGTAGTTATAGAGCGTATAAAGAAAATCGAAGCGAGGATGCATTAATATCACCGCCAAATATTAGTAAGAGCCTTAAACGACCACACCCCAGGTTTAGTAATAGCTAGCTCACCCCCTGTTACACCAAGATTCAAAAAAAGGTATCGCAACCTGAGCCTTGCAAGCAAGCCCTCCCTCTCTTTAATTTCTTATGCATATTTTTCCATATCATAAAATACAATTCATTACTAACTGCGCAAAACGAAATAGGTTCAACCGAATTATTTTTGTTATTCACATATCTTTCAATTTGTTTTTATTTTTATAGCGGAAATTGACTAAACCGCCGACAAGGAAGCAGAATCACCCCCATCTGCTCGATATCATCCACTCTCAAGCGCGATTGACTTAGTCGTCAACTTAGTCCATATTTTCTCCATGCAAGTGAATATTCATGAAGCAAAAACGCATTTTTCCCAACTTGTAGAGCGCGCGCTTCAAGGCGAAGAAGTAATTATCGCACGCAATGGAAAAGCTCTAGTGGTTCTGACCCCAGTCGCGCCAAGAATAACCAAGAGAAAGCCCGGATTGTCTGCAGGCCAAGGGAGTGTTTCTGAAGATTTTGACGCCCCACTCGATTCCAAAATACTTTCGGAATTCGAATGAGCGGCATTCTGCTTGATACTCATACCTTCTTATGGTGGTCGCTTTCACCGGAAAAACTGCCGCCAAAGGTCATCGAAGCCATTAGTGATTCTTCTACCAGAATCATGCTTAGCGTTGCCTCTTGCTGGGAAGCTCAGATCAAGCTTGGACTAGGAGAACTCTCACTGAGCATACCGCTCAAAACGGTCGTCGAACGCGAGATTCGCGAAAACTGCTGGGAAATCCTACAAGTTTGCTTAGCACATACTTGGAAGTTGGAGTCTCTACCTCCGCTTCACAAGGACCCATTCGATCGCATGCTTGTGGCTCAAGCTCTTGTCGAAGACCTGATTATTGCAACCAAGGACCCGCTTGTTTCTATTTACCCAACAATCCGCTCATTTTGGGACTAACTCAAACCACCAAGATTAACTGATAGGCGGTAATGATAGGTAAGGGCAAAGGCACACGGTCGAGGAGAGACTAGGTCAGGGAGAAAACGGTGGAGGAAATTTGCGATCAGCTAGAAGAGTTCAAGGTTGCTTCTCTATTGACCACCAATTGTATTGGGCGTCCGTTACGTATTACAGAAGAGCTGGAATCTACGTCTCTAGAAGCCTGGAAACTGGCGGGGCAGGGGGCTCCTCACGGACTTACGGTGGTGGCGGATCGCCAAACCGGGGGGCGTGGCCGCAAAGGAAGAGGGTGGTTTTCGCCTGGGGGCATGAATCTTTATTTCTCGGTTATTCTTAGACCGACTTTTCCTCCGGCGCAGGCTGCGCAGACTACCTTGGTTGCGGCAGTGGCCATTTGCGAAGCAATTCGCGAAAGCAGTGGGGTTAAGGCTACTATTAAGTGGCCTAACGATGTGGAGATTGCTGGGAGAAAAGTGGCTGGTATTTTGACCGAGCTTTCTGCGGTTCAAGAAAAAACTAATTTTTTGATATTAGGAATCGGGGTGGATGTAAATATGACCGTTGCCGATTTCCCCGAAGAAATCAGGGACACTGCAACTAGTCTACAAATAGCCACCAGCCGTTGCTTTTCCCGTTCTCATTTATTGGCAGCATTACTGGTCAAATTGGAAAATTATTTGGAGGCTTGCCAGCAACAAGGTTTTAGTGCTGTCCGTCGGCGATGGAAAGAGCTTTCGTCTATGCTGGGAGTAGGCGTGCGGGCAGAATTAAATGGGAAGTATATTGAAGGGACTGCCGAAGATCTTGATGATCAGGGTCGCCTCTTGGTGAAAACATCTTGTGGCCAGTATGAGCGTATTGTGGCGGGCGATGTACAAAGATTACGCACTCAGTAATTGAGGAAAAAAGCTAATGGTATTAAAGATAATCAATCCACTGCTTCTGTTTTCTTTTCTTTTTCAGATTCTGACTATTATGTTCAGGGGGACTTTTCGATTTCATTCGATAAACGGCTTTGTTTTTATTGCGCTAGTTATATTGCATATGTTTTTTAATCGCCGCTGGATAATAAATAATTTTTTAAAGAAATAAGCTCCGGCAATGTGAGGAATTTCCCGCTAGATTGCGAATTGCTAGTGAAGCCGGGCATCAAAAATAGCTTTCGTCTATGATGGAAAGACGTGCGGTTGGAAATATCCAAAAAGCAGACGGAAGGAATCGCCGAAAAAGACTACGCCGCGGAGGCATGATGGGAACGTCGACAATCGGGGAGATTTTGTCAAAAGTCGGAATGATCGACGATTTACAATTGCGTTCTGCATTGGCCAGGCAAGAACAATGGGGCGGAAGGCTGGCTATGCACCTGGTTGATCTAGGGTTTATGGACGAAGCGGCTATTGCCGATGCTATTGCCAAGGCTTTGGGAATAAAGCGAGTAAAGCTTTCCACTACTCCGAAAGACAGCGGTGCTCTGCTAAAGGTGGATTTGGACGTTGCCGAGCAAAGAGGGATATATCCTTGTTTTTTGCAGGGAAAAACTCTGTGGTTGGCGATGGCTGATCCTACTGATTTGGAAACCATGGAGATGGTGGCTAAACGCTCAGGGTGTTTGGTTCGTGCGGTAGTAGCGGGTGAAAAAGAAATCATGGCGGCAATATGGCGGAACTATCGCAATCAAGAACCGCCTCCTAGTTTGCTCGGCAAAGAAAATAATGTTGCAAACGGCAAGAGTAAAATCACCGCGGAAACTGTAACTTCGTCTTCCGAGATGCAGCGGTTGCAACAGGACCTCGACAAAACTAGTCGAGTATTGCGGGGACTAATTCAGGTTCTGGTTGATAAGCAGGTATTAAGCAATGAAGAAATTCGGGTAGCGATTTCTCGCCTGGTGGGAAAACAGTAATTTGTTGTGGAGGGGAGAGTGCCTGCGGTGTCGTTCGTATAGAAACTAGGTGCAAAAGTAGCCGCAAGTGTCTCAATCCGCCTTCGGTACGGCACTCGGCGCTGGTTAGCTATCCCGAACTACCTGGTCAGCAGTGGTAGCAATCACCGCGCGTTGTAACCACCTATCCAGAGTGGGGATATCGCGGCATTCCATGATGGATCTGCGAATTTCCTCGGGAATAGCTATCTGACGAGTCTCCAGAACTTGGATAATTGACTTGGCTTCACCCTCAGCTTTACCTTCGGCCTTACCCTCAGCTTTACCCTCAGCCTTACCTTTGGCTATTCCTTCGGCAACATACTTTTTTGCAAAATCACTTTGATATTCGTAGCGTCCGCTAGTCATTAACTCCTCCAAGGTTCTGCGAGCAGACTCGTTTAGAGCAGATAAAATGAGATCATGATAGAGCTTTGCAAGTTCATCGTCGAGCCCAACCGTTGCGCCCATTGCTGCTAGAGCAACTTTTACCCCCTCGTTTTCTTGACCATGGGCCAACACGGAGAGTACTGCCGCTTCGGGTTGACGCTTTGCTTGATCGGGGTCGGTTACGTAGGGTACTGCGCCCGGCCCAAGTACCAGTGGGCGGAATGGCGAGCACGGTTGGCCAATGTCGATTTCTTGAGACGCCCATTGTGCTACCGAAGCAATAGGTGCCACCACCAGAAGGCAAACCGGCACTTGCAGCTTTGCTCTTAGAGCCATGGTGTAATGGGGCCAAGTGTACCTTTTCTCTTCTTTGACCGAGATCTGTGCTTCTACGACAATCCCGTAAACTGGCACATTGTTAAGTAACAATACCACCAGATCGGCATTGTAAGCAGGGGGAACGATTTGCGTTAGTGATGCGTCCGCGATACGCGCTTCGGAAAACTGTGGCAAATCTATTTTTAGTGCGTCTCGCAAAAGCTCGGGGGCTAGCGTTGGTCGGTTGCGAAAAAGCAAAAGTAGCGCTTCATGTAGTAATGATGGCACGGCATGGCACTATACATGAACTTTCACGGCGGCCGAGAGAAAGCTGGCCGCCGTGCAGATAAAATTAACTTGGCTGGAATTACTGCGATTCGGACTCAGCATTGGGCTGTTCGGTAGGCAAGAAAGGCTCGGGAGGAATTGGTGCTGGTTTGGTATAGGGAATGCAGAAGGATGGCTCGTTGGCTACCAAGTATCCGAATTCTTTGCGGAATTGATCGATGCTGACTCTGGCGGTGGCCGCGAACTTGGCCAACTCGTGGGCATCTTCGAAGTCGTTCTTGGTGAGACGAATCATGTAGTGTCTAGCAATTTTGTAACCCTCGCTATTCACATCGACATGGCGTACTCCTAATTTTCCAGTCTTGGGGTCGAGAAGCTCAGTAAGTAACAGGGGTTTGAATTTGCCGTCTTCAATGGATACCAGCGCTCCTGAGCCACCTTCTTCTAGGTAATTGGCTGCATAGAAACCTAAATCGCGGGTGTATTCCATGTCTAGGGGAATAGGGTCGGTGCAGCGCAGTTCGTATCCCACGTTTTTGGCAACTACAGTGAGGTTGATTCCATATTTTTTCAAACCCTCTTGTACTCTCACTTTAATGATGTCGCTGAGGTTTACTTCGGCGATACGTAAATGTCCGTGAGCATCTCTTTCTTCAAGGGCTCCGGCATCCGCCAAGTCTTGAGGCTCAATGGCTTCTACTAAGCCCTCTGCTAAAACCGCAACTCCATGAGGCAGACCATAGCTCAAGCGTTTAATAATGGCCCCAATTAAAGTGTCAACAATGGTTTTCAGCCGCACGCGGTTTCCAAATTCTTCAGGAACTAAACAGAGCGTGGCTCCGGCGGCTTTTCCTATTCCCAGAGCAAGATGTCCTACTTTCCTTCCCATTGTTACAACGAAATACCAACGAGAAGTAGTTTTGGCATCTACCATTAAATCGCGAACGATTCCCGTTCCTATATGTCTGGCGGTTTGAAATCCAAAAGTATTGCCATGCAAGGGAAGATTCAAATCGTTATCAATAGTTTTGGGCACATGGGCAACGCGTATGCGTCCCCTCGATTGCTCATTAACTTTGTAAGCGCTAAATGCGGTATCGTCGCCTCCAATGGTGATTAGTCTGTCTACATTGAGACGTAAAAGAGAAATCACCACATTCTCTAAGTGTTTTTCATTTTTGGTGGGATTAGCACGGCTAATTCCAATAAAAGAGCCTCCCCGAAAATTAATTCTGCTTACCGAGTCGATATTCAAAGCAGTGACATGCTCGATGTTTCCTTCCATTATCCATTGAAACCCATCGGTAATCCCAATGACCTCGGACCCCCCCAAAACAGCCCGAATGGTCGCGGCGCTAATAACGCTGTTGATTCCTGGTGCGGGACCACCTCCTGCTACAATGGCCATCCGTTTTCCTTGCTGGTTCATGTCTGCCTCTGCTAGGAGTTTTTCCAAAAGATTCATTTTGATTTGCAGTCAAGTGTATGACTTGGTAATCCGTCAAACAACGCTTTGGTGTAACATATCAGAAAGAACAACATTTCAGCGAGAGACACAATGTTTCTCAACCCATCTATTTATTTCCGTGGACGCTGAACTTCCATGCGCAAGTTTTTGCCCTGATACTCTTGGCCTGTAGTGGTGGTAGAGTCTGTTTGGCTAAGCAACGATTTGGCTTTGCCTCGGCGTCGACGTTTTTCTCTCGTGGCAGTATTTTTATTTTCTTTTTCTACTTTCTTTTTCTCTGCGATTTTATCTATGCGATTGTGCGTAAAGAAATGTTTAAGTAAAAAAGCAATTGTTTGATCGCCGTTTTTCATAGCGCGAATATCTTGCGCCAAAGGAAGCATTGCCTCAAAAACCGAAGAAGCCGCGGCTTCTTTAATTTCCAATAAGTGACGTTCTGTCCAGCGTTTTCTAGCTTCTTCGGGAGAGGGAAGCTTTCTTTCCTCAAATTTAATTGCGTAGCGTTTTTCTAATGCACTAAGGGTAACTAATTCGCAGCCCGAAACTAGCGAAATGGCTACACCCTTTTTTCCAATGCGTCCGGTGCGGCCTGTTCGATGAAGATATACCGCGGGATCTTCAGGAAGAGAATAATTAATAACATGGGAGAGGTCGCTAATATCAATACCTCTTGCGGCAATATCGGTAGCTACTAAAAATGAAGACTTTCCTCCTTTAATTCTCTCCATTACTCGCTCGCGCTGAGACTGAGGAAGATCGCCATTAAGTAATTCCGCGTCGAAACCGTTACGATTTAATACCGCGGTTACCAAGGAAGTATCGTCACGGGTATTGCAAAAAATAATGGCATTTTCTGGGCGTTCTAATTCCAGTAAATAAATGAGATTTCGGGGTTTTGGATAAGAATCAACGGTATAGTAAAGAACGTTTTCAATTTGATCTACCTTGAAATCGTCACCGGAAATTTGAATGCTTTGCGGGTGGCTAAGAAAGCGCTGAATGAGTCGGTCAATATCCGGGGGCATAGTTGCCGAGAAGAGCAGGGTTTGTCGAGTCGGTGGAAGCTGATCAAGAATACGGGTGACTTCTTCGAAAAAACCCTGGTTAAGCATTTCATCGGCTTCATCTAGTACTGCTGCCTGAGCGTGAGAAAGATCAAGGGTTTTCCGACGGAGATGATCAAAAACGCGGCCAGGAGTGCCTACCACTATGTGTACTCCTGATTGCAAAGCGTCAGTTTGCTGCTTAATGGAGGCGCCGCCATAAATTGCAGCTACGCGAATGCCTTTGGGGTGGGCTAGCACGGTAAGCTCTTCGGCTACTTGCAGCGCAAGTTCGCGGGTGGGGCACAATACAATGGCAAGCGTGGCACTAAGTTGAGAATCGAGCTTTTCAATGAGCGGTATTCCGAAAGCGGCGGTTTTGCCGGTTCCCGTTTTCGAGCGCACAATAAGATCGTGCCCAGCCAAAATACTAGGAATAGACTGGGTTTGCACCGGAGTTGGTTGAAAATATCCTCGGTCGCGGATGCCGTTCTTAACTGCTTCCGAAAGGTTCATTTGGTCAAAAGGAATTAGTGGCTGTAGAGAAAATTCGCTTGGGTGGGACGATTGATTTTCAAGTTGATTTTCAGAACGAGACGTCACAATAAACTCCCCGAAAAATGAAAAAAACCAATTCGAGAATTGGCAGTTATTCTATCAGTTGGCTATACACCCTGTGATGAGAGGTAGCAACGATAGGTCTTTAGGTAGTAGCTGCTAGGTCAGGCAGCCTGGCAAGCTCGGTAGTTTCTTGCTAGCTAACAGGAATACCGCTAAAACGACAAGACAAACTAATGCTCCGCTTTTCCAGGCCGGTTCCATAACCCGAGGAAACAACTAGTGGCACGAAAAAAAGTACCATCTTCATCTCGAACATCTTCTAATGCCGAGAATATTTCTGAAGAGAGCGAGCTTGCTGAGCAGGATTTAGAAAACGAGCTCGAAAGCGAAATTGAAATTCTTGCCCAGCAGGAAAAAGAGGAGCCAGCTCTTCCTTTGGTTCCGTCTACGCCTGCGTCGGTAGCGTTAGTTAAAGCCAAGCGAGAATGGACTCCACGAGATGCCCTTCAGCAGTATATGCGTGAGGTGGAAAAGCATCCGCTGCTTAGCCGCGAAGAAGAACATGAGCTAGCAGTACGCTTTCGCGATACTGGCGATGTAGACGCAGCTTATCGATTAGTCACTGCCAATCTACGTCTGGTAGTGAAAATTGCCCACGAATATCATCGCACCGCATTCTCCTTGCTCGACCTTATTCAAGAAGGCAATGTGGGACTTATGCATGCTATCAAGAAGTATGACCCCTATAGGGGGGTAAAGCTTTCCAGTTATTCTGCTTGGTGGATTCGGGCTTATATTTTGCGTTATGTGATGGAAAACTGGCGAATTGTGAAGTTAGGAACTACCCAAGCCCAACGGAAGCTCTTTTTTAATCTGAGGAAAGAACAAGCCAAACTTGCTGCAGAGGGGTTTGATCCTTCTCCGAAATTGTTGGCCGAACGGCTGCAAGTCTCGGAGAGCGATATCTCCGAAATGGATCAACGGTTAGGACAGGATGAATTCAGTCTGGACGCGCCCATAGCCGGTGATGACTCTTCGCGCGCTAGCCGCTCTGATCGTTTGGTAGCTACTGGAGTGCCGGCAGACGAAGGCTTAGCTAATCATCAGCTAAAAGAAATAATGCGGGAAAAGCTGGTGGAATTTGGCGAAACACTTTCTGGTAAAGAAAAATATATATTTGAAAAACGCATGGTTTCCGACGAGCCATTGACATTGCAAGAAATTGGAAACCAATATGGAATTACCCGTGAACGTGCTCGACAAATTGAGGCTAAGCTTGTGCGAGAATTGAAAAATTGGCTTTATGAAGTAGTACCTGATTTTAAGAATTTGCAGGTGAATGATTAAGTTTTGTTGCCAAATAAATCCTTATGTATGGTCCCGTCCGGCGATTCACGGACGAGACGCTCTTGCTTGGGAAAACCAAGGCGAACGTACACAAGGATGCGGTCGTACGTCCCAGCACATCGCTATCGTTCCTTTTAATTTGGGCAGGAATCACCACCGCATTAAAGCACTACCCCAAACAAAGCCAGCCCCTGCAGCCAGAACCAAAATCAAATCATCTTCTTTTAGGCGCCCCTGTCGATGAGCTTCGTCAAAGCACATAGGAATAGAAGCGGCGGAAGTATTACCATAGCGATCAAGAGTAAGACAGAAGCGGTCCATGGGAATGCCGAGTCGCTCCATAACTGCTTCAATGATACGAAGATTAGCCTGGTGCCCAATAACATGAGTAATCTGCTCTGCGGAAACGTTTTGGGCACTCAACGCTTCTTTAGCCGCAGCTACCAGTGTACGTACTGCTACCCGGTAAACCTCTCGTCCATTCATGGTAATTCTTGGCGACAATCTATTGTCAATACCAAGAATGCCTGACCAAGTTCCGTCGGAGTGCAAATGGCAAGAAAGCAATCCGCGATTTTCACTGCAAGGAGCCATCACCAAAGCTCCGGCGGCATCTCCGAAAAGAACACAAGTATTGCGATCATTCCAGTCAATATATCTGGTTAATAGATCAGCTCCAATTACTAAAGCTCGCTCGACAGCCCGGTTGCACACAAACTGATCGGCTATCGCCAAGGCGTATAATCCACCGGCAGAAGAAGCGGACACATCAAAAGCAAAAGCCTTTTTTGCTCCTAACCTGGCCTGAACCAGAGCCGCGGTTGCTGGCGAAGAGTAATCTCCTGTAACGGTTCCTACTACAATCATGTCTAACCGCTCAGGCGCTAGGTCTGCATTTTGTAAAGCTTGAAAGGCAGCCCGGTAAGCCATTTCCGAGGTGGTTTCGCCCTCGGCAGCAGCATGGCGCTCGCGAATTCCCGTGCGCTCCAAAATCCAGGAGTCGGATTTTCCGGTAAACTGGTATAAGTCGCTATTGGAAATTATTTTTTTAGGGACGTAGCTTCCGGTTCCGATTATTCGCGAGTGCATACTCATTCCTGATATTCGCCAGTAAATACAGAGGTAGAATGAGAATTGTCTAAGCCAGCGCTCTTACAAAGCGTATTAGCTGCGATAGCCGCTTCGGTTAGCGTAGCGTGAAGGTAAATGGAAGCTGCCTCGGAAGCAAAGCGAAGTGCATTTACAAACGCCTGAGCAGTAGAACGCCCATGAGCTACAACTACTTCCCCTTTCACCCCCAACAAAGGAGCGCCACCGTACTCGTTCCAGTCAACGGTTTTATGAAACTGGGCAAAAGCCGGGGTTTGCACCAAAGCGCGCCATTGCGACTCCGACTGCGCCCTCATCTCTTTTTCCAGTATGGCCAGCAACGCTTCTCCCACCCCCTCCATGGTCTTGAGAGCAATATTTCCGGTAAATCCGTCGGTTACTACTACATCGATCTCGCCGGCAAGTAGGTCATTCCCTTCTACGTATCCCACAAAATCAAACGGACTTTGCTGCAATACGGCCAATGTTTCCCGGGTTAGGTCTGTTCCTTTGTTATTTTCCGTACCATTGGAAAGAATTGCCACTTTTGGGCGCTCTACTTTCAAAACTCGTCGGACAAATGCTTCCCCCAAATAGGCGAACTGCACTAAATGTATAGGCTTGCAAGCTACTGTCGCTCCACAATCTAGCAATACCGCCAATTTTTCTTTACAAGCAGTAGGAAGAACACTAGCTATTGCCGGTCTTTCTACTTCTGGTAGTCCACCTAACACGAGCAGAGCGGCAGCCATAACCGCGCCGGAATTTCCAGCGGAAACCACCGCGTCAGCTTTTTTTTCCTTCAACAGTTCAAAACAAACCCGAATCGACGAGCCCTTTTTGCTGCGCACCGCATTTCCCGGTCGTTCACTCATGCTGACTACCTGAGGAGCGTGATGAACCTTTAAGAACGACCAGGCATTTAGGCGATCTATTTCTGGCCCGATACGCGCCTCATCGCCTACCAGAATGACCTGGTTGTCAATTGACCTAGGTGAGTTAGGCGCGCTACGCGCATACATATACGCGCCTTCCACTGCCGCAGTTGGAGCCAGGTCGCCGCCCATGGCATCAAGCACCAGACGCATAAGCTATAAGCATGTTTCCGGAAGTTTCCTCTTTGGGTATGAACCTATGAAGAACCTTCCACTTATCCTATTCTTCCACCGTGACTGCCACCCGTTGCTTATAATTGCCACAGTGTTGGCAAACCGTATGGGGAAGAATCGGCTCTCGACATTTAGAACATTGAACCACATTAACTGGCTGCTTCAAGTTATTGTTCGCCGCGCGACGACGATCTCGCCGCATTTTGGACGTTCGCTTCTTAGGAACTCCCACTGTCGTCTCCTTTTATAAGAAATGCGCGAAGAGTCAACTTTCCCTACTCAGAAGTCAAGCAGCTTCGCTAGTTTCACTACACTTTCATGTCTTTGAGAGCCGCCCACCGAGGATCGCTTGCTCTTCGTTCGCAACCACATTCGTCGACGTTTAAGTCCTTCCCACAGATGGCGCATAATCCCTTACATTCTTCTTTACACAACCAGTCCATCGGCAAAGAAAGCAAAATTTGCTCGCGTATAATACTCGACAAATCAATCTGTTTTCCATCAAACGCTTCTTCGTCTGCCGAATCGATGTCAAAAGAAGCTGCTAGTCCCTCTTCGTCACGAGAACCGCTACTACGTTTTTCTTTTAAGTCCGTCTGCCTGGGGGCAACAGTACTCACCAAAAATAGCCGAAAAGAGATTGGTAATTTGAGTTCAACTTCTGCCAGACAACGCTTACAAGCAACCTTGAGAGGCAAGGTGGTTTTACCTTCAAGGAATATTTTGCCTGGCAACTTTTCAAAGAAAACTACTAGCTGGGCAGTTCCTGTTGGCCGAAAACCTAAAGCTGGGTCCTCTTCTGCTAAAACCTCTGACAAAAATTCTCTACCTAGCTCCTTTTCAAGCTTGAGCCCCTTGTCGCCAACTTCATCGATGAAAACTACCATGAATACCTACCTCGCCACAATTCCACTTTCACCCCAAAATATGGCGATGATAGACATGTGTCTCAACCTGTCAAGGCAACAGCGATTTATTACTGCAATTTCCTACTTGAAAGTATCCATTGGACCTCACTGGTGATACTGAAGGTGGAATTTCTATTAGCTGATTGCCTAGAACTCCATATAAAAACCTGTGCTAGTAAGACGTCAATCCATACTCAATACTGTCAGACAAAGCACGCCAGCTAGCTTCAATAATATTTTGGCTGGCCCCCACTGTGCTCCAGGTTTGAGCGCTATTTTGCGTTTCAATTAATACCCGGGTAATGGCGGCAGTACCATTATCTCCGTTTAAAATTCGAACTTTGTAGTCAATTAATTGAAATTGCATGATCTGGGGGTATTTAGGAACCAAGGCTTTACGCAATGCAGAATCTAACGCATTCACCGGGCCGTTTCCTTCAGCTACAGTATGTACAATTTCTCCTTGAACGCGAATTTTAACCGTAGCTTCGGCGAAAATTCCCCTTCCCGTGCGATGCTCTACATTAACGGTTAGGTCAATCAGCTCAAAAGGCGGAACATAATCTTTTTGCTGACGCCTTACAATCATGGCAACCGAAGCATCAGCGGCTTCAAATGAGAATCCCTGCGATTCCAAAAGTTTGATTTGGTCGAGAATATTGGAGGTTTCTTCTTGGGCAATGGAAAGTCCCATTTCTTCTGATTTACTCAATACATTGGCGCGACCAGACAGCTCAGAAACCACAATACGCATATCGTTTCCAACCAGAATCGGATTTACATGTTGGTACGAGTCGGAATGACGCCGAATAGCCGAAACGTGGATTCCTCCTTTGTGAGCAAATGCTGATTTTCCTGCAAAAGGCATATGATCATCAAACGAGAGGTTAGCAATTTCCGCCACATAATGGGCAGTCTCTGTCAAGGCGCCTAATTTACCTTGCGGAAGACATGGTTTTTCCATTTTCAGCGAAAGATTACCGATAATGGATACCAAATTAGCATTGCCGCAACGCTCACCATATCCATTGATGGTTCCCTGAACCTGAATACATCCTGCCTGAATAGCACAAAGTGAATTGGCTACTGCGCAATCAGAATCGTTATGGGCATGAATACCAATTAGTTGCCCAGTATCAGCCTTAACAGCGCGCACTATTTCGCTGATCTCCCAAGGAAGAGACCCACCATTAGTATCGCAAAGAATGGCAATTTCTGCTCCTCCATTTTCTGCTGCGCGCAGAGTGGCTACTGCATATGCCGAGTCGAGCTTATAGCCGTCAAAAAAATGCTCGGCGTCGAAAAACACTCTTCTACCTTGCTGCACCAAATAGGAAATGCTTTCCTCAATAATGCGCAGATTCTCTTCGGGGGTGGTACGCAAAACTTCCCGCACCTGAAAAAGCGAAGATTTTCCTACTAGAGTGCACACGGCGGTCTTGGACTCTAATAAAGCACAAATATTTGCATCAGTGCTGGGGGTACCTCCCACTCTACAGGTCGAACCAAATGATGCAATAGTCGCATTTTCCCATTCAATTTCCCTTGCTCGGGCAAAAAACTCGGCATCTTTCGGGTTGGAACCAGGCCATCCGCCTTCAATAAAAGCGACTCCTAAATGATCAAGTCGACGGGCAATTTTTAGCTTGTCTTCACAAGAAAGCGAAATGCCTTCTCGCTGCGTTCCATCACGCAGCGTGGTGTCATAAATTTGAATGTGGAGACATTCGCTCATGGTGTGGTCTCCGTGAGAGCCAGGGGGAGGCGGGTTTCTTTGTGGCGTTTTAAGGCGATGGCTCGATTCATAGCGTCAATGTAAGCCTGAACGCTTCCAGTTATTACGTCGGTACTAGCCGCGCGTCCATGGAATTGAGCGTTGTCAAATTGAACCGCTACGAAAGCTTCTCCCATGGAATCGTGTCCCATGCCTACCGACTGAATGGAATACTCGGTCAGCTTTCCTACCCATCCAGTTATTCTTTCAATGGCTTTGTAAGCGGCATCTACTGGGCCGTCGCCAGTTGCAGAATCAAAAATTCGATTATCGCCTTTTTGCAGCTCGACAGTGGCGGTGGGCCTAAGATCAATTCCGGTACTCACTTGCAAACCAACTAACCGATATTCCTCGTCAGCATCCCGAACACCAGTTTCTAGCAAAGCAATTAGCTCTTCATCGAAAACTTCTTTTTTCTTATCGGCAATGGCGCAAAAGCTAGAATAAGCTTTTTCCAACTCTTCGGGGGAAAGCTCGTATCCTAATTCGGAGTAGCGTTGTTTTAAAGCATGCCTTCCTGAATGCTTACCCAAAACTAAGGTATTGCGTTTGATACCTACTGATTGAGGGGTCATGATTTCGTAGGTAATAGCGCTTTTCAGCACCCCGTCTTGATGAATTCCTGCTTCGTGTGCAAAAGCATTAGCACCAACGATAGCTTTATTTCTTTGGACACTCATTCCAGTTAAATTAGTTAACAACTTGCTCGACCGAAGTATCTCTTCAGTATTGATTTCGGAGTATACACCCAACTGTTCTCTGCGAGTTTTTATGGCCATGGCGATTTCTTCCAAAGCTGCATTGCCCGCTCGTTCGCCAATTCCGTTTAGCGTGCATTCTATTTGGCGCGCTCCATTTTCAATTGCAGCAAGCGAATTGGCAACCGCTAAGCCAAGGTCATTATGGCAATGAGCGCTTAGAATTGCTTGTCCAGCATTGGGCACGCGCTCGTTTATTATTCTAAACATGGCGCCATATTCATTGGGGACTGAATACCCTACAGTATCTGGCAAATTTATTATGGTCGCGCCTGCAGCAATGACTGCTTCTACTACGGTACATAAAAATTCAATATCGGATCGCGAAGCGTCTTCACAAGAAAATTCTACTTCAGCACAGAGAGAACGGGCATGGGCTACCGCAGCTATGGCCTCTTTTAATACCTGTTCTTTGGTTTTTTTTAATTTATGAAACAGATGGATATCGGAGGTGGCAATAAAGGTATGAATGCGTGGTTTTTTTGCCTTACAAATTGCGTCCCAAGCTCTGTCAATATCGGTGCGAATTGCACGCGAAAGAGCCGCTACGGTACAATTTTCCACAATCTCGGAGATTTTAAGCACAGCCTGGAAATCTCCTACTGAAGCAATGGGAAAACCGGCCTCGATTACGTCGACTTTTAGCTTTTCAAGCTGCCTAGCCATTCTAAGCTTTTCTTCGACATTCATACTACATCCAGGTGATTGTTCACCATCGCGAAGGGTGGTATCAAAAATAGCGATTCGATGGTCCATAATGGTCATGTCTCCTAATGACTATTCCTCACCTTGGAACTCTCGTTTTAAAGCTACGCTTCCGGTTCGTGCGGTTTCTTTTATCCCAAAGGGTTTCAGCATTTTTAGAATAGCATCTACTTTTGGATGACTTCCGGTGGCCTCAAGCGTTAGGGTTTTACTGCTAATATCGACCACCTTGGCACGGAAAATTTCGCATATCTGCATTATTTCCGAACGGGTTTCGGCGGTGGATTGGACTTTTACCAACACCATTTCTCTTTCCACAAAGTTTTCAAAAGTAAGGTCAACTACTTTTAGAACATCAATGAGTTTATTAAGCTGTTTGGTAATTTGCTCAATAATTTGATCGTCTCCGTGAGTAGTCACGGTCATGCGAGACAAAGCTTCGTCCTCGGTGGGGCCAACGCTGAGGCTGTCAATATTATATCCCTTGGCGGCGAACATTCCTGCAACCCGATTAAAGGCCCCGAATTTGTTTTCCACCAGTATTGATATGGTATGTCTTTTCATTTTTTCTTCAGTATCGGCTGGACGCCCATTAGAAACAGCTTGAAGTTGTGACATGTGATTTGCCTTTCTTACAAGCTTAAGAATTTTTACCCTTTTCTAGGATCATGATTTTGTCAGAAGAAACTTCTAGGCAGTCGCCATCGGTTGGCACAGAGAGACTGGAGTCGATCATTTCGTGAACGCTTTGTCCTGCTGGAATCATGGGAAACACGTTTTCTTCCTCAGCGATCGCGAATTCCACGAACACCGGGCCATCTGTATGGGCCATCATTTTTTCGAGAACGCTGCCAACCTCGGCAACTTTGGTGGCACGCAATGCAACACAACCGTAAGCTTCCGCCAATTTAGTAAAGTTAGGATTGAGCATAGGTGTATGCGAATAACGCTGACGGAAGAAAAGCTCTTGCCATTGGCGCACCATTCCTAAATACCCATTATTTAATACGATAATTTTTAAAGGTAAGCGATGTTCCACGATGGTGGCCATTTCTTGGGAATTCATTTGAAATCCACCGTCTCCACTAATGGAAATAACCGGTAAATCTTTGCGCCCAAAGGAAGCCCCCATGGCAGCGGGAAGCGAAAAACCCATTGTTCCTAGTCCGCCAGAAGTAATAAGAGTGCGTGGCAGTACAAAATTGAAAAACTGTGCGCACCACATTTGATGCTGGCCAACATCGGCCACCACTATTGCCCTTCCTTGAGTTATTTCTCCAAGTTTTTGAATTACATACTGCGCAGGAATTGATTCACCCATTTTGTAGCGCAGGGGATGTTCTTTTTTCCAATTTTCAATGGTAGAAAGCCACTCTTGAGTATCTAAAGGACCAACATAATTCAATAACCTGCTCAAAACACGTTTGGCATCTCCCACTATAGGGACATCGACTTGCACGTTTTTGCAAATTGCTGCAGGGTCAATATCAATATGAATTTTTCGAGCTTGAGGAGCAAATGCTTCGATTTTTCCAGTAACGCGATCATCAAATCGGGTTCCGACTGCAATTAGTAAATCGCAATGATGGATTGCCATGTTGGCGTACCAAGTTCCATGCATTCCCAGCATTCCCAAAGAAAGCGAATCGCGTTCGGAAAAAGAACCTAATCCCTGTAGTGTAGTGGTTACTGGACATCTTAGTTTGTAAGCGAAGGCCCGCAGTTCTTCAGAAGCTTCTGAGTAAAACGTACCTCCTCCCACGTACAAAACTGGCCGCTTGGCAGATTGAATAAGCTCGGCAGCTTTCTTAATTTGGCGCGTATGTCCGTCAATGGTTGGCTGATAGGTTCGCAACTCAGCCTTTTCAGGGTAAAAGAACTTGGTCTTTTGTATGGTAACGTCTTTAGGAAGATCGACTAGCACTGGTCCTGGTCGACCGCTGGTGGCGATATAAAACGCTTCTTTGATGGTTTGGGCTAGTTCGCTTGCATCGCGAACCAAGTAGCTGTGTTTGGTTATAGGTCGGGTGATGCCCACAATGTCGGCTTCTTGGAATGCTTCATTTCCAATCAGGCGTAGTGGAACTTGCCCAGTAAATATGACTAACGGAATTGAATCCATGAAAGCGTCGGCAATTCCGGTTACTGTATTGGTTGCCCCGGGACCGGAAGTAACTAGTACCACCCCTGGTTTACCGGTTGCTTTCGCGTACCCCTCGGCGGCATGAGTTGCTCCTTGCTCGTGGCGGGTACGAATATGCTGGAAATTGGTTACATCATAAAGAACATCGTAGATGCCTATTACCTGTCCACCAGGGTACCCAAAAACAACCTCCACATTTTCCTCAATAAGGCACTGGACAAATATTTCTGCTCCTGTCATCAGCTTGCCAACCATGCTTTCGTTGGCCCTTTCTTGGACTTCTCTTTTTGAGGGTTCTTCAGGAACTTCAGGAACTTCAGAAACCTCTTTTGTGGAATAAGAGCTGCTTTTCAAGGAATTCACCGACTTCGTGCTGGTAGTTGGTTGCATATCAAGCTCGATTCCCTAATTGCTAGGTAAAGCGTTTTTAGTCATTATTAACAACAACCAATATGGTTCCACCTTAGTTACAGAAAGTGAAAAGTCATCAGCATAGGATACTTCTGGTTAGTTATCAATGAGCTTAAGATGTTGTAACAAGTTTGTGTTCTCGGTTAAGTCTTGAGCTACTCTTGGTAAAGTTCGTTGACACTCCTGTGCGGATCTGGCATAGAAGAAAGATGGTAATCGAATTTTTGTACGATATTTACTGGTTTTTTTGTTTACGAACCATTTGTTGGCGACACACGGTGTATCATTAACCTGTAAAATTTTTTATTTGCCGCAAGGTTCAGGCGGTTATTTTTTTGAAGATTCTGTTGCGGTTTCTTACAGAACAGTCTACCCGAGTTTTTCATTTTTTGGTTTTAAGGGGGTAAGTATTCGCGGTATGCGAATGGCCTCGTTGCGGAGTCGAAGTGAATATCAGAACAGATTTGCGTTTGGCATTGCCTTCTAAAGGCCGCTTAGAAACGGATTCTGTGCAGCTTTTAGAATCCTGCGGGCTAAAAATACACAAGCCTAATCCCCGACAATACCAGGCATCGATTCCCGCTATTCCGTCGGTATTGGTGCTTTTTCAACGGCCAGCAGACATTGTGGTCGGGGTTCGGCAAGGAAGTCTCGATTTCGCAATAGCCGGGTTGGACACCATAGAAGAGCGCAAGGGAGATGACGGTGAAATTGTAATTATTCACAATGCTCTGGGTTTTGGACACTGTTCCCTCGCTCTGGCGGTTCCTGAATCGTGGTCAGAGGTGCGTTCCATTAAGGATTTAGCCGAGCAGGCTTTGGTTAGAAAGCAAGAGGGGCGCTTGCTACGAGTGGCCACTAAATACCCGGTTCTCACCAAGCAGTTTCTTGAATCCCAGAGTATTGACGCCCAGTTAATAGCTGCGGAAGGCACTCTAGAAGTGGCTCCTTCTATTGGGTATGCCGATTTGATTTGTGATCTAGTTTCCAGCGGCATGACGCTGCACGATAACCGGCTACGCCTATTGGAAGGCGGCCAGATTATGCGATCGCAAGCCTGTTTAATCGCAAATCGCGATTCTTTGAAAACTAGGCCGCAAGTGCTTTCAGTAGCTCGGGAATTATTGGAGTTATTTGAGGCTCATTTGCGCGCTAAAGAAAACTATCTGGTGTTTGCCAACATGAGAGGTGATTCTCCTGAGTCCATTGCTGAGCAAATTTTTACGAAAACCAGGCTGGGAGGTCTTCAAGGACCAACAATTTCGCGGGTAATTGCTCGCCAGGGTGGGCAGGAACAAAAAGGCCGGCAGGATCAAATCGAAAACTGGTACGACGTTAACGTAGTAGTGCCCAAAGATCAGATAATGCGCTCCGTTAAGGAATTACGCTCGATTGGCGGAAGTGGAGTAGTGGTTTCTCCGGTTAGCTATATTTTCGAGGAAGAGCCTAAGCGATACGTCGAATTACTTAAGACTTTGGGACAATGAACTGTTCCTAGTCACACGTTTGGAAATCGGGTGAGCGAGGAAAGTTCAGTATCCTTCATGGCGCATGGAATTCGAGGAACCAATGATTCGAATTATGGAGGTTGAGGAAGCGCGGCAAAAAGTATTGCGGCGGCAAATTCCGGGAGAGCATAATCCGCCAGCATTGCGCGCGGGGTTACTTAGAGTCTTTGGAGAAGAAATTACCCCTCAAGAGGGAGTACGGCGAATTCTTCGCGATGTGCGGGAACGAGGAGACTCTGCGCTACAAGACTGGACCTACAAAATTGACGGTTTTACATTAGAGCAGCTTTCGGTTCCTCGTGAAGAGTGGTCTGCCGCGTTGGAGCGCCTTCCTTCCGAGCTACAGCAATCTTTGAAAGTTGCTGCTCACCGTGTACGTTCTTTCCATGCCCGGCAACCTATTCCTAGCTGGTCAACTACAGAAATGGGTGGGGTTTTAGGCCAGACCTGTACTCCTTTAAAGCGGGTGGGTGTTTATGTTCCCGGAGGAAGCGCGCCTTTACCATCTTCTTTGTTGATGTCGGCCATTCCAGCAAAAGTGGCCGGAGTAGAGGAGGTATGGGTAGCTACTCCACCTGGTCGCAGTAATGGGCGAGTTCCAGATGCGATTTTGGCGGCTGCTTACCTTTCAGAGGTAAGCGGTGTTTATTGTGTTGGAGGTGCGCAAGCAATTGCTGCATTGGCGCTTGGAACGGATTCGATTCCTCGGGTCGATAAAATTGTGGGTGCCGGGAATCTATTCGTTACTTTGGCAAAGCAACAAGTCTTCGGTCAGGTGGGACTTGATGGACTGGCCGGACCTACTGAAACTGTAGTGGTCGCTGACGATTCGGCTGATCCTGCTTGGGTGGCAGCAGATTTGTTAGCTCAGGCAGAGCACGATATGCTGGCTGCTCCTATTTTGCTGACTCCCTCTCGATTGCTAGCAACCAAAGTTCAGGCCGAGGTTAAACGCCAGTTTGCGTTGAGAGAACGAAGGGAAATTCTGGCCAATTCGCTTGCTGAACAAGGTGGAATAGTAATCACTCAAAACATTACTCAAGCAGTGCAATTGGCAGATGAATATGCCCCCGAACACCTTTGCTTATCGGTAGAAAATCCCCAAGAGTGGGCGCGTCAGATACGCTGTGCCGGTGGATTGTTTTTAGGAGAGCGATCCTGTGAGGTGCTCGGTGATTATGTTGCGGGGCCCAGTCACGTGATGCCTACTGGGGGAACTGCTCGTTTTGCCTCTCCCCTAAACGTTCTCGATTTCGTTAGAATTACCAATGTTATTGGTTTGGACGAAACGACTTCCGCTAAGCTCAGTATCCATGCTGCTCGCATTGCGCAAGCCGAGTCCTTAGATTCGCATGCCCAGGCAGCTATGTTTAGGGCTGAATCGGCTACCTCCTCCGCCAACGAAATAGATGCCTGCACTACACTAGAAACTCTTCGTCCCGCCCAGCCTTCGGTTTTTGATGCGATGGAGTCCTATCAACCAGTAGCTCCTTTCGAGGTATGGGCACAAAGGTTGGGAAGGGAGCCTGATTCTATAGTTAAGCTAGATGCTAATGAAAACCCCTATGGACCTTCTCCCAAGGCTTTGGAAAGAGTAGGGCAAGGGAAGGGTTTTCATATTTATCCCGATCCCGATAGCACTGCGCTACGCCGGGCACTCTCTGCATATGTTCAGGTTCCGGAAAAGTATCTGTTTACCGGTGCTGGTGCTGATGAATTGATAGATCTGGTATTGCGAGTAGCGGTTAATCCCGATGATATTCTCATTGATTGTCCGCCTACGTTTTCAATGTATTCCTTCTTTGCGCGAATAAATCGCGCAAGGGTAGTTTCGGTTCCGCGAAAGAACGATTTCCGTCTAGACATAAAGGGAGTGGAAGCAGCAGTTGCCCAGGAACCACGCGCTAAGGTTCTGTTTTTGTGTTCTCCCAATAATCCCGACGGCAGCGTTCTGTCTGATAACGACCTGCGACAGTTGCTTCGTTTACCGGTACTAGTGGTGCTCGATGAGGCGTACGTAGAATTTCATGGTTCCAGTCGCATTTCTTGGGTTCTGGAAAACGAAAATCTGGCAGTGCTGCGAACTTTTAGCAAATGGGCTGGACTGGCTGGTTTGCGAGTAGGATATGGAGCTTTTCCCCAGTGGTTACTACGACGCATGTGGCCTATTAAGCAGCCTTACAATGTAAACGTGGCTGCATCGCAAGCAGCAATTGCTTCTTTGGAAGAGGCTCCGGTTCTGCTTCAAACAGTGGAACGTATATGCCAAGAGCGGGAAAGAATGGCCCGATTGTTATCCCAAGTGAAGGGTTTTTCAACTTTCCCCAGCCGCAGCAATTTTGTTCTCAGTAAGATTTCTGGGGGCAAGGCACTAGAACTCAAGCGCGCTCTGGAAGAACAAGGAATTCTAGTGCGCTATTTCCAAAAGCCCGGCGTTCAGGATTGCTTACGCTTTAGTGTAGGCCGGCGGGAAGACACTGATTTGCTAATTTCTGCGCTTAATCGTTTGGGATGGAAGTCTGCTAACGGTTGAAAGTTTTTCCGCTGGGCTGAAAGGCAAGGAAAAGTGCAGTGCGCATTGGAACAGTAGAGCGAAAAACATCGGAAACTGACATCAAAGTTTCTATTCATCTCGATGGTACCGGCCAACATGATGTAAGCACTGGAGTGGGATTTTTAGACCACATGTTGGGTCAGGTGGCGGTGCACGGGCTTTTTGATCTTTCCGTGCAGTCGCAGGGCGATTTGGAGATCGATGCTCATCATACCATGGAAGACGTAGCCTTGACCTTGGGTTCAGCAGTAGATCGGGCGCTGGGAGATCGTAAGGGTTTGGTGCGTATGGGGCATGCCTATGTACCCATGGATGAGGCGTTAGCGCTGGTAGTCATCGATCTAAGCGGTCGTCCCTATACAATGGTGGAAAGCGCTTGGCATGGCGCCGAAGTAGGTAAAATACCGACCTCGTTGATTGCTCATTTTTTTGAATCGTTCGCGGTAACCGCAAGGACGAACGTGCACGCCCGTATTCTTGCTGGTCGCGATAATCATCACCAGGCCGAAGCTCTATTCAAAGCATTGGGCCGCGCTTTAGAGAGTGCAACGCGGATTGACCCCCGACGGCTCGGGGTGGTTCCTTCCACTAAAGGGATTCTTTAAATGGTGATCATAATTGATTATGGGGTAGGAAATTTACGATCGGTGCAAAAATCCTTTGAGCATTTGGGGGCTAAGGTAAGCATTAGCAGCAATCCGGAAGAGGTTTGCCGGGCCGACCAACTGGTACTTCCGGGGGTAGGAGCATTTAGAGCAGGCATGGAAGGATTGCAGCAAAGAAACCTTGTTGAGCCAATTTTGCAAGCAATAAAAAAGGGTACCCCGTTTCTTGGAATATGCTTGGGAATGCAGTTGCTTCTTGAAGAAAGCGAGGAAGGCGAGCAAGGTCTGCCTCTACCCCAAGGCTTGGGAATTATTCCTGGCAGAGTAGTTCGCCTTAAAGGTGATGGGCTTCTCGTTCCCCATATGGGGTGGAACCAAGTGAATCCAGTGCGTGAATTGCCAATTGTGAAATCCTTGGGCGACAATTCCTACGCTTATTTTGTGCATTCCTATTACTGTGAACCTAGCAATGAAACCGCAGTAATAGCCAAAACAGAATACGGAAAAGAATTTTGTTCAATTTTGGGAGCTAATGCAGTGTGGGGAATTCAATTTCATCCCGAAAAAAGCCAAGCGGTTGGTCTGAAAATATTGCAAGGATTCTTGGCCACTTAAAGCAGAATTTGCTCAGAGGAATACATGAGTTTTTTTGATATTTATCCGGCTATCGATATTCGACACGGACAGGTGGTGCGGTTGGAAGAAGGAGATCCTAACCGCCAAACTGTTTTCGGTAATGACCCGGTGTTAGTTGCCCAGCGTTGGGCTTCATATCAACCCCAGTGGCTGCATGTGGTCAATTTGGATGGTGCGTTTGGAGAAAATTCTTCGACCACTGATTGGAAAACTGTACTGCCGCAATTGTGTCAATTAGTTCCCCGGGTGCAATTGGGTGGAGGAATTCGTTCGCTAGAAGCTATTGAAGCTGCACTATCTTATGGCGTTACTCGAGTAGTGCTAGGCACCGTGGTGGTAGAGAATCCTTCCTTGGCGGAGAAGGCGATCTTGCGCTTTGGCACGTCTGCGATAGCCATTGGATTAGACACTCGCGAAGGAAAAGTGCAGGTTCATGGCTGGAAATCAGACGGAGGTATCTCGGCGATTGAGTTAGCCCGTAAAGTGAAGGACTACGGGGCGCAGGTAGTGGTACATACAGATATTTCAAGGGATGGTTTATTAACCGGAGTAAATGAGCAAGCTTCTGCAGAATTGGCTCAAGCTAGTGGAATGCAGGTGATTGTATCGGGCGGGGTAGCAGGGTTAGAAGATATTCGCCGGTCTTGCCAAGTGGCTGAGCGAGGGGTGATAGGGGTTATTGCGGGTCGGGCTTTATACCAAAATAAGCTTGACCTTTCGGAAGCTCTTCAATTGGCAACACCATCGTAGGAAATGGACCGAAAGAATGCTAGCTAAACGAGTTGTTCCTTGTCTGGATGTAGATTGTGGACGGGTGGTCAAGGGTGTAAATTTTGTCGGACTGCGCGATGCTGGCGATCCAGTGGAGCAGGCGCGGATCTATGAGAACGAAAGTGCAGACGAGCTAGTATTTCTTGATATTACTGCTACTTCTGATCGGCGGCAGACGGCTGCCGAGCTGGCAAGACGAGTAGCTGATGAGGTGTTTATTCCTTTTACCATTGGTGGAGGAATTCGTACTGCCGAGGATGCATGTACCCTAATTCGAGCAGGGGCAGACAAAATAAGCATCAATTCCCAAGCAGTGCAGACCCCAGAGTTGATTTCGGAGGTAGCATCTAGTTTGGGGATTCAGGCGGTGGTAGTAGCCATTGACGCCAAGCGACTTCCTGCTTGTCCGGGCGAGCCTACTCGCTGGCAGGTGTATGTTGCTGGCGGACGAAAACCGACAGGAATTGACGCTTTAGAGTGGGCTAAAGAAGTGTCAGAAAGAGGGGCGGGAGAAATTCTTCTTACCAGTATGGATGCCGATGGGACCCAAGCCGGCTACGACCTAGAGTTGACTCGGGCAATTGCCGATGCAGTTGACATTCCAGTCATTGCTTCTGGAGGAGCTGGCTGCGAAGAACACTTTGCTCAAGCTTTTACTGAAGGGCATGCCAGTGCGGCTTTAGCGGCGTCTTTGTTTCATTTTCGACAACTAAGTGTGCCTCAAGTTAAAAATTACTTGCAGCGGCAGGGTATTCCGGTGAGGCCCGTAGTAAAGGCGGGGGAGGAGTAATTCATGAATGCGCAATCGCAAAACACGAAAGATCAAAAATCGCACCCCCGTTTCAATGAGCAAGGTTTAGTTCCCGCCATTGCCCAAGATATGTGCACCGGAAAGGTGCTTATGCTAGCGTGGATGAATGAGCAGGCATGGCAACTTACTCAAGAGACAGGAGAGGCTCATTTTTGGAGCCGTAGTCGCAATTCCCTATGGCGCAAAGGAGAGACTTCTGGAAATTTGCTAAAGGTAATAGAAATCATACTTGATTGCGATGCAGACACTGTGCTCTTGAAGGTTGAAGCACAGGGACCGGCTTGTCATACTGGCGAATACAGTTGTTTTTTTAACCCTGTGCAGAAATCAACGGTAAGTAATGATTATTCCGACTTGTCGTCGATTCTATGTGAATTATATAAAACAATTGGGCGGCGCAAAGGAGCCTCTTCTTCCGAATCATATACCGCGCGTCTTTTTTCTGAGGGAATGGAAAGAATCTCTAAAAAAGTAGGAGAAGAGGCTGCGGAAGTAATAGTAGCTGCTTTAGCTCAAACTGACGAACGTGTAATTTCTGAAAGTGCCGATCTTCTGTATCACCTGCTAGTATTATTATCAGCTCGTGAGATACCTTTGGGATTAATAGCTAGGGAGTTGGAGCGTAGACATAGATAAAAAAGCCAAAGTAAACATTATAAATGGGGAGAGCCATGAAACATCACATTATTGTTTCTAATCGTATGCCCATTTCTTTTTCGATGAAGGACGGAAAGATGGTGGCAACTCCTAGTCAAGGGGGGTTGGCAACAGGATTAAGGGGGTTGCACGCAAAATCAAAAGGATTGTGGGTAGGATGGCCGGGAGGCGTAGAAGGTTTATCACAATCTCAAAAAACTGAATTAGAACATAAATTAGAAGAATTAGGTGCTGCCCCGGTATATTTAACTGAAGAAGAATTGGATGGTTATTATCGAGCTTTTTCCAATGGAGTTTTGTGGCCACTATTTCATTATCAAATTGAGCGTATTCCCTATCATCAGCAACATTGGGAAATGTTCTATGCAGTTAATCGTCGTTTTGCGGATACGGTCTGTGACCATTATCGTCCCGGCGATTTGATATGGATACATGACTACCAGCTCGCTCTAGTTCCTCAAATGATTCGTGAGCGAATTCCGGAAGCTAGTATTGGTTTCTTTTTGCATGTGCCTTTTCCGACGGTAGAGGTGTTTCGCCTGCTTCCCTGGAGAGACCAAATACTGCAAGGAATTTTAGGAGCGGACATTATCGGATTTCATACTTTTTCGTATGTTAGACAATTTATCAATTCATTAATTCATGCCCTTGGGTTGATGCCTTCTGCCGACCGAATGGTTTTCCAGGGGAGAAGTATACGCTTTTGGGCGTATCCTATGGGGGTAGACGCGAAAGTTTTTGACCGTTTAGCTCGTGAAGAGAAGGCAATTGAAGATGCTAAAAAATATCGCCAAGAGAATAACGATCATCGCATTCTATTAGGTATTGACCGGCTGGATTATACTAAAGGGATTCCACGTCGGTTGTTGGCAATTGAAAAACTATTGGAAAGAGAATCAAAATTTAGGGGAAGCTTGCGTTACGTACAAATTTCGGTTCCTTCGCGAGTAGATGTCCCCCAGTACGAAGTATTCGCCGGAGAAGTTCAACAACTTGTCGGTAGAATTAATGGGCGATTTTCCACTCCTTCTTCGGTACCAATACATTTTATCCATCGAGGTTTTACTCAGCCAGAATTGGTGGGGTTGTATTTGGCGGCTGACGCAATGCTGGTAACCCCACTAAGAGATGGCATGAATTTGGTAGCCAAGGAATTCGTAGCTAGTCGGGCGGACGAAGATGGAGTATTAGTCTTGAGTGAGTTCGCTGGCGCTGCTTCGGAAATGGGAGAAGCAGTTTTAGTAAACCCCTATGACATAGATGGAACTGCTGACGCAATTGCCAGGGCCTTGGAAATGCCTCGGCGTGAACGGCAAGCGCGAATTCGAGCGCTGAGAGAGCGAGTGTTTCGTAACGATGTCCATCGGTGGGCTGAAAACTTTATGGATGATTTAGGAAAGAAACCGCGAATGGTACACGACATTTCTCCTTCCCCCGTTTTGGCGCATGATGAATTTCTTGCTGCTATTCGCAATGCTTCTAATGTTGCCTGGCTACTCGATTACGATGGAACATTGGCTCCTTTTGCAAGGCGACCGGAATTAGCCGAGCCTGACGAGGAATTGCGGCAAATTCTGGCCACCGTTGCTCAGTTGCCGGGAATGCGCGTGGACATTGTTAGTGGTCGGCAAAGGGATTTGCTAGCCGAGTGGATGAAAGGATTGCCAGTGGGGCTTCATTCGGAGCACGGATTATGGTCTTGGTGTCGGGGAGCCTCGGAGTGGAGCATGAATGTTCAAGTTGATTCTGCTTGGAAGGATAGTGTTCGTCCGATACTGGAAGAGTTCGCTACTCGAACTCCCGGAACCTTGGTGGAAGAAAAGACTGCTTCTTTGGCTTGGCATTACCGCATGGCCGACGCGGAATACGGTGAATGGCAGGCACGGGAGCTAAAAATCCACCTCACTCATGCCCTAAGCAATATGGCGGTGGAAATTCTTCCCGGCAATAAGGTTATTGAGGTCAAACCGCATGGGGTCAATAAAGGTATGGTGGTTCCTTCGTTATTAGCCGACGAGGAAGAAGCCATTATGGTTGCGATAGGCGACGACGAAACCGATGAATACCTTTTTCGTGCATTGCCGGAAAATGCTTTTTCCATATGCGTAGGAACAAGAAAAAGCTCTGCTCAATATTCTCTTCCCGATGTACGAGCGGTGCGTAAGCTTTTGCTTAAAGTTATTGAGGAAGCCAAAGCTCGGCACCAAGCTTTGGCTCAATAAAAATGGCTAGGCAATGGAACCTAGTGGGAGCTTTGCTGGAGTAATAGTCTACGCAAAATCCCATCGGGTTCGGCGAGAGCGTCGGCTACAATCGCTTCGGCACGGGAAGCGGTGTCTGCCACCGCATATATGCGAAGCTGCGGTGCATTGCCCGAGGGACGAATGTGAGCAATATCTCCTCCGGTGAAATGCAGGCGAATACCATCGAGAATGTCGATTTCATTGAGACGACCAAAGCCGCGCGCTGAAGAAAAGTGACTTTCTAAGTCTGAACGCAGTGTGAAGAGACGGTGTGCGATCGCTGGCTCAATTGGGTGCCTTTTTCCGTCCCGGGTGTGCAGAATAATCTCATCGGCATCGAAATGGGCTCTGCGCAGATTAATATCACCCAGTCCGAAACGTTCGAGAAGCGCACGGCTAGCTAGCGGATCGACAGCGTCTAAGAGCCCGGACCGGCTGTAGCGCTCGGGTAGACGTGCGAAAAGTTCCACTATTCCAATTTTTTCACGATGTGCAGCATGCAGGGCTGCAACTAATGGCAAGGTGGCGTCCCTGGTAGGAAGAGGGCTTAATCGTCCAGCGGGAGTCTCTATTGCCGTTCCTAAAAGAAAACCGCCGTTTGCTTCCCATCCCATACGTCGCTGGCCGCTAAGTGTGGCCATCTCAGCAATTACCCATGGCGAGCCAATACGTGTGCGAGTAACTGCTATACCATGGGCCCCAAAATGCTGGTCGATGGCATCATTCGAACTCACCGGTATCACTATGCAGTCGGCGCCAAGATACTCGGCAACCACCGCACCCAATATGTCACCACCAAAAAAGCGTACCTTCCTCTGGTGGTCAAAGCCGAGAAGCATCGGGCGATCGCTATCGCCATCGGTGGAAACCAAGGCATCTAGACGACCGACTTGCCTAGTCAAAATATCAGCAAGCGTCTGTAGCTCTTGCAGGCGTTCGGCGGCGATAGCCTCGGTATCAATGGCCATGAACCTTTCAGAACGGCCAATGGTATGTACTTCCGCACCGAGTGAACGCAAAATGTCGGTTATTAGATCACGTCCTACTGCCGAATGCTCGTAAAGAGCAATGCGCAGTCCTTTTAATGCATCTGCTGGGAAGGCATCAAGGTAACGCTGGCGGTAGAGCTCGGCCGCCTCCTCAGATAGATCTGGCAACCCCGCTACCGCCGAAGTAAAGGCTCCCTTATCACTGAACAGCGAGCTGTTTTGTTCACGGCCATATTCTCGAACGCGAACTCTGGCAACTGCTTCCAGTATAGGTGCTTCGTCACTTTTTAAGACTTCGCCACTGGGCTTATTAAACTTGATGCCATTACGATCAAACGGAATGTGGCTTCCGGTGACCATGACGCTGGGCCATCTCTTTTGAAAGGCAAAGTGGGCAAGTGCTGGTGAGGGAATGCGGCCGCAATAAACCACCGTAAATCCAGAGTCAGTGATCGCTTTAGCAACCGCCAACAAGATGCGGGCAGTGCTCGGACGCAAATCTCCCGCAATCGCTACGGGCATGCCATAGACAGCTTCACCGTTCGAAAGTAGATAGTCTAAGAAACCACAAGTATTTATATAAGTTTCGAGATCGGTAATGTCGTCAACTAATCCCCTCAAACCACTCGTTCCAAAAGCAAGTGCGTTCTGGTCGCGGCCACGAAAGCTAGAAACCTGCTGCGGTTCGTTGGGCGTGGAAGCTACAAATATCTGGGCGTCTTGGCTAGCCTGGAGGGTATAAGTTGTGCCTGAGGGAATAAGGCAAGCCTGCCCTTGCTCTAATTGCAGATCTGTTCCATTGCAAGTCATAATCACCTGGTTGTTTGACTGGACAACTACTGTTTCTGGCCCGTTAGAGTGACGGGTGACTAATTGTGATGGCAGCATGGTGACGCGGCGCAAATCGAGCTCTTCGGTGGGAAGCGGATAGATAGCCTCCCCGCTAGCAGCATTCTGAATGGGCGAGAGCTTTGGCGATGCACCTGCATCAAAACGAACAATTTGCAACAGTTCTGCAGTGTTAACGTGCTTGGAGGTGAGCCCGGCTCTCAGCACATTGTCGGAGTTCGCCATCATTTCTAGGCCAGCGCCCTTAAGGTAGGCGTGCGGAACACCTGGTGGTATAAATATGGCTTCTCCTGGTTGCAAGGTTACTAGCTCTAGTAGAAAAACGAAAATCAAGCCCCGGTCTACGGTTTTGCCAACAGATAACTCTCGATGAGCTTGCAAAACCCAGTAGGCAGGTTGAATTGGCAAAAAGGGGCGCTGTTCATTTTCTGCTTCTAGGCGATTAACAAGGGTGAAAAGACGTTCTTCTACCTGTTTGTCTGGAAGCGCAAAGTAGGCTTCGAGTAGCAAGCGCAGTCCTGCTGGATCAGGACGAATTTCTGGAAGAAGTCCCACCAATTCTGGCGCCTGTCCCAGAGCTTTGGCTAATTCGTTACCATGGCGAAAGCCAACTAGTGCATGGAACTCTGTCCAAGCGACCAGAATTTCTGGCTTGTGGTTAGAATCACGGTAAGCACGTTGATGCTCGTTAAGCGCTATTCCCATTTTCTCTTCGCGTGCATATCCTTCGGCTGCTTGCATACGGCTGGGATGCACTTGGATAGAAAGTGGTTTCGCACAAGCCAAAATTTTCAGCAAATAGGGAAGGTTACTGTGGCGCAAAGCCAAATTACTTCCCAGAAAGGTGCTTTTAGTGTCCCTGATTAGTTCGTTCAAGGGCAGTTCATTGGCGCCAAGTTTTGTGTATGCCGGTGCAGAAGGGTGATCTCCAAACCAGGCTTCCGCCCATGGCGTGCCGTCTTCGGGAATTTTGAAAAGTTGCGGAAGATAGCTGGGATCTCCCCAGGCGTATCGTTGAATGCTCGGGCTAATTAGAACCGGCATCGGTAATTCCATTGATTTCTCCCTGCTCAAGTATGCGAGAAGTGCTAATGGCTAGTACTTCATACTCGTTGGTTGAGCTTGTCCATAGTTCTATTCAAGCGCGCTACCGATGTCGCGCACTGAATTGCACTGCGCAAAGTGTTTTTGTCCCACGGCTTGTTAGCAATGTTGACGAACAAACCGGATTGCAGCGCCTGCTGGACAGCATCAAGCTCAGCGTATCCGGTCACCATAATGATTCTCACCTCTGGCTTGATGAGCTTGGCACGCCTGGCGAACTCCACGCCATCAATGCCCGGCATAGAATAGTCGGTGACCACCACGTCTAATTTGACTGTCTCAATAATGGATAGAGCCTCGGTTGCATCGAGGACTAAACGTATTTCGAAATCTTTGTAGAACGCTCGGCGAAAGGTATCCAGATTCGCCTGTTCGTCATCAAGAACGAGTACTCGCGGCCTCTCTTCGCTTGGCTGGGTCATGATGCCGCCTTGTGGTCGTATTCATCGGGGTCTGCTCGTACGGGTAGTCGTACTACGAAACGAGAACCGTGGGTATAAGTTGTATCTAGCTTCAGTGTGCCTTGATGCCTGAGCGCTATCTCGCGGCTAATTGATAGCCCCAAACCGGTGCCACCACCTACCCCCTTGGTGGTGAAAAACGGGTCAAAGATTTTATCAGCAATATCGGCGGGTATCCCTGGGCCGTCGTCCGTTATCTCAATAGTTATATCGCGGTTTTTATCGAGAAAAGTGCGCACATAAACCTTCCCGGTGTCACCGATGGAGTCCAAAGCGTTTTTTATCAAGTTGAAGAAAACTTGATTCAGCTCCCCTGCGTATACCCAGGTCATGGGCAACTCTGCCAGCTCAAGCTCAATAGATACCCCAGGTAGATTTTTCGGGCTCAACATTGCCGCAGTAGCTTTGATTCCGGGGGTGATGTCCGACATTTGGGCGTTGGGTTTGTCTCCGCGGATAAATGTTCGCAGATTTTCGTAGATGGTTGAGATTCGTTGCGCTGCGTCTTCTACTATTTTGAGAGCAGCATGTGAGTCGCTGAGGATGTACTGCAAGTCATGTGTCTGCTTGTAGATCTCAAATTCCTGCATCTGTGGCAGGTCAGCCAGAAGCTTGTCGACCCGTGCGAAAGCGTTGCTAATTTCGCTAAGGTATTCCCGGAGCGGATCAACGTTATTTTTGATGACGTTGATAGGGTTATTAAGTTCATGAGATAGCTGTGCAAGCAGGCGTCCTAATGCCGAAAGCTTTTCCGACTCAACCAGCATTGCCTGTGAACGCTTGAGCTCACCTAATGCTCGAGAAAGATCATCATTGGCAGATTTAAGTAAGCGTTCGCGACTGTCAATCATTTCAACCATATGATTGAAATATTTGGAAAAATCACCCAGGAAATCGATGCGCTGACTGTAGTCTCCCTTGGTTATCTGCTGTGCTTGCCAGGCAAGGTGAAGGAGTCGCGCGTGCAGGGCCTTAAATGGCGATGCCAGCAAGTTAGCGGTTCGGGGAGAAGCTACTGATAGCTTGCCCTGCGAAAGCGGGAGAATGAAGGCCCAAACTTCATTCATTGCGCCAATGAGGTCGTTGACTACCTCGGCGCAGTCTCGGGGCAATCCCGCTTCGTATGCCTCTGCATTTATAGTAGCTGGAGTCTTGCCCCTAAGAAGACTTGCTATTCGGTGACCAATTTCTTCTAGCAATGTTTCCATCGATAGGCATTCAACTTCTGGCATTCAATTTAACGTCAAAACGGCAGCAGCGATCGCCAGTAGCCCAACAGTCCACCTCTTTTACATTGAAATCTTTACCTGTGTACTCCTTGAGAATACCGGCCACAAAGCCCTCGTCATAAACGCAAATGGTCTCATCAGAAATAGGCAATCCCGAGCAGTCGAGATCCTCTTCGATTGTCAAGGTAAACTCAAGCTTTTCTAGGTCGGCTTTCTCAATGCGGACAATCCCTACTTTCAGTTCGCGAAGCTTTTTCTGCAAATTGGCAATAAAGTCACTAAAAGGAAGCTCAGTGTTCAATACGTTACGACAAAGCTGGATGCCCGCCAATTTGCCGGCATCGAAGAATACCTGGTTGGTTTTCTCCGTACCAACGTGCATAATTAGGGCCTCGCGTAGCGTGTATTGCATGAGACGGTAAGCGATAACCGGCATCATCTGGCCAAGATTAGGGCGTCCCATCTCGATATCGCCAAGATCGCTCCATTGGAACTTGCTATAATCGCGTTCTTCTTTAAACACTGCCCACCCCGGTTCAAAGCTTAAGTTTTAAGGCGAATGGTTTGAAATTGGTTAGGATAGTACAATTTCCATAGCTGGTTGTACAATATTTACATCTTATTGAATTGACTCCATATCTGGTCGTCTTTATGACTACTCGCAACGCAGATGCTTGCGAAAATACTATGCGTTTGACCTTGAGAAGGAAGAGAGAGCAGTCGTGACTGAGCCTGACAAAATTTCTATTCGTGGCGCCAGAGAACACAATCTTAAAAACATTGATCTTGACATTCCAAAAAAGAGTTTAGTGGTCCTAACTGGAGTTTCCGGCTCGGGAAAAAGCTCGCTTGCCTTCGACACTCTTTATGCAGAAGGGCAGCGCCGCTACGTAGAAAGTTTGTCTGCCTATGCCCGCCAATTTCTGGGGCAAATGGAAAAACCTAAGTATGAAACTATCCGCGGACTATCTCCGACCATTTCTATTGAGCAGAAAGCCGCATCCAACAATCCGCGATCTACGGTAGGAACGGTTACCGAAATTCATGATTATTTGCGAGTGCTTTACGCGTCGATTGGGGTTCAGTACTGCCCTAGGTGTGGAAAACAAGTAGGTCGGCAAACAGCGCAGCAAATGGTGCAAGAACTCCTCAAGCTTCCTTCTGGCCAGAAATTTACCGTATTGGCGCCAGTAGTAGTAAGCAGGAAAGGTGAATATCGTGATGTTCTCGATGATTTGCGCAAGCGCGGTTTGCCACGAGTGCGCATTGATGGTCGAGTGTATCGGCTTGATGAAGATCGTGTTGAGCTGGACAAAAAATTAAAGCATGACATTCACATAGTAATCGAGCGGTTGATTATGAAGCCTGATTTGAAAGCCAGGTTGACCGATGCGGTAGAAATAGCACTTAAAGAAGGCAAGGGACAGATGGTATTGTCCGACGAAAAAAGTAGTCCTGCTTCCGATCGGGTTTTTAGTGAGCTGAATGCTTGTTTGTCTTGCGGCATTTCTTTTGGCGATCTTACTCCTCCCCATTTTTCGTTTAATAATCCATTAGGAATGTGTCCAACCTGCAATGGTTTAGGAACTCGGCTGGAAATGGACCCCGACTTAATTATTCCCGATTGTAATAAGAGCATTCGTGAAGGTGCAGTAGAGCCATGGGCAGGAATAATGGCCCGCTTCGACAGTTTTAGTGGAGAAGTAATCGAGCAATTTGCGCAGACTCATAACATTGACTTAGATATTCCTTTTAAAAAATTGCCAAAAAAACAACAAGAGTTAATTCTATACGGAAACACACCGGATGGCTCTCGACCAAAACTGAGTTGGGGTCAATTCGAAGGGGTCGTTCCACAATTAATGCGACGTTTTAAACAAACCGAGTCCGAAGGTGCGCGTCGCTACTATATGAAATATTTTTCCAGCAAGCCGTGTACCGAATGTCAAGGAGCTCGATTAAAGCCAGAAAGTAGAGCGGTGAAAATTCATGGAAAAAGTATTGTAAATATTTCCGGGTTTACCATTGACCAAGCCTTTGATTTTGTGGTTTCTCTTCCTCTTTCCAAAACTGAAGAAAAAATTGCTCATGAGTTGCTTAAAGAAATTCGTACTCGTTTAGGGTTTTTAAAAAATGTAGGGTTAGGATATCTTTCTTTGGACCGGACGGCTTCCACTCTTTCTGGCGGTGAAAGCCAAAGAATTCGTTTAGCTTCACAAATTGGAAGCGAATTAACCGGGGTTATTTATATTTTGGATGAGCCTTCAATTGGTTTGCATCAGCGCGATAACGGAAAGCTATTGGTCACTCTCAAAAGGCTTAGAGACATTGGTAATTCAGTGATAGTGGTAGAACATGATGAAGAAACTATACGTGACTCCGATTGGATTGTGGATTTTGGACCGGGAGCTGGAGAATTGGGAGGAGAGGTAGTAGCATCAGGAAATTTGCAGCAGGTAATGAAAAATCCGGCATCATTAACCGGTGCTTACCTTTCGGGGCGAAAAGAAATACCTATTCCTGAGAAACGGCGTACGTTGAAAGATTCTCGCATTCGTATTGAAGGAGCTTCCGAAAATAATTTAAAAGAAATTGATGTAGAAATTCCTTTAGGCTTATTTGTGGCAGTAACTGGAGTATCTGGCGCAGGGAAATCCACGTTAATAAATGATATTTTGTTCCCCGCACTTGCTAGGGCTTTGTATAGTAGTAGGGAAAACTCGGGAAAACATAAAAAAATCAAAGGCTTAGAATACTTGGACAAGGTGATCGATATCGATCAAAAACCCATTGGAAGAACTCCTCGTTCTAATCCAGCAACCTATACCAAAGTATTCGACGCCATTCGCGAACTATTTGCCCAGACCACCGAAGCCAAAACATACGGGTACACTCCGGGTAGATTTTCTTTCAATGTTAAAGGAGGAAGGTGCGAGGAATGCGAAGGAGCGGGGGTAAAGCTGGTAGAGATGCATTTTTTGCCAGATGTTTATGTTACTTGCGAAGCTTGCCAGGGAAGGCGTTTTAATGACGCTACACTTCGAGTTAATTACAAAGGCAAAAACATTGCGGAAGTCTTGGAGTTAAGCGTACGCGAAGCCTTAGAGCATTTTTCGGTACATCGGGATATTGTTCGAATACTAAATACCCTTAGTGACGTGGGGCTTTCCTATATGAAATTGGGGCAAAGCTCCACCACGCTTTCTGGGGGGGAAGCGCAAAGAATAAAACTCTCGCGCGAACTTGCCAGAAGTTCCACTGGACGAACTTTGTATTTATTGGACGAACCTACTACCGGGCTACATTTTGACGATATTCAAAAGCTATTGAAAGTACTTAATCGATTGGTTGATGCGGGAAACACGGTGGTTGTGATTGAGCATAATCTTGATGTGATTAAGAGCGCGGATTGGATTATAGATTTGGGACCCGAGGGGGGAAATGCAGGTGGGCAATTAGTAGCTCAAGGAACCCCGGAAATGGTTGCCCAGGTCAAAGCAAGCTGGACTGGGCAATACTTGAAAGGCGTTTTATAGAAAAAACATGGCTTTGCCGCAGATTAAATTGGATAGCTCGCTTAGCGCGGAGTGTTCCGAGGCCATGGCAGAGCGTTGACTATGCTGTGTTTCGCTAACGAATAAGCGCCTAATCAAAACGCCCCGGTTAACGGCATGTCCCTCCTAAGAAAATCTATTGCAAATTGACGAGCCTTAGACAAAAGGTCTTTTACAGAATGTTGGCGCACACTGCCAAGGCTATTATCGACATAGTGGGAAACTGAGCGCGTATCGCTTACTATGTAGCCATCGGCTGTCACGATACAATGTTGCTTAAATGGTATATCGATCAGGCCGAAGTTTAGTCGAAGAAAACTCGATACTTCTGGCAGTTCAGCTTTTTCCTGTGAAAGGTAAGCAAGCAATTCCTGTTCAAACCACGGGTCTACTTGACACAAAGAACGCACAATCTCTGAAGGAATAGCAAACCTGACAACGATTCCTAATGCCTGATATTCAGGCCGAGCCAAGAGTTTTTTCGTTTCTAAAATAGCTTGTCCGTATCCTTTTCCCTCAAGCAAAAGATCAGTCAGGGAGAGGGCAGAACCAAACGGTGTTACCGGCTGAAAAAAACAATTTCGTACACCTAGCTGTGATAAGGTATCAATTATTTCTGGAATTTGATGAATATTAGCTTTGTGAAGGACCGTTGCCGTGCTTACTCTTTCACTACCTAAAGCCAATATGATTTCTTTTAAATTCTTAATAATATGCTTAAACGTACCTTTGCCTCTCATGAAGTCGTGAGTACTTTCTAGCCCATCAATACTAATGTTAAGATGATCCAAATTTGAACGCTGTATGTCGTTAAGGTGCTTTCGGCAATTAAGACCATTGCTAATGGTACTTATATAAAGGTTATGATGTTCCTTCTTCTTGCTTAAATAGGCTAGAAGTTCCAAGGTAACGCGTTCTGTAAACGGTTCTCGTCCAGCCAGGTGAATGGATTTCACGCCAAGGTCGACGAATTGCTCGATAATGCCTTGCCATTCCTGTAGAGAAAGGGGACGATCAACGGAACGAACATCGCCAAGAAAGCAATGTCTACACTTTAATGGGCAGCGATCGCTAACATATAAATGCGCCGAATTGATGCGCAGCTTGTCGTCTTCTTGCAAGCCTCTAAGGATATTGTGATGCAGAATACCTTTGTCTAATGCCTCCCAGAATTGATTTATCATAATAGTATTGCTTTCTAAAAAGTGTTGAAATATCCCTGATAACGCTATTCCCAGAGCAGTACACTGGGCACTTGATCAGGGAAAGCGACCCTCAGCAATTCGTAACCTATGCCAGCCGTTCCCTGGAACAGTCCGGGATTGTAGGCCTGACGGGGAAGTCTGGAGAGAAGACGAAAGCCTCCGTGCTGTTCCGACCTGCGAACAAGCGCAGAGCTCCACTGGCGTGCCACTTCCAAAAAATGAGGTTGCTGGAGACGTTGAGAGGCAGCTACCAACAATTCGATGCGTCCACCATTGCCACAACAAAGGGAATCGACCTCTTGTAATCCGATTTTCTGCGTCGTTTTCAAGGCTGCAGCCAGATCAGCCCGTACCTGTGTAGTGTCAAGAACTGCCAGTCCCCCAAGGCGAGCCAGACCTATCCCTGCAGCTCCATGACACCAGGCTACTGGCGCAGTGTGAAATGCATGTACGTCTGTCTCTTTAGACTGTTCTCTCAAATCTGGCCAGTTTTCCTCTTCTTGCCGGAAGAGGGACTGTTCAAATCCCAGCGCTTCTTCGGCAGCATCCTTCCAGATCTGCTCGCCCGTCTCTTCTGTCAAGCGCAACAAGGCATAAGCAATCCCCGATGCTCCATGCGATAAACCGGTGAGCGGATGCGACTGGAATGCTGGCCAAGCTCGTCTCCCAGATGCCGTAGATACGCGCTGCGCCAGAAGATGCTGACCGCACCACCGTGCTCGTTGGAGTAGCTCGTCTATTTGCATGTGCTTATACAGAGACAACAGTCCTAGAAGTGCTCCTGCGCTTCCGCCGATGACGTCAAAGGATTGATCGGCCTGCACCCGTTGTTTTGTCAGTAAGAGCGAGGCATGCCAGGCTGCATCGAGCAGTTCTGGCAGATCGCACCAGAGCCCAATGCGCGAGAGAGCATACATGTATGAACCTAGTCCACTGGTTCCCCCAATCTCCCAGGTCCCTTCGGCAGGAAGCGATGAGGCATCCTTCAAGCTCTGGCAAAGAGGTTGTAGCGCCGAGCTGATCAGATCGCCAAAGGTGTTTTCCCGCGTAACGTTTTGGAGTGCGGCCAGAAAGAGCGTGATTCCGCAGGCCCCCTGATACAGGTTAAAGCCCACGAACTCTTGCCGAAACGTTTGCAGGGCGTCCTGGTAAAGCAGACCAATCCAGGTCCCTTCCCGGTGTGAGCGCTGATCGCGATAGGCATGCGCATACAGATGTTGACCAATGTGGCGCGCGGTCTTAACTAGCTCAGTCGCCAAGAGACTCTGTTCTTGTTCTTGTTTATTGAGCGTGGAGAATTCGTCTCTGTTATCTCTCATTCCCGGCGCTTGTTGAGCGAGAAAAAATGCGGTGCAAATGAGGTGAATCTGTCGGGCTAAATCAGCTTCATTGAATTCGGTCAGTAAGATCCTGGAACGCTCTAAGGCAGAGCAAGGAAAAATATGTGGGAGGATCTCTTTGTCATCAAGCAGTAGGTGATGACTTGAACCCCCTGTACCGAACCAGGGAATGTCCAGTCGCTGGAGGGACAATATTTCGGACTCGGCCACCTTCCAGAGAGCAGGATGCGTCTGCTTCTCCGGTAACGATGTGGCAAAGACCTGCAATTCAATCCACCGGTCTGTTCCTTCACGCATATACTTGGGTTGCTTCAGGATCTGCAATGCCTTTGCATAGGTCTCTGTCGCTCGCCTGATAAAGCGAAGCGGACAGCCTTCAAAGGCGGCCAGGGGACCATCTAGCGCCAGCAGCTCGCTGCGATGAGTGAGCATGAAGCGATAGCCGGTCTCAAATCCTTTCACTACCTCATCGCCATATTCAAGAGGGTCTACAGCTTTCTCCTGCAATTGCACTGTATTGAGAAAGCGTTCCTTCATCAGTTGAACAACTTCCTGACTCATCGCATCAGTATTAACGTGCTTCCACATAAGCCGGGGACTCGTCTGGAGATGGTCCCTGCCCCTGCCTAAGCCAGAACAATCAAGAATAATGACTGCCTTTGAGTCGACCCTCTCGAATCGACGCAATTCAGGCAAGAGAGAAGTATCCAAAACGGAATGCCGCCGGTTCAGCTGACCATCAGGGCGTGTAGCGCTGCGCTCCCACGGCTCCTTAAATCGTAGGCAAGGGGGAAAACCAGCAGTCATAATAGTTTCCAGATCGATAAGCATTGGGTTTGGCCCACTGGCAATAAGATTACCATCATGCATATCGCTCCCCCCCAGGAGGTAAAGCCAGCACAGCAAGATCCCCGTTCTCTGATAGTAGGCTTGCACTTCTTGCTTGCTAGCGCAGGATTGCGTGGGCACATATTCTGCCCATCCATGCGTGGTCTTGTTTAAGACGAGTATGGGTCTTAGACAGGGTGAAAGCCCTTGCTTGTTTCCCCAGAGTAGCAAATTGGCAAAAGCCTGATCGACTGCAAGGTTTCTGGGTTTATAAACGACCTTCAGTCCCTCGGCAAAGGTCACAATAAAAACAGTCCGTCCATGATGATGCGCATCAGAGCAGCCCGCTTGCACCTTGACGACTCGCCCTGCGGACACTCCATCATGAAACGTTTTCTCGATCTCCCTCAGATCGGCAGTCAGTCGATGCAGAAATTCTGTACAGATGTCAATCCAGTGCTCAACCTTCAAGACCAGGAGGCGAGCCAGCACGCTATACTCCTGGAAGAGGGAGAGCAATCCCTCCCCGCGATACTGTGCTACAAATGTCTCATAAAGCGCTCGACTTTCCCTTGAGAATGTTTCGTGGGCATGCTGCTGTCGGAGAAACGTGAATTCCAACAGCAACACGTCCTCGGCCAGTCCACAGAGCTGTTGGAGCAACCAGCGTTCGAGTGAGATCTGAACCTCATCAACTAGCAGAGACTGCAAGTGGGCCGTTCGTTGCTCATACTGCTTCCGTGCATACCGGATAAAGGGGAGGAGTACTTCTTCGAACGGAAGCGGATCTGCTGCGCTCAGAGCGGGATCATGGGCGGCGAGATAAGTATATTGAGAGAAATGAGAAACATCCTGTCTCACTACTTGTTTTAGCACGCCAATCCAGCTTGGCAGTGGCCCGGTTAGACGTTGTGGCGTGAACAAAAAACGCCCAATGCGCGCCTGATCAAGGTCATGCTGAGCGAGAAAACGTTCAATCTTCTCACTATCAGTGGCTTCCACCAGAGCGTACAAATGCTCAAGACGGGCCTGAACATTGCTTTCGACTCCAATACATGTGTCTTCATTGTTCCAAAAGAGACGTTCTGGGGGGACACTGGCTCGAGCTGCAATCGCATCGAGCATCTCTCGATGCGTCATGACCTATTCCTATTCACTTTACATTTCTGTAATTCTTACGCACTTTCTCTTATAGATATTATTAGCAACTATAAGTAACGTTATCTCCACATGGATCGCCGGTATCGCAGTTAGCGTTAGAACCCAAGTGCTGGAAAGACTTTAAGTTCTTTATGAGTACACTCAAGTCGGGGGCTTTTCCTCCGTTTTGTATTTCCTCTAAGGCATGCTTTGTGTTCATATCCTTCTTTGCTGTGATAAAGCGGTTATTGGCGCTCGAAGAATATGCGGGAGATGTTGCTTGATTTTGGTGGGACTCGTTACTTCTTGGTTTAGGAGCAGACGGAGATGATGCTTGCTTTCGATTGAGTCCATTGCTTGCGTTTGCTCCGCCCAATTTGCCTACTGACATAAACAATCTCCTTTTGACGTTTCGTGAATGTGCCAATATTGGCGTTTAGGTTCTTGAGACCATGGTTATCGTGACACACCTCCATTGGTTGCTCAAAAAGTTAAAAAAATAGCAAGCCGGATATGCTACGACGTATTCCTCAATTCCGCTCAAACGCTATGCATCACTCATGGGAAGAGTTGTGCTTCTTACGCACTTTCTCTTATAGATATTATTAGCATCGACGCGTGACGTGATTTTGACACACTGTACCAGTATCGCATGGAGATTTAGTATTTCCCAAGTCCTGAAAAGACTTTAAGTCCTTTATGAGTACACTCAAGTCGGGGGATTTTCCTCCGTTTTGTATTTCCTCTAAGGCATGCTTTGTGTTCATATCCTCCTTTGCTGCGATAAAGCGGTCCTTCAATAATGAGCTTGCACCATTGGCGCTCGAAGAATATGCGGGAGACGTTGCTTGTTTTTGGTCAGACCCGTTATTTCTTGGTTTAGGAGCAGACGGAGATGATGTTTGATTTAGATTGAGTCCATTGCTTCCGTTTGTTCCACTCAACTTGCCTACTGACATAATAGTTTCCTTTTGAATGATGATATTTTTATCGCCACACACGTTACATACGTTCGCTCATTATCGATAACACCTCTTCATAGTTGCGTAAAAAGTAGCTGCATAACGTCGGAATGTCTCGCAATTGAGACGCTCCGCGGTTCCAGTCGACCGAGACTAAAGACCTCAGTTTAGTCTCCGAGTTTGGTGCTTGGCTTGGAAAAAGACTTTTTTAAACTCGTCACCATGGAGTGCTGAAGCACGCAAAGCAAAATCAATCCTTGAATAGTGCGTTCATGCTTAATTTAGAAGAGTGGATTAGAGATGAATGGTAGGGCAAGAAGGAGCCAGAAAGCATGAAAATGAATAGCTGGATGGAATCACTCTTGTTGAATTCAGAATCGTCTGTTCCAGTAGTGAGCGTTTACTTAAATACCTGGTGGCACAACGAGCACCATCGGCAAATTGTGCGAGTATTTGTTCGCGAACATATCCGTAGAACGCTTAAACAAACACCGGCAGATGAGCAGGGGAAACGGTTAGCTCAAAATTTACAATGGATAGAAAACTACGTGAGCGGTTTGATTAGACAAAGGCACGAGGAGTGGGCAACAGGAGTGGCGCTGTTTTGTAAAGATATTAATACCGAAGTTCCCGTTATATCTTTGCGAGTGCCTTTTGAGCCTATGGAATTCATTATTGATCGTAAACCTTGGATTACCTCGCTATTGCGTAGTTGTGGAGTTACTCCGGCTGTATTGTTGGTAATGGTTAATGGAAAAGGGGGCGATATTTACGAATCGCATTGCGGAATTCTTGAACACCAAGATCATCTAGTGCGTTCTTTGCCTAATCGACACCCCCAAAAAGGTTTTAATCAGCAAAAACAAGAACGATATTTTGGGGAGGTACGAGAAAAGAATTTGTTAGTTTTAGCAGAGCTCACCACCAAAAAGTTAGAGGAAAATCCCGACTTAATGATTGTTGTGGCAGGCCAACAGTTTTTAATTCGAGCATTCGAGCAGGAACTTACCAATAAAGCAAGAACCAATATAGTTGCCCGTTTTACAGTGCCCGGAGCACAAGAATCGGGGCAAAAGGCGGCGGAAGTTATTAATAAAGTACAGCCTCAGATAGAGGAAGCACTGCGAAACCGATTCCTGACCGAAAGCCAACGAATATCAGCGGCGGCAGCCAGCGGAGGACCAGGAACTACCGGCGTCGCTGCGTCATTGGCTGCTTTGTCACAAGGCCGAGTTCATCATCTGTTAGTAGATGATAGTTATCGTGCTTGGGGATACAAGTGCACAGTTTGTGGTTCTTTGTGGGAAAAACAAGATGAAGGAAAATGTCCCTATTGCGATGGAGCGTTAAACCGAGTGGAATTTCCTGAAGAAATCTTTCGAAAAGCAATCTTAGATCATGCCAAAATTGATATCGTTCCTGCAACAATGGGTCTTTCTCAAAACAAAATCATGTCGCAGTTGCGATATTCCTAAAGTGGATTGTCTATCCGGAAACCGAACATATGGCTTTTCTTGCATCACGTTCTTGCTGGTATGCACGTCGTAGTTTCTGGAGCGAAACCTGGCGTCAATTTCACGAAGTTGGTTACCATTCAATTTTCTTGGTAGCAGGAGGAATGGCCTTTTTTAGCGCAGTGTGGATAGCTCATGGCGCTGCCCAAGCGCGTAAAATTATAGGTGATTTGGCGGTAGTAGGGCCAGCTTTCTTTCAATTGCTAATTCGCGAGTTAGGGCCAACTTTTGCGGGTATTCTGATAGCAGTACGCATTGGTTCCTTATTGGCGGCAGAACTTGCCTCCATGAAAGTTTCCGAGCAACTAGATGCCTGGAAAATGTCAGTTGGCGATCCTTATCAAGATTTAGTAGTGCCGCGCTTGCTGGCAGGTTTAGTGGGAATTCCCTGCTTAATGGTAGTGGGAACCGCAGTTTCTGCGTTGGGATCAAGTTTGGTGGCTACCTTTATTTACGGAGCTGATGGGCAAGCATTTCTCGATCCGTCATACGTCGGGAAAGGCGACTTGATTTCCTTTGCCAGCAAGGCGCTAGGGTATGGGGTAGGAATTCCTTTGGCGGGCTGTATGAGTGGGTGGAAAGCTACTGGAGGTATTGAAGGGGTCGGTGCTGCTACCGCCCGAGGAGTTGTTTGGGCATGCCTAGTGGTTCTGGCGACTGACGGAATTTTTAACGGAATGCTTTTTCTAGTGGGTATGGGATAAAGCTATAATCATGGTTAGACTAATCGATGTCCATAAGTGTCTAGAATCCAAGCCAGTGCTTCGAGGAATTAATCTGGAAGCGCCCAAGCAAAAAGTAACCTTTGTAGTTGGCCGCAGCGGAGCGGGAAAAAGTGTTTTGGCGCGCTGTTGCCTTGGCCTGTTACGTATTGATGCTGGCGAAATCTGGGTTAATGAACAGAGAATTGATTCTTGGCCAGAAAAACAGCTACTACCATTCAGAAGCCTATACCCCTACGTAGTTCAGAATGCAGCGTTATTGGACTGGCTAGATATTCTGAATAACGTGGCGGTTCCTTTGCGATTGGCTGCACGATTACCAAGAAAGACAGCATTGCTACGAGCTGAAGAAACTATTGCCGAACTAGGATTAGAAAAGTTTAGTAACTTGCTTCCCAAGCAAGTTGGACCAGGAATACGTAAAATAGTTTCGATTGCTCGCGCTCTAGCGCTTCGTCCACCAATGATCTTGTATGACGAGCCCACTACTGGTTTAGATGCACTTGCTGCTCGCCAAGTAGACCAAGTTATCCGCACTGCAGTGCAAAAAGGAGGCACTGCACTGGTTATTTCGCACGACTTAAATTCCGTGCGGCATAATGCTGATCAAGTATTCGTTTTGGAAAATGGCCAGGCACGGTGTTTTTGCTCGGTAGAGTTCTTTTTGAAGCAATTAGAGCAAGGAATGAAAGTTTTTAACTAATCTAACTAACTAAATGTAAAGCATGGAAGAACGAGTAGAATTTAGAGCCGGAGCCTTAATTATTCTCGCTATTCTGGGAATAGGTGGCTTGTTATATGTTATGGGGGAGCTGCGAGTAGGCGGGGGAGATCGAGTTAAAGTGCAATTTGCGCATTCTGGAGCAGTTCCTAAAGGAGCTCCCGTCAAACTTGCCGGAGTACGTGTCGGCAGGGTGCGCAGTCTAGAGCTTTTTCCCGACCGCCGAGACCATGCGGGGCGTTCCTTGCCAATCGAAATGGAAGTAGAAATCGATCACTCCATTTTTCAAAAATTAGGGTCTCGTGCTCAATTTGTGGTTGCTACTCAGGGTCCACTGGGCGAGCCATTTTTAGAGATCGAATCCGGTCCAAAATCTGGCGATCGGCTAAAAAAAGATGCCGTTATTCGCGGAATCGATCCTCCACGAATGGATTTATTATCAGCACGACTATTCGCCTTTTTGGAGCAAGCTACCGCACTATTGAGTGAAGAAGGGGAAGCTACAATTCTAGCTCGCAATTTGACACGTTTTGCCGAACAAGCGGAAGCCGCATTACAGCAAGGCGGTTCGGTAACCAAGGCAGCCAATGACTTTTCGACGACTGCGCAGGAATTTCGAGAATTGGCGAAGGCATTGAATACTAGCTTTGGAAAAAGAGGTAAGTTTGGTCAAATGGTAACTGATTTAGCTGTTATAAGTTCTCAACTTCGTAAAAAAATACCACCCATTGCGCAGCAAGCAGAGCGTGCAGTAAACGGAGCGGCTCTGGTTACCGGCTCATTAACTGCTGAGGACGGAAAAAGATTACAAAACGCCATTGCTCGCTACGCAGAAGCCGGGGTTGCTTTGCAAAAAATTGCTGCTCGTGCAGAACACTTGCTTCGCACTTTAGAAGAAGGAAAGGGCACTATCGGAGGATTAGCTAAAGACCCGCAAGTGTACCAAGACCTAAGAGATTTGATTTCTGATCTGAAAAAGCACCCTTGGAAAGTGCTTTGGAAAGACGATTAAACAGTAAATGAAAGAGCGAGCTCTTTTTCGGTTGGGTCTACGGATTTTTCTGGGAATAGTTTTTTTAGGGCTAATCTTGAGCTTTTTATGGGAAAAAGCATCAGGTTCGTCTTCTCATAAACCTGATCAATGTGGTTTATGTCACCTTATGAAAAATACGGTGCGCTCTTATAAAAAGGGAGACTACCTGGATAATTTCCATCGAAGAGCAGGGGTAAGTTGCCTAGATTGTCATCAATCAAGTGCAAATAGCGAGCAGATTGTTCGTGCAGTAACTTACCTTTTGACGGCAAGACCTGCTGAGCCTGCTCCGCAAGCTTATGAAGATTCTTTGTGTACTCGTTGTCATATTAGCATGGAGCATCAGGCAAAGCGTACCAGTCATTGGAATCGCAATCCGCATAACAGTCACTGGCCCGAACTAAAGTGCGGGCATTGCCATGTAATCCATGGGAAATCCAAGGATTTTTGCGCGCAATGTCATGCTGATTCTGTGAAAAGAGAAAAATGTTTGCTCGACTCTCAAAAACTCCCGGGCTACCAGAGCTCCCAGCCCTGTACCGAGAAAAGCAAATGAATTCCCAAACCCCAATTGGGAGAAAACAAGGAAACAAATTCACATTAGTGGTGGTCATTTTTGGGGTTTTTATTGTAAGTGCTTGTACTCACCTGCCCACTCTTTCTAAAACCGAGAAATGGCAAAACTCAATTGGACAATTTACGTTTTCCTTTGCTGAGCACGAGCAACAGCCTAGTGTGCAAATGGTGGTAAAAGCGGTTTCTGCTTCTCTTCCCGAGCTTCTTTGGTGGGGAAAATTTAGTTCCCCGGTTTGCATCAAAATTTACCCAATGCATCGAGGGCTAGAACAGGCAGTAGGTTTTCGTGGCCAATGGATCAGAGCCTGGGCGCAGAGAGAAGTGGTTTTTATACAGTCTCCCTTGAGTTGGAATTCAGAAGGCGTGCCCTCTCAGAAGAAAATCAACGAGTTAATGCTTCACGAGCTAACTCATTGCTTGATGTACCAGCTCGCTTCCAATGGAGAAGAATGGCAAACAAAAAAAATTCCCGGGTGGTTTAGAGAAGGAATGGCTTCGGTTACTGCTGACCAAGGATACCGCCGAGGTACTCTAAGAGAGCTCAAGCTATTCTTTTTGAAAAACGGTGGCGGGGTACTTTCAAATGTAGTCTTCACAGAAAACGAATTGGAAAGTAATATGGCCTACTCAATTGCTCACTATTCTTTTCTATTTTTACTGCAGAATTTCGGAAGACCCGCAATTATTAAATTGCTTTCCTCAATGCGTCGAGGGACCCAATTCAACGGAGCATTTCTAGAAACGTTCGGTATTACCCACGAAAGCTTCGCTGAACGCTTCCGTGACTACGTTCTACACGGGCACTGGCAGCTAAACCGAAATAGACATCTCAATTCTTCTTAGAAAAAGAACGCTCAAACAGATTTTGAATAGCTTTCAAGCCATCGGCTGTTAGAAAGCGAGTACCGGTGCCAGTAAATCGCTCGCGAGTAATAGTAGGTGGTGGTATTTCTTTCCATTGTTCACCATTCCACTTTAGCCAGACGGTCTTTTCTTGATCAAATAAAAATACCGGCTTACCCCAATGCTTGGCCAATTCAACTGCCCAGCCCGTTCCACCGGTAACTGTATTGTCCGGATTAACCTTTCCAATAGAGAAAACTTCGCCCGCTGTGTTTACTTGATGCCAGATGGATTGGAGAACCTTTTTAAAAAGAGGGGTCGAAGGGTAGGTGCGATGCATATGTGCTTTTAGATAAGCAGAACTTACATCTCCCAATTTCAACTCTGCTTCGTTTAGCTCGATGAGTCCTCTATTACGTACCTGCCCTCTACCGCTAAACGAAAACACCACTTCTTCCAGCCCAAAGCGCTCTGCACAAATACCAAATTCAGCTTCTGCTCCTGGTGCACCGCCGGAAAGAAGCGTATACCCAGCAGCAGGAAGTGCCCTAGGAGAAATAGTTTTTCCTTCTGGGACTAATTGCAATGTATCTGGATGGAGTTCTAATTGCATATCTGGCGAAACCGGTTCTCCATGATCTTTAACCAGCTTCAACGCAACATGATCACCCCATTGCTGGAGGAATAGCGCTACATCAATGCTAGAAGCGTTTGCTTCCAAATGAGCAGGTAAATTACCGCTAGAAGAATCGTAACCTCGGGGCGTCTGATAGGTGAACCAGATCTCAACTTCATCTCGTTTTGCTAGCAGCTTTAGCGAATCTATATCATTTGCTTTTCCTTCTGCCGAACAAGGTAAACCGTCAACCAGAATAGCCTCTGGTCGAAGGTTCATATGGCGTCGAAAAAGTTCTAGTGCCTCTTCTAGACGAGCTAGTGAAAAACTGGCTTCGTAAGGAAACGCCTTAATAGCTCGATGCCTTGCGATGACTTCCTGGGAAGTATGTCTATCCTCCAGATTGTTTTCCAAAGCAAGTCCATCAAACAATACGTCATAAAACGCGCTTACATATTCAATACTCTGTCCAATAGCAATGTGAACGACGTCGCGATCACACATCAAACTATCGAGACCAATTTGTACCAGACAAGCGGTTTTACCGACTCCTGCAGGAGCCATTACGCAACCAAGGTTACCTTTGCCAAGACCTCCGCGAATTGACCTTTCCAAAATTCTCATCGGGCTGCAAGCATTTACTTCCTTGCGGTACATGGCGCGCTCCTTGTATTTTTTACGTTATCCCTTAGCCTTCTCCTGCGCCTTCTTTATCAACTCTTCCGCAATTCCCGCGGGAACTGGCAAGTACCGAGAAAATTCCATCGAAAACTCGGCTTTCCCCTGGGTGGAGGAGCGTAATGTTGTTGAATATCCAAACATTTCTGCAAGCGGTACCTCTGCCTCGACTCTTGCCAAACCCGAATCTTCTTGCGACCCGACGATCATAGCTCGACGCTGCATCAATGTCCCGAGAACTGCGCCAGAAAACTCAGCTGGACCCTCAACTACTACCTTCATAATGGGCTCAAGGATCTTAGGCTTAGATTTCTCGTAGGTTTCTCGCCATGCTCCCCGAGCGGCTTCTTGAAAAGCAATGTCTGAAGAGTCGACCGGATGGCTGGAACCGTCATTTACTACCATTCGCGCATTTACTACTGGATAACCTAGCTTCATCCCCTTGGCCAGCATCGAACGGAATCCCTTTTCTACTGACCCGATAAATTGCCGGGGAATAGCTCCACCCACCACCTCATCCACAAACTCGAATGGCTCCTCGCATGGTTCTATATAGCCAGCTACCCGCCCAAATTGACCAGCACCACCAGTTTGCTTTTTATGAGTGTAGTTAAATTCTGCTCTTTGTCCCAGGGTTTCCCGGTAAGCAACTTGCGGAGCAGATACCTCCACGTTCGCATTATATTCGCGCCTCATTCGTTCTATGTAGACGTCGAGGTGCAATTCTCCCATTCCACGAATAATAGTTTCCCCTGATTCTTCATCTATACCTGCACGGAAAGTCGGGTCTTCGCGAGTAAACCGGCGCAGCGCCTTGGAAATGTTTATTTCTGCTTTGTTGTCTGCTGGTTTAATCGAAAGCGAAATGACTGGCTCGGGCACGTGCATTGAGGTCATCGCCACGTTCAGTTTGCCGTCAGTGAAAGTATCACCGGAGTTACAATCAATGCCGAACATGGCTACGATATCTCCGGCGCCAGCAGCACTGATGTCTTCCATTTCGCTGGAGTGCATGCGTACTAGACGGCCAACTTTATGATGCTTGCGGGTTCGCGTATTAGTTATAAACGTGTCGCGGGCCAGCTTTCCTTGGTAAACTCGCAAGTAAGTAAGCTGACCGTAACGCCCGTCTTCCAACTTAAAAGCTAACGCGACGGTAGGTGCGGAAATGTCGGTTGTCAATACTACCGGAGCCTCGTCTTTGTCTAAGTCGACTGCCTTATTCTCAACTTGAGTGGGGTCGGGCAAGTAGGCAACTACGGCATCTAATAACTTCTGCACGCCTTTGTTTTTGTAGGCAGAACCCATTAATACCGGAGTCAACTTGTACTCAATGGTTCCCTTGCGAATGGCCTTTTGCAGGAGATCTTTAGTGACTTTTTCTTCGAGAATCGCTTCGGTAAGCTCGTCGGAAAACATGGAAACTGCATCCAATAGCTCTTCGCGGGCTGCATTGGCCTGCTCAACCATTGAATCAGGAATTGGTCCTTCCTCAATTGTTTCACCGTTTTTTCCGAAGAAGCGAAAAGCTTTCATTTCTACTAAATCAACTACGCCTTCTAGCTTATCTTCCAAGCCAATAGGAAGTTGCAAAAGAACCGGATTGTGTCCCAGTTTTTCGCGTAACTGGTCACGCACTCTTAGCGGATTGGCTCCCACTCGATCGCACTTATTAACGAATGCCAATCTCGGAACCCGGTAACGGCGCATTTGCCTGTCAACCGTCATTGACTGACTTTGCACACCGGCTACTGCGCAGAGCACTAAGATCGCGCCGTCAAGCACCCGCAAAGAGCGCTCTACTTCAATAGTGAAGTCTACGTGCCCAGGCGTATCAATGATATTGAAGTGATAACCATCCCACTCACAGTGAGTAGCGGCGCTGGCAATGGTGATTCCTCGCTCCTTCTCCAGCTCCATGGAATCCATTTTAGCGCCTACACCGTCTTTGCCTTTGACTTCGTGAATGGCATGAATTCTATTGGTATAAAAAAGAATCCGTTCGGTGAGAGTGGTTTTACCGCTATCGATGTGAGCGGAAATTCCAATGTTTCTAAGTCGAGAAAATTCCTCGTACACTGCTATACCTCCAAGTACAGGCAATCTACCAGCAAAGCTGCTAGCTAACTCTGGCACCATGAGGTGCCTCCAAGACCATCATAAGTAAAAAACAACCTCGGAAGAATACACCCCGAGGGTTCGAAAACATAGTGGGCGATGCTGGTTTCGAACCAGCGACCCCTGCCGTGTGAAGGCAGTGCTCTACCACTGAGCCAATCGCCCTAAATCAATCCCAACGAGCGGCGCAATATGCAACCTCACGGCTTGTTTGTCAACACCTGTTCTGCGTTGAACTTTCCCGTCAACTGTGGCACTAGGCGCTCGGCCAATTGATTTACTGTTTCCACTATTACGTCTTCGAACCTGTTGTCTATTAACAATTGATGAGAGGCTGAATCATCCTTCCACTCCGCATCAAGTTTTGATTTCCATAGCACCGATTTTTCTGGCAAGAGCAATAGCCTACCTTGGCCGCGAATAAAAAAACGGGCGCGTTCGCTTTGCACTACTCCCCACTCGCTAATCACTAATTCCAACACCGAATCTGCTCCGCTTGCTTCAAGTGCTTGGTAGTCGATTGTATTATCGATAGCGGTCACTAGTAAGCTCTGCAGAGCAGTGGCCACTTCTGCCGCAGTCATGGCTGTAGTCCACGGTGGTTGGGCAGGCAGTCTGGAAAACAAGGCTCCTCGAACGCGTTCCTCTAGCTCGAAAGTGCTTACTTGCCGAGCTAGTTTTTGTTGCAGTAGCCGTCCTGCTTGTATTCCTCGGGGATCATTTGGGCCTGATTTTACAACTGCTGCAGTTGGGCCTGGCGCCGCTCTGATTACTATCGCAATTCGGTGAATACTATCTAGATCGCCTGGCCGCAGGTATTTATGCGTACAGCCAGTAAAGAACAAGGCGACTATTCCTAGTGTCATTGGCCAATAATGCCAAAAAGGTATTTTTTTGTTTTGCATGGGTTTTCTAATACTATCATAAGCTTTCAAGCATTGCCTTTTTTTGCTTCCTAGATTCGGAAAAATGAACAAGGTAGTACCAGATTTGGTTGTCGGTAAAAGACCATAGTCTGCCTCTAAATTCTTTGTGGTCAATATTGGCACGAATTCTTTCCAAGAATTTTGCTTTTTTTTGGGCGATGAGTCGATTGGCTTCTTGAGCAGAAGAAACAGCTACTACTTGGGAGGTATCAAGGCGTTGCAAGCGGTAGGCAACTGTTTTGGCATTCCACCCCTTAAGGTCATAAGCCCAGGCGCCGACTACTTGAACTAGCGCCGAAAAGGCAAACAGAAAAACAAAACATAGTCGTAATGCGGTCTTTTTCCTGGTCCAAGGCGAGACTGGCTGTTTTTGGTTTTCAGTCCAATAAAAGGCGGGAACTAAGAAAAGAACCAAAAGTAAACTAAGGTCAACGATGTGGCGATACCCGTAGGACCAACCTCCCCACCAGTCAAAGTGCTTGGATTCAACAATAAGAATAGCCGCTGCCGCTAGGGTGAGCGGGCGCAAATCCAACCATTTCCGATCCCGCCAGATCATCCAGACGGCAGGGAAAACAAAAAGCAAAAAGGGGGAATGGAAAAACAAACCTCGGGAAGGACTAAACAGCAATCCTAGCAATCCTTCTATTAAAGGGGTACTCCAGACCGATGACGAGCCGGTCTTCGCCACTGCCAGAAGAGCCCCGGCCACGCTCTGCCCAAAGACAAAAGGGGACCCTAAGTAATAGGTATTGTAAGCTGCCAATCCTAGAAGAGGAGGTAAGCTTCCCAATAAGCAGTAAAGAACGCGATGGCGTTTTTTTAGCAAGAACAATACTATAGCCCCCAGCAGAGCGAAGCTAGTAGGTCGGCAAGCTACCGCACAGCCTAAGGTTAATCCGCAAAGAAAATCACGTGTTCGCGAAGGAGTACGGCTTAGAAAGCAATAAATACCGGCGGCCCAAAAAAACTCGGTTGGTCCATGCTGCCATAAAGCTTGACTGCTAATACTCCATACGCACGTTCCCAGTCCGTAAACTAGCGCTAGAACGAAAGCGCAGAATAAACTTAGGAATCGGCAAGCGCTCAAAAAAAGAAAACAAGCGGAGGCAGCAACCAGTAAAGACGCTACTGTCTTGCTCCCATACCAAAGGCATTGGGAACAGTTTTCTAAAGGTAATGTCTTCCACCAATCCAGTATGGCAAAAAAGGGAAGGGCGGTTAGTCCAGCGCCGGGACCGAAAGTGCTAACAAATCTGAGGTGTTTAGTTTCTCGCTGGACGGTTGGAACGAGAAAATATCGCGGTCCCCGAAGGCTTTTGTCTTTCCAAAGAAACATCGAGGGATGTTCTTCTGATCCAAAAGTAAAAGTGCCTCGATGCAGTAACTGGGTGGGAAGGTAGATTGCTGGCTTAGCATCATTTCCCGGCAAAAAATCACCATTGAGATGATAGATAACCGCTAGGACAACCAGAAGAATTCCTGCCCAGCACAGTTTTGAATAAGGCCGATGAGTATGTTCAAGCTGAGACGCTCTTCGTCCAGAAGGTTGTTTCATTGAGCCCCCGCACAAGGCTTCCTCGCGCATGGTAGCGAGATATATGCGCCGGATTCAATGGGCCAGGGCTATCGGGACTGGTTCTTTAGCTGTGCTTCCAAGCGTACAACTTTCATCTTCAGCATTGCTGCCGCCTCTATGGCAGATTCGGCGGTAATCAACTTTTTCTTAAAAACCGCCAACTCATCCTGGTACCGCCTGCGCTCGGCAGAAAGATGTTCTACTTCAGCTTGGAGAGTTTGTAATTGATCGGTAAGCAATTGAGTGCGCTGTTCGGCTTGGCGCAGTTGAGCTCGGAGGGTTTCCGCAATAGCTTGCGCTTCTTGCGCTTTATTTTCGGCAACCTGCACTCTTTGATAGGAATCTTCCGAGCCCGAAAAGGTCTCTTGTAGGTCATTTTGGAGCTGACTGATAGTGTTTAATGCAGCTCGGTATTCTTCATCTTTTTTAAACAATTCGTTTTGAATTTCAGTTGTCTTTTCATTAGCGACCGCAAGCTGATGGTGAAGACTATCAACCACTGCGAGTTGTTCAGAATTTAGTCCTTCCAGCTCTTTTATGCGCGCTTGGCTCGCTTCCTGAGATGACTCTAAAGATAATTCCATCTGCATGATTTCGGTATGCAGGAGGTCAATTTCTTCGTGAAGCGCGTGTTTATTGTTTTGAATTTCACCAAAATTGGTTTCTAAATCCTGAATATATTGCTTGTCTCTAGCTCTCTCTTCTTCCAATTGCTGAATTTGCTGAAGATGGGAGGTGCTGATTTCTTCCCGTTCAGCGTGCAGCGAATTAAGTTGGGACAACAAATTATCTGCTTGGTCTTTAATTTGTATAAGTTCCTGATTAGTTTCAGTTAGTTGCACGGTAAGCGAGTGAGAAGTCTTTTTTTCCAGATTGTATTGCGATGTCAGATTCAGTACTTGCGTTTCCATTTGCTCCAGCGCTTTCGCTAAATCTTTGCGGTCCGCCAAATTAGCTTGTAGCTCTTCATCAACTTCCAAAAGCTTTTTCTGTGCTAAGTCGGCCCGAGTTTTCTCTGAGGAGCAGTTGTTTTTCCACTGTTCAGCTTCGGAGAATAACTCGTAATACATGTCACGAGCGCGTTGCAAAGTTTCTGATTTTTGGCGAATAACTGTTCGAAAATAATCAATCTTGTCCTCAGGCAAGCTGCTCTTGGGCATCCTTGGTTCAGGAGCCTCGCCGAAGGGGTCACCAGATCGAAGGACACTCACTCCTGAGGTTCCAGCGGTGGTCATTGATTGAGATTGAGACCCAGTGTTTTTTTTGTGTGGCAAAGGAGGTGGAACTTTAGTGCGATCAGCTTCTAACAATGTATCCTCTTTTTTAAGCTTCGCCATAGCGGTATCAGTTCTACTATGGGATTCGTCTTTTGGCGAACCGTGTGGAGCCTAGAACCTGGAATCTAGAGCCATGCACCAGCGGATTTGTTGCGATCAAACAGGATTCAAATCTTGTATATCAAGCTTGTTGTGTCTTGGTGGATGCGACTTCTGGTTAGTGACAGCTAGAACAGCTTTTTCCGCTACACCCTGAACAGCCTGATGAGCCTGCGCTTTTTATTCCCTTGGCTACACAACAAGAAAGAAGACGACTAACCTGCTTTTCTCCGCAGTGTGGACAAGTAATAGTTTCGTCGGAAGACTTAACCAGCTCTTCAAAATTGAGATCGCAGCGATTGCAATGGTATTCGTAGATAGGCATACCTAGAAACATAGCTTATTCGTGGAGCTACGAAAACCACTATTTCCAAAGCTTCGGCAATACGCTAGTTTAGCGAATTTTTTGTCCAGTGGTTGCAGGGACTAGCTTTCCGTACTTTACTCCTTTGGTGCTTATGAGGTTTTCCGCAATTGCTACTACTTGGTGAGCTAGGCCGCGCAATACCAGCACTTCTAAGCAGTTGTGATCGTCTAGATGCACGTGGAGAGCCGAGACCACCGAACGGTGGTTCTCGTGCTGAATATGAGTAAGTTTCTGAGCCAAGCTAGAAGAATCGTGATCGTATACTAAAGCCACTACTGCTACTCGTTCTTCTTGTTTTCTTGATTCTGACCATTCTTTCTGCACCAGATAATCGCGAATAAGATCACGGATGGCCTCAGATCGGTTTTCGTATCCTTTAGATTTAATCAACTTGTCGAATTGCCAAAGAAGCTCGCTATCTAAAGATATTCCAATCCGTTCCAGCATTAATCCTCCGGAAAGTGCTAGTTTAAATTCACCAACCTTTTAATAGAAAAACGAAAAACAGAAAAACTATTACATTCCCCAAACGGTAATAGGGTGATCTTGGAATGTCTCCTGTCGACAGAAAACTCGCTCCTGCATGGGCAATGAGGAGTCTTTACTGAAAACCAGTAGGTGAATTTCAGGATGGTTCCCAGTGTCTTTCTCCTGGGACCATTCTCCGCAACTACAGCAATCACAGCGTTGGGCGTAGGCAAAGACTTGAGCCAATCCTTGAGTAATGGTGCTTTTCAAAGATTTGTGCAGTATTTTAATTTCGAGCACTGCTTTTTGCACTCCCGCTGGATGCGGCCAACGCAAGTATAAGTCAGTGCGACCCGTACCCAAAGCGTATTCTCGTTCAATGCGTCCTTTTCCGTTGATTACTCGTTGGAGAAAAGCCTGGAGCAATAGTTGAGGGCCCGCTTCTTGGTAAGCAAAACGGCCTGCCCAAGCTTCGCCATTTTCTCCATAGAAATCCTGAAATTGTCCTAAAAGCTTCGGTATATCCAAAGTTTCGTCAGGACGGACCCAGTCGGGAACAAATCGTGCTTTGAGCAATTCCTGAGCATCACAAACAAGCTCTCGAGGAATGATTTCTTGATAAAGAGGGTTAGCAATGGCGGGTCCACGTTCTGTGGAGCGAATCAACCCCAAATCACTACAGTACTGAAGATCGTCGGGATGAAGAGCGATTTCGGTTTCTCCCAGAAGAATGGGCTGAACCACCCGTCGTACTCGGTCTTCGCGCAGCTTATCGGTCAGTTGGTCAAGATGTGTATCACGACGCAGAATAAGAGCATCTTTGGAAGAGATAATAAGTTCCTGGTCAATAGGGAGAGAACGATCTTTGCCCTGCGAGTTCACAAAGCAAGCCTGATAGGCTAGCGCATTGACCAACCAGGGTTGACCCATGGTGGAATTCCAGATAGTTTCAATGGCTGTGGGGGTAAACATTTGACCGGTAGCGGTGGTGTGCTCTCCCAAAAGAAGTTCTACTTGTTGGTGATCAAAGTCTCCTAGGCGCAGCGATTCTGCTTTGATGTTGAAAGCCGAGCCACCGGTGATTACGGTTTTTTCCACTGCAGAAAACAGCCGGTAGTCACGCACGTCGCGCAGACCACACAAAATCACGCTGGAAGGAAAAGAATGGGGGCGATCGTTGTACCCGGCGCGCAGGCTTCGCAGCAAAGCAATTAACGAATCGCCAACCAAAGAATCTACTTCGTCGATAAAAAGCACCAAGGGTAGGGGATTGCACTCTGACCAGCGAACCAACAAGTGGAAGAAAGCCTCTCTGTCCCCCCATTTAGTGGCTAGGTCCAAATAAATGGAATCCAGAAAAGAATCTCCGCTTTTTAGCGCAGAAGAAACCAATTGGGAGTTTATCGATCGGAAGGCCCGGTCTACATCATCTCGTGCGGCTTGCCCGGGTTCAACATTGATGTAGTAGGCGCGGCATTGGCCTTGCTTATTCAGATACTTGACCAGTGCATTGAGGCAGGAAGTTTTACCGGTCTGTCGGGGGGCGTGGAGGATGAAGTACTTCTCCTGGGCTAACAGATTTTGAATGAGGTCTAAGTCGATGCGCGACAAAGAAGGCACGCAATAGTGCTTTTCAGGTCGAACTGGCCCAGCAGTATTAAAAAATCGTGGAGTGATCATGCGTCGATGTTCGGTGATCTTGTAAAAATCTTCAAAGTAATTCGTTAGTGACTTGCATATTATTTAATGATGTCTGTTTTTTATGTTATTTTGTTAATAAATAATAAATGTTTATCATGTCTACCTTACGGGCATTTATTCGCACCCTCGGCCCCTTGACTCTCCATCAATAGTTGACCAATCATCGCTTTGCTAAACAACAAACAACGGAGGCGAAACAAATGTCGACGCTAAATAGTGGTTCCTACGAAACCTATTTATACTGACCAAGGTTCCGGGGCTTCTTTAAATGTTGCGATTTATGAACCGGAAATTCCCGACGGCTGGTATTTTCTTGGTCATCTTGCGTTAGACATGCCATCTTCATGAAAATATACCGATTCACAAGTAAAGGTATTGGCTCCTCACGCTATTCTCGTTTTTTTGTGATGTTATATATCTTGAGAGAATAGTTCGAGTCCAGAGATATTGTAATTCACAGCCGACCCTATTCGTCCGAGAGAGGCATTTCGCACAGAATCCTTATCTGCTGGTTTCGCAGCCCTAGGACCTTTTACTATCATGGTTGTATATTCAGGTTTTCGATGCTGCGATGAATTTGCCTGCACGCGTTTTTTGATCATGAAGGCTCAGAAAGACCTACGATTTCGGCAAGCTGTTTCTGTAGAACTTCAATCTTGCGCAGCAGCTTTCTTGCGTTGACTGCTGGTTCACCTTCTTTTCCTTCTTGCACACGTAGTTCGTTAAATATATAGTTAACGAACTCTGGACACAAAAAACCTTGAAGACCGAGCATCCAGGCTTTTGCCTCGACAAGATTGTCGAAGCACTGAATCGGAAGCTGCTGTTTTGCAGTTCCCTTCATGAAATTACCGACCGACCATTGAGTCAGGACATTTTTTGGGACGATGAAAGCCATTTTACGCAAGCCATGCTCGATCGGGATCGGGTTTGCATAACTTACCGTCCAATCGGTGTCGGTTCGATTAACGACTTCGCAATCTTGCGTATTGCTAATAATAGCCTCGATATTATATTCTTTGAAAGCTTCAATTGTATTAAGAATCGATATCCGAAATTTTTTTGAGCCGGAAAAACCCTTCCAGGTTTGAATGATACATTTGATGTCTGGATCGTATTTAATCACGCAGTGAGCGCTGTTTTCAATCAGTGTCATTTTTTCTTTACCTGACAAACTCTGAGGTTCTTGCAAAACCCCATAGAAAAATGATTTTTCCAAACTAGCTAATTTTAATGGTAAAAATCCACGCTCGTGTATCCAAATGTTTCGAAAACACAAAAACACGAGGTGGACACAATGCTACGAGAACATGTAGCGCGATTCTGGGATGCCTTCAAGCAAAAAACATTATTCGGCTTTGCCGAGGAAATTGGTCCACTCACTCAGACGCTTGAGCAGCTAATTCGAATCTGGGAAGTTCTTCGTATTGAGGACGAGGTTAGATACTACAAGGCTTATAATGGCCGTCCTCCGAAGGATCGAAAAGCAATCGCGCGTGCTTTTGTAGCGAAGAGCTTTTTGAAAATATCAACAACCAGTGCATTCATCGAAAGACTACACGTCGATAGCACCAAGCATATGGCGAGGGAATTATTGGTCATTCAGCATTGATTCAACATAGCAAGAGAGAGACCTGCCAAGAAAGAATCAAATAATCCCCAAAAAAGATAAAACACAAAAGCGTTCCATATGTTAAAATTTATCCGCTCAATCAGTTGGCAGGTTGATTCGCAACACTTGGTCCTTTCTTAAATGTGGAGGGCCATGAGATTGATCGTCGGTCATTTGCGGCTGTTCGTGATCAGGTCGCTGATGTGCAGAAGCACGGCACGGCCATCGCCATCAGGGGTATCGAAGGAAGCGTTAAGGTCGTTTTCTTGAATAGCGGAAAGGCTCATCGGCCCATCTCCGCGAAAGGTTGTCGTCGCACGCGATGAGGCAGAGCGAGCTCAGAGATTTGATCAATATCCTCGCGCACGACTTGCTCACGACCGTTCCAGGCAGCTAGCGCCTTGGCCCCTTGCAGCATGACGATATCGGCGCGATGGCCGTCCACGCCAACCGACAAGGATTTCTCCGCGATTGCATGGAGAATACTGTCGTCATAGACAACGGTTTTAAGCCTTTTGCGGGCAGCATAAATCTTTCTCTCTAATTCGGAGCTTTCCGGTTGCCAGCGTGCCGAAAAGGCCGACGGATCGGCGTCGAATTCCTGACGGCGTTTAACCACTTCCACCCGTTGTTTTGCGTCGCGCAGCCCCTCGATATGCACACAGAGCCCGAAGCGATCTAAAAGCTGCGGACGAAGTTCACCTTCCTCGGGATTCATGGTGCCGACCAAGGTAAAACGAGATGGATGGACAAAGCTGATGCCCTCTCGCTCAATGGTGTTCATCCCCATCGCCGCCACATCCAGCAGCAAATCGACAATGTGGTCGTCGAGCAAATTCACCTCATCCACATAAAGAATGCCGCGATGAGCGCCCGCTAGAAGGCCAGGTTCAATGCGCTTGACGCCCTCTTTCAGGGCATGCTCAAGATCCATGGTGCCAACCACTCGGTCTTCAGTGGCGGAAATGGGCAACTCTATTAAAGGGACTGGACGGCGCGCCACATGCTCGCGTGTATTGGTTGGAGAATTAGAATTGCAATGGGTACAAGCAGCCAATGGCGCATTAGGATTGCAATTAAAGGGGCATCCCGCGACCACTTCGATTTCCCCCATGAGCTGGCTCAAAGCACGGACGGCGGTGGATTTGGCAGTGCCTTTCTCTCCACGGATTAGAATTCCAGATAATGAAGGATTAATGACGTTAAGAATAAGGCCAAGCTTCAATTTCTCTTGACCGACAATAGCGGTAAACGGAAAAACAGGTCTAGAATTCACAATAGGCTCTTGGAAAGGGGTTATAGGGGGTTGGCATTTATAATTGTGCTTGTTTCACAATACGGACGAGGTCATTGGCGCGAAGATTTTCTGTTGGTAGACAAGGAGCTTTAAACGCAGTTGCAAGCTGGCCAGCTAGCCCCATACGCATGCGTCCAGGTTCTTCGGTGTCAATCACCACGAAACGCGTTTGTGGATGACGCTCCGCCACGCGAGCTGCCAGAATTTGAGCCTCGCGATGTGGAGCAGGATTATTGTTTTGAAAAGCGACGTTGGCCCGACCATCGGTTAGCAGCAATACCAACGGTAAAACGTGGGGATCGCGACGCAAGACTTGAGTCAACACTCGATCTGTTTCGGCAAGGCCGCTACCCAAAGGAGTGCGCCCTCCTACTGGTAAAGTTCGTAAAAGACGTGCGGCTTGCTCCACTGAAGGGGTTGGAGGCAACACCAACTGGGCACTTTCTCCGCGAAAAACGATGAGTCCTACTCGATCGCGCTTCTGGTAAGCATCTAGAAGCAAACTGAGGATAGCGGTTTTCGTCTCCACCATTCGTTGCTGCGCGCCCATTGAGCCCGATGCATCGACCACAAAGAGCAAGAGGTTGCCAACTTTGCGTTCTCGAACACGTTCGCGAATGTCCTGAGAATCGATGATGACCGCGAGCCGACTATCACGTTCCATGCGGCGTACTCGCTGATACGGAGCAGCAGCGCGTAGGGTGGCGTCAAAGGCCAAGTCGTTTCGCAGACGGCGGGGAGTTGAGCAGATGTAACGCCCTTGGCGCGTGGCT
>JBNKEI010000157.1:0-41769 GCA_050288705.1 Myxococcales bacterium
AAGCTCGCCGTCGCTCTACTCGGGGCTCTCGCCCCAAACCCCATTTGCCGGCGGGTTTTTCAATTTGCTACTATAGATTCTATTTTGCATGCTCTATTTACTTTCCAGACCCAGCTTGCGAAAAAATGCTTGGTCGCTAGGAGAACGTCCTAGAAATTGTTTTAGAAGCGCGTTGGCTTCTATGCTACCACCTTTAGCAAGAATGGTTTGGCGGTAACGGTGACCCAGTTCTGAATTTAATATTCCATCTTTTTGAAAAAGCGCAAAAATATCGTCGGCCAATACTTCGGCCCAAACATATCCGTAATAACTGGCACCATAGCCTTCCATTAGGTGACCGAAATTAGCCGCCAGACAGCTTTCCGGAACCGCTGGCAAGTCCATGATGTCGGAAAATAACTGATGCTCAATCAATTTAGCATTTGGCTGAGGTTCGGTATGTATTTTTTGGTCAAAACTAGCGAGAAACACTTGCTTAGTGTAGCGGACCCCAACATCAAAGGTGCGCGCTTCCAGAATCTTATTAATAACATCGTTAGGTAGTTTTTTATGAGGATCTAAGTAGTGTCCAGATATTGCCTGCAGTACTTCTTGCTCATAGGCCCAATTTTCCATAATTTGAGAAGGAATTTCCACGAAATCACTAGCTACGTTGGAACCTGACAGAGTGCTATACCGTGCAGTAGTAAGGGTCTTATGTAAAATATGGCCAAACTCGTGAAAAAGTTCCCGGACGTTTTCATGACTAAGTAAGGCTGGGCGGTCTCCTGAAGGCGGGTCAAAATTTGTCAGCAATAGAGAAATTGGCGCTTGATAAATGCCCTCAACTTCTCTTGCTAAACCTATGGTAGCGCATCCGGCATTTGCGTATTTGCCCTCGCGAGGATAAAGGTCCATATAAAAAGCTCCCCAGTGATTCTTGGTGTTTTGGTCGCGAATTTCGTACAATTTAACTTCTTGCGACCACACCTTGGGGTTAGGGATCTCGACCACCTCAAAACCAAATAAATCTCCAAACGTTTTGAACATTGCTGCAATTACTGTAGGGGCAGGAAAGTATTCATTAATCTTTTCGCTGGATAAAGTAAAACTCCGTTTTTTAATCTCATTTAGATAGTACAAAACGTCCCAAGGATAAAGTTTGCATTGGGCGTTGCCGGTCTGTTTTCTTTTAAGAGCAAGCATTTCCGCGAAATTTTGGTCTCTTTTGGGTCGGAGTTTCTCCTGAAGCAAAAAAAGGAATTTGGTTACGGTTTGGGAGGATCCCGCCATCAACTCCTTGGTGACAAAATCCGCATGGTGAGCGTAGCCTAGTAGCTTAGCTTCTTCATCGCGCAATTTAATTACTTCGGTTAATATGGGAATGTTTTTTGAACTTTCTCGACATTGAAACGCAATATAAAGTTGCCGGCGCAGGTCTTCATTTTTTGCATATTCCATTACTAAAAAAAAGTCTTGAGGTTGTACGGTAATTACATACTTTTCCGAAGGAGACTTTTTCATTCGTTGCATAAACGAAGCGGGAACTCCTTGTAGGTCGGAAGGATTCACCTCGATGCTATCTTTATTGTTTTTTATGTTTTGAATGAATTGCGCAGAAAGCTCGTTCAATTGCTGACGAATAGCGACCAGTCGCTCTCGGTCAGAGTCGGATAGCTCCAAACCATTGCGCCGAAATTCGCGCATGGTTAGCTCTAGCAGGCGTTTTTGGGGAGAATCCAACACCTCCTTTTTTCCAGCATTGGTTTGCCATCCTAGAATGGCCCGGTACAGATCGCCTCGAGAGGAAACCTCCACCAGGTATGTTTGTGAGACTTTTGCGGCTACTGCTGCTGCCTGGCGAATTTTCTTATCAGGGTGAATATCCGCTAACACCAAAATTCGTTGCATGGTGTCAATGTAATCGCCAATTGCTTGCTCCATGGCTTCCACCGTGTTTATGAAGGTGCGCGTGGGGTTGGGCTGAGAAACTATGGCGGCCAGAGCGCGATCGCAGGTAGCTTGGGCAGAGTGGGTTAATTCGCTAATTTGCGAAGGCGTAGGAAACGCTAGAAGCTTAGCAGGAACTCTCAGGGGTGATGCCCCCAGTTTTGTCGATTGACCTTGAATCGAACTAGTATCCTCTCTTGCCAAGCCCTTGTCCGGTGGTGAGCCCGGTAGGCGAATACAAGATAGGCAGACCATCAGCAATGCGACGACCCCAAGGGTCAGTTTTTGCTGACGGTGTATTTGGTACCTGTACCTGTTGGTGGATAGACGAGATGAGAACATGCTAGAAGCTCCAAACCCATTGCATGGTTTGTCTTCAAAACCGGAGCAAAAGGCAAGAGCTTTCCTTGTCTGTTGCTGTTGTGCTGGGCGAATATTGGTATCTTAGATAAGTCAGGCGACTTGGCATTAGTTTGAGACTATTTACTTAACTAGGAGTAAACTTTAATGTAATACAATATGTTTTTCAAGATTGCGAGCTATTTTCCAGTCTTTCTAGTCATGTTGTGCTTAGCTTGTTCTGGAAGTAGTTCCCCTGCCGACGAGCCGAAGAATTACGATCCTTGCGAGCTGATTTCGCTGTCCGAGGCTGAAGCCGCGCTTGGCGTCTCTCTGGAGAAAACCCGGCATGATACTAAACCAATAAACGCTGTTGGGCAGAAGATTTGTTACTATGAACATGTTTCCGACATGAAATTTGTTCAGATTTCCATCAATGAACAAGCTAGTATGACTAACGGTATGGCGGTGGAGAAGTTATACGCCTCGTGCAAGAGCGGCTTGGACAATCCACTAGAAATTTCCAGTGTAGGCGATGAAGCTTTTTACGGAGGCTCAGGGCTAACTTTGGGAGCTGGCCTTACCACGCTAGTCAAATCTAAAGGAATTATGATGACCGTTACAGTAGGTCTCGGCACAGAAAATAATGACCAGGCTGCGCATATATCTATTGAGAAAACTCTTGCAATGCAGGCAATAGCCAAGTTGTAGCTTTAGCTGCCTACATACTGAACTAAGAACAATTTTTTTGTTGCTTGTGCGGAAGGCAAATTACTTTTTCCGAGTTCTGGAATATTTTGCCAATCACGTCTTCAAATATCGAACTGAGAAGTTTTACTCCGAAATAGCCAGAGACAACAAAGATGACTGCGAATACGAATACAAGGGCCTCTGGGTTTTCTACTACGATTTGAATGGGAGGGTTAGACTCGGCGGCATTCGTCATTCCAAGGACGATCTTGAACAGCAACCCTGACTTTTCCAGCAGATAAATGAACATTGCTGCAAAGGCTCCGATAATGGGTTTAACCACCAAATAATATAGAAAGTACCTTCTAGTAGCTCCGACGACAGTAATGGTTACATCCCTTTCACTTATATTCGAAACCATGGCTCCGGCTATTCCTGCTAAGATTACTAGAAATGACCCCGGAGTTTTCGTTACCTGATTAGGAATTCCTGTTTTCAGAAACAATATTATTGCTGGAATAACTGCGCTCGCGAGGATGACAGCGCTCAAGACCTGGACCAACACGTTCATGTTGAGCTGCCAAAATCCGTAATCTGTCTGGTTGTTAATCATATGCAATGCGTTACGAAGAATCTCTTGATCTGTTCCTTGAGTGTTTTCTGGCCTGTTTTTATCACTCACCTGATTCTCAAGTCTTTCAATCAGGTTTGTCAAAAGGCCCTTGTCTCCTACCCATGCCCAACACAACTCGGGTTTATCCTGAAACCTGTTTTTGAAATCTTCCCTGATCCCTACAGCTTGAGGGAGTAGCTGCTCAGGCGGAGTAACGAGTAAGAGAAGCTCATCTACATCATGTATTGTTCCCCAGAAAGCATAAGATCGCTTGATCCATCTATCAAGACATGCATGTGCTTCGGCTATTCTTTTCTTGCACTTGTCGAAAATACATTCTTGCATTGGCGTCAAGGGTGCGAGGCAATTCTCAAGCAGCGCTAGGCGAGAGCGAGTTTGGTCGAGCTTGACTTGCAACATTTGTTTTTCGCCCCGTATTGGTATACGAGCCGGTTGTTCTTTTTTTGCTTCGGCGGGTGAATTCTTAGCCATTGATTCCCCTTATTTATTTCATTAAGGCATCTGAATTGGCGCTTATGCTTAGGGTTATAGCTATACATTAGCTTTGCGGATGAGAAGGATCGGTTCCAACCTGGGCTTCGAACCAGTCCAAGCTGTGGCTACCTTTTTTCTAGGTTAAGATCGCACCTGTGGGGGGTATATCAAACGTGACAAGTAATTAAATATCGCAATCGACTCAAGTCATCTGGCTTGACATGCTTGATCTAGAATGTCTCCCTTCGGAGTCTAATCTTTTGGCGAATTTATTAGTTCGCATTCGCACAGCGCTTGACAATCAATATTTCAGCTCGGAAAAAAAAATTAAAGCGCCAACGTATCATAGAAGAAAGCACTGAAGGGGCGTGGGAGGCGATTAACTTTTTTTGGGAAAGTGGTTTTCCCTCGGCTTGCGGGGTAGGAACCCATGCTGAGCCCTTTCCTACGAATAAAATCCGCCTAGCTGGCCGCTTCGGTGAATACTATATTAAACAGCGTAAAATTGCTAAAGCAATTGTTCGCTTACTTTGGGCAGTTCCAGAATCATTATGGTTGCTGCGCGGACTAGATGTCGCTTCGGATGAACTGAGTATTCCAAATTGGGTAATGGTTCCCATTTTTCGGTATGTCGAGCGGCAATCGGCAGTGGTCTCTGCGTTACATCGAGGGAAAGCAGGACCGCCTTTAAAGTTGACTGCCCATATAGGAGAGGATTTTCGGCATATTATGGAAGGGCTCCGGCGCATTTATGAATGCGTTTAATATATCCATGTTCTTCCTGGTAGCAGGCTGTCACGGGACTGCATTAGGGCTAGAGCCTCGGCTTTCAGGACAGCAAGAATCGTGAAGGAAATTCGCGACTTAGCTTTTAAAATATTTCAAAAAAAATACGAGCCCCACGTACTTGCCGAAGTTCACCACGTGCTTCATTCCATGTGGTCATATCCAACATCAATTTATAGTAAGGAGTTTGATTTGGATTTAAACACTTTCGGAGATGTACATCAGCTACATTCAGTACCTGCTTGATACGCGAATATTCTCTGCTTTATGAAGCAGCGTTGAATGCTGGATTTCAGGAACAATCTGTAGCGAAATGGCTGCGAAATGTTCAACGTACAGGCATGGAAGCGGTTCACGGAGCGATGGAAACCACGAAGGATATGGCGGAGAATCTCAGGAAACTACTCGAAGCTACTTGCGGCGCCCAGTCTAATGAGGGTAAAAAGTTAGAGTATTACATAGCCGCACTGGAGAAGCAGGCCATATGACCAGCAATGCCCTGGCCTAATGGGTCATTATTTGCTGACGGTGTGGTTAGTGCCTGTTAGTGGATAGACGATGCGAGAACATGCTAGAAGCGTTAAACCAATCCCAAGGTTGATTTGTCTTCAAAATCGTGGGAAAAAGCAAGAGCTTTCCTTCAGAAGGAGTGAATATCTAGCACCGCACTATTGTTTTTCCTCGCGTCAATCCCTGTCGATGTGCTAGCAAGGCGGGTCCCCTTGGGAGACCGAATACCATGTCATCCGCGAATTGCCACATTCGTAACTTTTCTATCATTGCCCACATCGATCACGGCAAGTCCACTCTTGCTGATCGGTTGCTGGAAGCGACCTCGACCATTACTTCTCGCGAAAAACAGGACCAGTTTCTTGACAACATGGAACTGGAGCGAGAACGGGGAATCACTATTAAGGCCCAAACTGTACGCATGGGGTGGCGTGCACGCGATGGTGTTCAGTATGTGATTAACCTGATTGACACCCCTGGCCACGTGGACTTTGCTTACGAAGTATCCCGCTCCTTGGCTGCTTGTGAAGGAGCTCTCTTAGTGGTCGATGCTACCCAAGGCGTAGAAGCGCAAACATTGGCCAATGTTTTTTTGGCGCTTGACCATAATCTTGAAATCATTCCAGTTATTAACAAGATAGATTTGCCATCCGCCGATGTAGAAGGGGTTAAGGAACAAATAGAGCAAGTAATTGGTCTGGATGCTAGTCAGGCCATTCTTGCATCTGCCAAAGAAGGTAAGGGCATTGAAGAGATTCTGCAGGCCATTGTGCAATGCGTTCCGGCGCCCAAGGGCGATATCAATGCTCCTCTTAAAGCTTTGGTGTTTGATAGTTGGTACGATAGCTATCGCGGGGTAGTGATGTTAGTGCGGGTGATGGAAGGCTCGCTGCGGCTAAAGCAAAAAATAATGCTTTGGTCTAACCGCCACGAATACGAGGTGCAAGAATTGGCGGTTAACGCTCCCAAGGCCAAGCCAGTATCCGAGCTTATTGCTGGAGAGGTTGGTTTACTGGTAGCTAACGTTAAGGTTCTTGCTGATGCTAAAGTTGGAGACACTATAACTGATTTAAAGAATCCAACCGCAAAGCCCTTCCCGGGTTTTCAAGAAATGAAACCCATGGTTTTTTCCGGTATCTATCCGGTTGATTCCGCCGATTATGAAAACTTGCGGGACGCTCTGGAAAAGTTGCGACTAAACGATTCTTCGTTTACTACCGAGCCAGAAACTTCGCAGGCCTTGGGATTTGGATTTCGTTGTGGTTATCTTGGCCTTTTGCACATGGAGATTATTCAAGAACGATTGGAAAGGGAATATAATCTCGATTTAATTACTACCGCGCCTTCAGTTGTATATAAAGTGACCATTGATTCGGGAGAAGTGCTGTCAATTGATAATCCGGCTAAACTGCCGCCTATTCAAAATATTGATATTTGGGAAGAGCCAATATTTACCTGCCATATTCATGTGCCTGAAGAGTATTTAGGTAATGTTATTAAACTTTGCCAAGACCGGCGTGGGTTGCAAAAAGATATTAGGTATTTTGGCGTAAAGCGCATTCAGGTAACCTATGAAATGCCTCTTGCGGAAGTAGTGTTTGACTTTTTTGATAAGTTAAAAAGTGTTACCCGAGGATATGCTTCATTAGACTATGAATTAAAAGGATTTCAAGCTGCTGATTTGGTTAAACTAGACATTTTGATTAACGGGGAACCAGTTGATGCCTTGACAGTAATTGTACATCGCGATCGCGCATACGATCGAGGTCGGGACGTCTGTTCAAAGCTTAAAGACGTTATTCCTCGTCAAATGTACGAAATTGCTATCCAAGCTGCTATTGGTTCAAAAGTTATTGCCCGTACCACTGTAAAAGCGTTTCGAAAAAATGTGATTGCTAAGTGTTATGGTGGCGACATTAGCCGTAAACGAAAGCTTTTGGAGAAACAAAAAGAGGGAAAGAAGCGTATGAAACAGGTGGGGTCGGTGGAAATTCCTCAGGAAGCATTTCTCGCAGTCTTGAAAGTGGATTCCTAATGGCAGAAACAAAAACAACGGAGACAAAAGAACAAAAGCGTGAGCGTACCCGGCGGCTTAAACGGTTACGTGTTGAAGCTAAGGAAAACTTGCGAGAAGTTAAGATTCTAACCAAGCGTCAAAGAAAACGTTTAGAGCCAGAAAAGCTTAAGTTGCTGGAAGAGGCGGCTGATGAGCTTAGGGCAAATTTGAAGACCGACGATGTCGATTCTCTTTTCTCTGCTCTAAAGAAACTTGATTTGCTGGTTGGAACGCATTTAGGGTTTGCTCGAAGAAATCCTCATTTAGAGTATATAATTTCGATTGCTAAAGCGTTGGCAATAGCGCTGCTATTGCGCATATTTGTAGTGGAAGCTTTCCGTATTCCTACTGGATCCATGATTCCATCTTTGTGGATTGGAGACCAGATTTTTGTAAGCAAGCTTAGTTATGGATTACGAATACCAATAATAAATCGAGAAGTATTGCACTGGGGAGGATATCGGCGTGGGGAAGTAATAGTATTTGCCTACCCGTTGGACGACGATTTACCCATAATTGAACGTCGGGATTTCATCAAGAGGATTGTTGGTTTGCCTGGGGACACCATAGAGATTAAAGATCAGGTAGTGTATGTAAATGGTGCCCCCCAACCTCGAAAGTTGATAAATGCTAATCATATCTTCTTTGACCGTGACCAATACGGGGAATGGAAAGAACAGCATAGCGAGCTGTGGCAAGAGACTCTTTTGGCAAACCAGAGGGAAGTAGGGGGTATTGTTCATGAAACAATGAGTATTCCCGAAAGAAGGCATGGTTACGAAGGTCCTTTTCAAGTTCCCGAGGGTCACCTTTTTATGATGGGCGATAATCGTGACAACTCCGCGGACAGCCGCGTAGGAGGGTGGTTTGTTCCCTTTGGTCACGTGAAAGGACGGGCATTAGTAATTTGGTTTTCCTGGGGTAAGCCGGGGTCATGGTTATGGGGAGACGGAGTGGGTGTGCGCTGGGAAAGGTTCTTTCAGGGAGTTCATTAGATGGAGCCTAAATGGCTGGGGTGGGCAAGACGTTTGCAAGGGTTGGCGCAGAGTGGTTTAGCCTATTCCCAAAATCCTTTTGAAATTGAGCGTTTCAAGGCGGTTCGCGAGATTGCCGTGGAAATGATGGCGTCTCAGTCGGAAACTGATTTTGCAACCGTGCAAAACCTATTTGAGCAGCAATTCGGGTATGCGACCCCAAAAATTGATGCTCGCGGGGTGGTGTTTCAAAACGACAAAATACTTTTGGTGAGAGAGCGTTCTGATGGCCTGTGGACATTGCCGGGCGGTTTCGCCGATGTTGCAGAAAGTCCTAGCGAGGCTGTAGTGCGCGAAGTATTTGAAGAGTCGGGTTACCAAACTAGGGCCATAAAATTGTTGGCTTTATGGGATCGCACCAAGCAAGGTCATTTGCCTCCTCGGCCTTTTCGCATGTACAAAATTGTCATGCTTTGCGAGCTACTGGGTGGTCAACCGGTCGATAATTTGGAAACCGAGGGGGCGAGTTTTTTTGCAGAAAATGAAATCCCCGACCTTTCTTTGGCGCGAGTAACCCCCACGCAAATCAAGCGCATATTCGAGCATTTGCGCCATCCAGAGTGGCCGGCCGATTTTGATTAGTTAGCCAATCGCAAGCTCGCCGACAAATGGGGCAGGCAATCGAGTTCTAATTGAGAACTCCATTTCCCTGGCAAATGGGAATTGGGGCGAGAAGCCGAGTAGAGCGACGCTTGCCCCAAGCGGAAAAATTGGGGTCTTGCAATTGCCTCTAGTAGCGCCATCGACATTGCTAAGCCAGCTCTCGCCGGGAAACAGTTCGTCATTTGGTTTATTCTATTAGTTCGCGGTATACAGTTGTAAAAATCTGCTTGTCCAACTTGCGTTTCTCGACCCCAGGCCTAACGGCCACTATCGAGATAACCAAACTATCAAGTGAGGCGTGGCCGTGAATTCCCGAGGCTCTCTGGCATCAGCATTTAGCGAAACTGAATCTCCGCTTTCCGATATTGGAGAGAAAGTCCTGGGGGCATTTAAGCGTGATCGTACGATTCTCTCCTACCACGAGTATTTGCAATTGGTGCGCGATGCTCCGCGGATTCACCTGCGGAATTCAGCCCAATATGTGAAAGATGTTTTCGATTATTTTGGCTCCTACCGGGAAGGCACTCCTTCGGGACCTATTCGTCGTTTTCGCTTGTTCGACCTGGAATGGGAAAATGGCAATGGTAGGGTTGCTGGGCAGGAAGAAGTACAGAATGGTGTTTACCGTGTTTTGGCCAACTTTGTACGTATTGGTAAGGTAAACAAGCTGATTCTATTGCACGGACCGAACGGAAGCGCCAAGTCGTCTATAGTTAGTGCGATCATGCAGGGAATGGAGCAATACAGTCATATAGAGGCTGGTGCATTGTATCGATTCTACTGGGTTTTTCCCTCTGAAAAAGCAGTTCGCGGAGCATCGCTGGGATTTCACGATCGCCCTTTAAGAGAAGAAAAAGCTACTCAAAGCTATGCTCACATGGAAGGAGACGCTCTCGACGCACGGATTTCTTGTGAATTAAAAGACCACCCCATTTTGCTAGTTCCGCGAGCCGAGCGAGCAGCACTTTTGGAACCAATTATTCGGGACTTAAAAGATTTTAATTTAGCCAACTATTTAATTGAAGGAGATCTTTGTCACAAATGTAAGCAAATTTTCACTGCTTTATTGGGCGCCTATCGGGGTGACTATCTGAAGGTTTTGCGTCATATACAAGTAGAAAGGTTTTATGTAGATCGAAAGTATTTACAAAGTGCGGCAACCGTAGAGCCTCAGCTTTCGGTGGATGCAGCCTGTCGTCAGGTAACCGCCGATCGATCGACCGCTAATCTTCCGGCGTCTTTACATAATGTAGCACTTTTAGAGCCATTAGGGCCGCTAGTTCATGCTAATAGAGGTATTATTGAGTATTCGGACTTACTAAAAAGACCAATAGAAGCATTTCGATATTTACTGGGAATGAGCGAAACTGCTTCGGTTTCCATGGAACATTTTGTTCTTAAATTAGATCAAGTACTAATTTCATCGGCAAATGACAAACACCTCAACGCTTTCAAAGAATTGCCTGATTTTGCCTCGTTTAAAGGCCGGGTGGAATTAGTGCGCGTGCCTTATCTTCGTTCCTCTCTCCTAGAACAACAAATATACGATCAACAAGTTACTGATGTTGCGGTAGGAAGACATGTTGCTCCTCATTCTACTCAGGTAGCGGCCATATGGGGCGTTTTGACCAGATTAAAGAAGCCGGTAGCCAATCGGTATTCAGGCGAGGTGGCTGATTTAGTCGATGACCTTTCGCCATTAGAGAAACTTCGGCTGTACGACCGAGGTGAATCACCTGATCGTTTATCTATGTCTCAGGCGAAGGAATTAAAGAACCGCTTGCCTCAAATCTATCAAGAAGCCGATGGTTATCCTCGCTATGAAGGCAGTTGCGGGGCTTCGGCACGCGAGCTAAAAACCGCTCTGTTTAATGCCGCTCAATCATCCGAAACCCAGTGTCTTACTCCTTTTCTGGTACTGCAAGAGTTGCGTTCTTTGTGCAAAGATAAAAGTATTTACGAATTTTTGCAGCAAGAAGCTATTGATAGCTACCATGATCACGAAAGCTTAATTGATGTAGTGGAAGCTGAGTGTGTAGACCTTGTCGATCAAGAAGTTCGAGACTGTATGGGGTTGATTTCGGAAACCCAATATCGGGAATTATTTGAAAAATATATTCAACATGTTTCCCAGTGGGTTAAAGGAGAAAAGGTTCATAACCGAATTACTGGTGAATACGAAAAACCCAGTGAAACCATTATGAGAGACATGGAACTAATAGTAATGCCTGCCGATCAAGAACGAGGAGATTACCGCCGAGGGCTTATTTCTTCTATAGGTGCTTTCAAACTCGATCATCCACAAGATGAAGTAGATTATGGGCGAGTTTTCCCAGAAATATTCAAAAAATTACGCGACCATTATTTTGACGAGCGCAAGAAGTCATTGTATAAAAATGCGCAAAATGTCCTCAAGTATCTTTCTGAAGATCAAAAAGAACTTTCAGTTAAAGAAAAAGCGCAAACAGAAAATGCATTAAAAATGATGAAAGAAAAGTATCATTATTGCGACCGCTGCGCGAAAGATGCGGTGGTGTTTTTAATGAGGAAAAGATATACTAAATAGAATTGTAACTGTTCAGTATCGCAGCGGTTTGGCTTGAGGGTTCACAACGTGGGTGTTCGTAATGCGCCCCAGCGTTGCTTTTCTCTACGTAATGCACAGTCGCTGTCCAACAGGGCGTAAGGCAGCGCCTCTAAACGTTCTACTGAAATTTCTTCGCCACACTCCACGCATTCTCCATAAGTTCCCGTATCCATTCGGTGCAGGGCCGCATCAATTTGGGTTAGTTCGTGTAGTTGGTTTTCCGATACCTGTTCCAAAGTGTATTCTAGGGGATCGGCTTGCGCTGATTCCTCGATTTCGGGGTCGGTTTGGCCTTCTCTTAGCTCAGCGACCTCTTGTTGTGTAGCTTCCCATTTCTCCACAATTTCGCGTCGTCTTGCTTCTAACCGTTTACGGAAAACACGCAAAGTATCAGTGTCCATGTCAACCTCCCGTCTACTTTCGTTAAAGACGGAATGTCAGATTACTCGGAGCTCTTGCTCCAGCCCCCTTCGCCAGCGGGTGGCAATTGCTACTCGGTCCACAAGTCGAAGGAGATCCTTTTTGTGCATCTTGATTTACATGCTAAGAACGTTGGGAACTGATGGCAAGCAACGGAAATTTGTTAACGAAGGTTTGGCGAAAGTTTGACGAGGAGTGAATATTGGTAACAGTGATTGGCGCAGGATTGGCAGGCTGTGAAGTAGCATGGCAGCTTGCCAACCAAAACGTACCGGTTAACCTAGTGGAAAGAAAGCCAAGAAGTCGTTCTCCTGCACATCAGCACGACTATCTGGCAGAATTGGTGTGTTCGAATTCTTTTCGCTCTGATCATCCGGAGAACGCGGTAGGACTGCTTCATGAAGAACTGAGATTTTTGGGGTCATTGCTGATACAAGTTGCTGATCTTACGAGCATTCCTGCTGGGGGAGCCCTGGCAGTTAATCGAGAACTGTTTTCCAAAAAAGTGACCGAGATAATTGAGGGACACCCTTGTATTTCCCTGCAACGCGAGGAAGCCACCGTTCTTCCTTCCGCGCCAAACCTGGTGGTAATTGCTTCAGGTCCGCTTACCTCGGAGGCGCTAGCAGCTCAAATCGCCAAGTTGGTGGGAGAGCGGCTCTATTTCTATGATGCTATTGCACCGATATTGGCTGCTGATTCTATTGATTACCGAGTGGCTTTTAAAGCCTCTCGTTATGGCAAAGGAGAAGGTGATGATTATGTGAATCTTCCCCTTTCGCGCGATCAATATTTTGAATTTGTGCAGGCGTTGCAAGACGGCGAAAAAGTTAAGCCTCATTCATTTGAGGAACCTAAATATTTTGAAGGGTGTCTTCCGATTGAAGTTTTAGCGGAACGTGGGCCTAAATGCCTGGCTTTTGGACCGATGAAACCGGTAGGATTAATTGATCCGCAGACCGGAAAACGTCCATTTGCAGTGGTGCAATTACGTCCAGAAAACAGTGAAGGTACCGCCTATAATATGGTAGGATTTCAAACCCGTTTAACTTGGCCGGAACAAAAGCGAATATTTCGCACGCTTCCTGGTCTATCAGGGGTTGAATTCCTGCGGATGGGGCAAATTCACAGGAATACTTTTTTAAATTCACCGCAATTATTGCGTGGTGATTTGTCGTTGGCTTCTCATCCGAATATGTTTTTAGCAGGGCAAATTGCTGGTGTGGAAGGATACGTAGAATCCATTGCCAGCGGCATGCTAACCGCGCTTTCAGTATTGACACGTCTAGCGGGGAAGGAATTTTCGCCTCCCCCTGCTCAGACCGCAGTGGGAGGATTATACTCGCACCTAACCACCGCCACAAAACATGGCGAGTATCAACCTAGCAATATTACTTTTGGATTGTTGCCAGCATTGGACAAAACCGTTCACAAGTCAGAACGCCGAAAACAAATAGTATTGCGCGCCCGCCAGGCTATTCAGCATTGGAGAAGTGAGGTATTATCCTCGATTTTGTCTGCTGGCATGAAATTAAAAGAAGGGAGCTAAAAGTATGGAAATGACGTTTAAGTCAACTGTTTTTAAGTCTCGAAAAGTTATTTTGTATGCTACTTTGCTTTTTGCGATTTCATTGCTCTTGGTAGCATGCACTAAGAAAAAGCAACCACTTCCTAAGGGAATAGGCGAACCTTTGATCCTGGGGCCGGCTACTAAGCTTTTGCTTTCTCCGGACAAAAAAACTATTTTATTTCTTGCTGATCCAATATCTTTTCGTGAAAAAGGGGTTTCCTCCGCTGTTCTTCAGGGGGTTCTCCAAGGAAGTCTTACTTTATTTTCGCTCGAAAAAAAACAATCGCAGGTTTTGGGTAAAGCTGTTTCCAACCTAGACGACGGATTTGGTATTTCTGCTGACGGACAACACGTTGCTTTTTTGCAGAATTTTCGGTTTCGTAGTCAATCGGGAGAATTGGGACTGGCTTCTTTGCACGGAGAACCAAAAGTTACCATCCTAAATAAACATGCCAAGTTTTATCGTTTTTCTCCTGACGGAAAAAAATTTGCGTATGTCGCCAATGGCGGGGAGATGCACCTTTTAGATCTAAAAAACGGTAATAATAACATATTAGCCCAAAATATTGCCACTTTTGAATTTTCCCACGATTCTCAGCATATACTTATGCGCAAGCCGCTTGCTGCCGGTGGAAACCTATTGTTGGTTTCCACCTCGTTGCCAGAGGAACAACCACAATCTATTTCTTTAGGAGTTGCCGAATATAGTTTCTCTTTCGATGGAAAAATGCTGGCTTTTACTTCTAAAGGCGAAGAGTTGCATGGCAATTCGTACCGTTTGAATTGGGGGACAATAGCAGCAGCTAGGCAAAAAAAGTTTTTTAAGATCGGAGAAAAGGTTACTAGATTCCGTTTTTCGCCAGACAATCAATGGATAGCCTATGAAGATGGGGCAGGGCCAGACCATCCATTGGGAAAATTAAATACCGTTAACGTTTTCGGAGAAGAACCGAAAACAATAGGCCTAAATGTGTTCGAGTATCGCTGGTCTCCACAGTCGCATGCTATTGCTCTTCGAGAAAACAACGAAGAAAAAGGCCGCAAATGGATAACGCTTAAAGTGGTTTCACCTACTGGCAAGATTGAGCACCAAGAAAGCTGGACTCCCAGCGAAAAGTTAGAACGAATACCCATGACTTGGAGCCCCGACGGAAAATACTTGGCATTTATGCGCGCCGTATATAAGCCAGTTTTTTCCCCAAACTTGTATGTTTATGGCGCTGGTCAGAAAACCAAACAAATTGCCCAGTGGGCTTTTGGGTTTCAATTTGCCCCTGGGAAGGAAGAAATTTGGTACCAGACAGATTGTGTACGTGGTGGACGGGAATGTAATCTATTATCTAAGCCGTTAGAAGACGCGCATAGTACCTCTCGAAAATTAGCTGCGGGAATTCTTTCCTTTCAGTCAGTTAGCAATGGCAATCGAGTTTTTTTAATGTATCCTCGATATGAAAATGAAGAAAATATAGCTGATATAGGCTGGATCGATGTACCTTCTGGGCAATCTAGTAGAGGGATTGACCAATTTACTCACCCAGAAGTTCATCCTATAGATTCTCAAGGAAATACTGTAGTTTATATCGTGAAAGAAAAAGGTCGAGAAGGGGTATACATGGCTCACTTGAAATAACCTGATGTTTTCCAAAAACATTGTGCTTCAAAAGAAGGCGATGTCCTAGCGAGTATGCTGATGATAGAAATTCCTCAACCATTGCAAGATTTCCTTCAGTATATGAAAGTTAGACGCGATGCATCGCCTTTAACCATCAAAAGTTATCGTAGCGATATTGAACAGTTTTTAGAATTCCTAAAAAAAAATAGCATTGATTGGGAAGAAGTAAATCATTTGCATATCCGGTCATTTTTAGCAGCTTTAGAAAAGACCAAACCGGCAACTCGCGCCCGTAAGCTAGCTTGCCTGCGTGCTGCATATCGTTATTTGCATAAGCATAACCGGGTAAAGCAAAATCCAGGACGTCTGGTTATGTCTCCCAAAAAGGCCAAGTCGCTTCCGAAAGTAGTACCCATCGATGACCTTTTGGCCTTGCTGACTACTCCCGATGAGCAAAGTGTATTGGGACTGCGTGATCGCGCTATTTTAGAAGTTTTGTATGGAGGCGGTTTGCGGGTTAGTGAATTGTGCGCATTGAGTATCGCCGACTGGAATTCTTCGCAAAATCTGCTGCGACTATTGGGAAAAGGACGAAAAGAGCGAATCGTGCCTTTAGGCCGAAAGGCAAAGCATGCTTTACATGCTTATTCTTTGCGCAGAGAAAAGTTGCTCAGTGCAAACAACTTGCAAGAACCGGCTCTTTTTCTGAACCATCGGGGTGGCGTGCTGGGTGTGCGTAGCGTGCGTCGAATAATTGATAAACATGTACAGACCTGCGCACTGCAGCGCCATATTCATCCCCATGCATTGCGTCATTCGTTTGCCACCCACCTGTTAGATGGCGGGGCAGATATTAGGATTATTCAAGAGCTTTTGGGACATGCCAGTCTTTCCACTACCCAGCGCTATACCGATGTTTCCTGGGACCGGTTACAGGCGGTCTATGACCATGCTCATCCTCGCGCTCAGCTTGCGTTAGGTGAAAACGGCGCGCAAAAGAGCAAGCAATCTACCGAGCATTTGGATATAGTTGCTCAATAAAGGCTTGCTTGCTAAACAACCAAGAGAAGAAAGCAATGGTTTTAAAATATGCCAAATATTGTGATCTGATGGGCATATTAGGGTAAGGAGAAGACGAGTGTATAAGGGAACCACGATTCTTTGTGTTCGTAAAAATGGACAGGTATGCATGGCGGGGGATGGTCAAGTTACTTTTGACAAAGCTATTCTCAAAGGTACCGCAAAGAAGGTGCGTAGGCTTTCTGACGGCCAGGTAATTGCAGGGTTTGCGGGAGCTACTGCCGACGCTTTTACTCTTTTTGAGCGCTTTGAGGAAAAACTTAAGACCTATCAAAAAAACCTACCTCGTGCCTGTGTTGAGCTGGCCAAGGATTGGCGCACCGATCGATTTCTGCGTCGGTTAGAAGCATTATTAATAGTTGCAGATCGCGACCGGTCATTCGTGGTAACTGGTTCGGGCGACGTAGTGGAGCCCGATTTAGGAATTGCCGCTATAGGCAGTGGCGGTTCTTATGCTTTGGCGGCGGCCAGGGCTCTGCACGAGCACACCTCGCTAAGTGCTCACGATATTGCCGCGGCTGCCATGAAAATTGCTTCGGAGATTTGCATTTTTACCAACGATAAAGTGGTGTTCGAAGAGCTTAATTAAGCTCGTATAATGGAAAAATTGGGAGAGATTTACGTGACTGCATTAAAGCCAAAAGAAATTGTGGAACAGCTCGATCGCTACATAGTAGGCCAGAACAACGCCAAGCGAGCAGTGGCGGTTGCTCTGCGAAACCGGTGGCGTCGTCAATTGGTAGATAGCGAACTTAAAGAAGAAATTCTTCCTAAAAACATAATAATGATGGGGCCAACCGGGGTAGGAAAGACCGAAATTGCCCGCCGATTAGCTAGGCTAGCGCAGGCCCCGTTTGTAAAAGTCGAGGCCTCCAAGTTCACTGAAGTGGGCTATGTAGGCAGGGATGTCGACTCCATGATCCGTGATCTGGTGGAGGGAGCCATCCAATTGGTGCGCGAGGAAGAGACCCAAAAATTCCGACAAAAAGCCCAAGAAGTTGCCGAAGAGCGGCTTTTGGATCTGTTGAGCGGCGATAATGTAGCATCAGGGGCTCGATTCGGACCTCCCGGACCAGCAGTTGATCGCGACAAATTACGAGCGCAACTCCGGGCGGGAACGCTTGACGATCGCTTAGTAGAAATTGATGTTGCCGAAAAAAACATTCCTTTCATGACCGCCTTTAGTGGTCAGGGAATGGAAGAAATCGGCGTAAATATTGAAAGCATGTTTGGGAACATGTTTCCTAAGCGAACTCGTAAGCGACGTATGAAAGTTCCCGATGCCTTAAAAACGCTTACTGAGGAAGAAGCAGGAAAAATGGTGGATATGGAAAGGGTGCAACGGGAAGCAGTGCGGCGTGCCGAAGACAATGGAATCGTGTTTATTGATGAAATTGATAAGATTGCTGGGCGGGAAAAAAGCTCTGGTCCGGATGTGTCCCGTGAAGGTGTGCAGAGAGACATTCTTCCTATTGTAGAGGGATCTACAGTGGTGACCAAGTATGGCACTGTGCGTACTGACCACATTCTATTTATTGCGGCCGGGGCATTTCACATATCCAAACCTTCCGATTTGATTCCCGAACTGCAAGGACGCTTTCCTATCCGCGTAGAGCTAGAGCCGCTAACCAGAGGTGATCTGGTGCGTATACTCACCGAACCGAAAGGCTCACTAATTCGACAATACACCGCCTTGCTGGAGACCGAAGGCATAACCTTAGAATTTCAACCAGCGGCTATTGAAGAAATTGCTCGTATCGCCGAGTCAGTAAACGAGAAAGCAGAAAATATCGGGGCGCGCCGGCTACACACCATTATGGAGCGGCTATTGGAGGAGCTTTCCTTTGATGCCAGCGACACCGTAGAAAAGCACGTAATCGTAGACGCTGATTATGTGCAAAAACGATTGGAAGGGGTAGCGAAGGATGAGGATTTATCCCGTTACATTTTGTAATTTTGCCTAAGCTTGCCCTTTTTCGCCTACAAAGTAGTCATGTTTTTCCGCAAAGAGCAGATTGAAGCTCGTGAGGGAGCCGTAGCAGCGGGTAATGTATTGCTGCATTTCTACTTTTTCGGTATCGGACAGTTTAGAGTGGGCATTGATTCTTTGTTCCAACACCCGCAGTCGGTCGCGCACCATAACAACTTTGTGGAACAAAGCATCAATGGGAATTTCTTTCGTTTGTAACTCTGGGTTAGAAGGTTGAAGCACCACTTTGCCCCCTTCCCATTTTGGTGCCAACAAGACCTCTGATTCCTGGTTTTCCGAGATTGCTTCACGGAGAATGGCTTTGAGTTCTTCACGAGTCATATCTTCGAGCTCCGGGATTTCCACGTCCTCTTTGACAGCAGTAAGTGGACGGGAACGAATTGTAGGGTTTACATTTCGTTTTCGTCCGCTAGAGCGAGTAGGAGTGAGCTTTTGGGGTAAAGGGCTATCGCGAGCAAGAAAATGATTACAGGTCGGCGCCGATGGAGGAAACATTCCTCGGTCGAGCATCATGCGACACTCGCCTTTCCAACCTTGTGCGTCTTCAAGCACTAATTTGTAAAAACGACAACTGCTACATACCTCAGCCACGACAACCCTCAAATGACGCCTAACTTCATAGTGGAATACTCCACATAGCGCCTCCATAGTAATGCCTCAAAAGACAGGAAAAATTCAAGAGGTTTGCCGAAACCTGCCGGCGAACTTTGCTTTCGCCAACTGTGCGCCGCAAATTGAGTGCATGAAAGCTCTGCGTAGAACGGTTAACAAAGCGGTAATTGGTTTAATGCTGATAGCTCGTTCTCTGAGCGCGCAAGAAGAGGTACAGCAAGAAGAAGCTCAAGAAGAACTGACCGACCAGTTGGAACTTCAACAACAGGAAATTCAAGAACAGGTGGAGCAAAATGGACAGTTGATAAACCAAGTACAGCAGGATTTGGCGCGAATGCGAGCAAGGGCTCTGGAAAAAGAACAAGGAGAAATAGAAAGAGCAATAAGTTTCGAAAACATAACCCTCACCCTGCAACGAGTGGAAGAGCGACTGGCATTAGGTTCAGTTCCCGATAACCAATCGCTGGAGGCTCTAGAAACTTCTCTACAGGAAATAATAGAAGAAGCTCTTCAGTATGCTGCGGTAGAACAAGCTACTCAGGGAACCAATGCCTATAATTGGTTAGTTTTTGCGCGCCAAAGTTTGGAGCAATCCGATCTTTATACCGCGCGGCGAGCATTGGCTATCGCTATTTGGTGGACTAGTAGAGCAATGGAATCGCCGTAAAAACCTATTGTTTCCGCCATCATTCAACCCCTAGGGTCCAAACCAAAGTTGAAATCAGCGTTTCTAGGACCGCCCCAGTGCTCGCAGTAATTGCGCTCGGGCAGAAGCTAAACTGTATTCCGCACCAACTCTTTGCGCGGAAGCATTGGAAAAGGCTACCTGGGCATCTCCCAGTTCAATGGCACTTCCTGCTCCTGCCCGATAGCGTTCTTGCGCCAAGCGAAGTTGTTCTTGTGCGTTGGTTTTCGCTTCTTGTGAGGCTTCCATCTCTGCTTTGGCTGCACGAATTGCCAGGATTGCTTGCTCGACTTGCAAGACAACTTGTTGGCTTTGAGATTCTTTTTGTGCTTGGATTTCGAGTATACCCGCCCTCGCCGCACGAACCTGAGCAGTAGTTGCTCCCCCCTGAAAGATTGGCCAAATCAAACCCGCTTGAGCACTCCAATCCCAGGAAGAATTGTCTGGTCCTTGGGCCGGGTTTTGAAAGGAAAGGGAGGTGGAAACTTCTAGCGATGGCAAATAACTACCCCGCGCTGAGCGCAATTCTAATTCTTGAGCTCGTTGTTGATTTTCCCAAGAAGCTAGCTCTGGTCGAGAACGCAACGCCTCTTTAAGAAGTATATCCAAGGGTTCTTCTTCGCCGGCAATATAGGGAAGAGAATCATCGCTTAATTCATATTGTGTATCACGAACAATTCCCATGAAAACATTTAGTTGGGCTTTACTAATGGCATAACTATTCTCAGCTTGTATTAATTTTACTCGCGCATTGGCTACATCAGTACTGGCTTGCGCTAAATCAATTGCTGGCCGTGTGCCGACTTCTACGAATGCTTGGGTTTGTTGCAAGCGTTTTTCTTGATTAGCTAGAGTTTCGCGCGCCACTTGTACCAGTGCTTGTTGCGCTCGAGCATTAAAGAAAGCGCTGCGTACGTTATAAGCAATCTCTAACTCCTGGGTCTTTTCAGAAGCCATCCGGCTTTCTGCGGTTGCCTGAGCAGCGCGCCATTGGGAAGAAGATTTACCAAAGTCATAAATTAGCTGGGAAGCGGATACCGAACCATTCCATTTATCTCCAGAGTTATTAACATAAAAGGCGCGAGCGCTAATCTGCGGCAATAGTGGCGCGCGAGCTCCTATTGCTCGTGAATTTGCTTGGTCGGTTTGAAATCGAGCAACCTTTAATGACGGTTGATTTTTTTTGGCAGTAGTCAATGCCGCAGACAAGGTAATAACCGTGTTATTGTCACGGGGTTTTGCTTGGATTACCGAGAAAGGAAGCGCAACTAATAACAGAATTAAAACCATATTTTACCTCTATTTGGTATCTCTACTCGTACCTGAGGGCATCAATGGGGTCTAGTTGGCTGGCTTTTCTTGCGGGGTAAAGGCCAAATATAATTCCTACTAGAGCGCTAAAAGCTACCGAAACCGCAATAATATCCGGACGCACTAGCATGGGCCACTGAAATGAGTCGGCAAGATACCGGCCCGCCAAAAGCCCAGTACTAACTCCCAAAAAACCGCCAATGGTTGACAATACTAATGCCTCGACCAAAAATTGGGCAAGAATATCTCGTGGACGCGCACCTATAGCCATGCGTACCCCTATTTCCCGTGTTCGTTCAGTTACGCTTACCAGCATTATATTCATAATACCTATTCCTCCCACCAACAAAGAAACCGCGGCAATACTGGCCAGAAGGGTAGTGAGAGTGCGCATTCCATCCTGATAAGCGTCAGCGATTTCGGAAAGATTACGAATTGAAAAGTCGTCTTCGGCTCCCGGGGCCAAATTATGCCGCTCCCGAAGCAATTGGGTAATTTGGTTTTCTGTTTGGGTAAGTACTTGGTCAGATTGTGCTTCGATGAATACCGCGCCGCGAATAAATTTCGCCAATCCGCCTTGAATACGCGACTGAAAAGTGGTGTAGGGAATAATGACTACATCATCGAAATCTTGACCATTACCCGATTGACCTTTTGACGCCAAAACCCCCAATATTTCAAAAGGAGTGTTACCAACACGAATCCACTGTCCAATAGGGTCGCTGTGGGCTCCAAATAGCTTTTCCACAACTGTCTTTCCCAGAACTGCAACCTTGCGGTTGGAATCAACTTCTGATTCGGTGAACAAAGACCCTAAGACCGCTTTCCATTTGCGGATATCAAAATATTCCGGGGATATCCCTTGTACAGTAGTACTCCAGTTTTGATCTTCGCTAAGAATTTGACTGTTGTACCGCAATACTGGGGAAGCTAAACGAACATTAGATATTTCGGCGCGAATAGCTCTTAAGTCATCCCAGGTGAGCGAGGGCATTGAACCCATACCGCCACGCACGCCTCTCGACGCACTGGAACCAGGCCTTAAGATCAGCAAATTAGTTCCCATAGAAGCAAAGGATTGCTGAATCATTGCCTTGGCCCCTTCTCCAATAGAGACCATTGCAATAACTGCTCCCACGCCAATGATGATTCCTAAGGTGGTAAGAAATGAACGAGTTTTATTGCGCAGTAATGCGCGGGCAGCCACCCGAAAGGTTTCCAAAACATTCATGCTGAGGCCTCGTTAGGGCAAGCGGGAACTGATTTTTGTCTCTGGTCAGAAACAATATTTCCGTCGCGCGCAATAATTACCCGGGAAGCATATTGTGCTATATCTGGCTCGTGCGTAACCAGCACTACGGTAATTCCTGAGCGTCCTAATTCTTGAAAGAGAGCCATTATTTCAATACTAGTACGCGAATCGAGATTTCCAGTGGGCTCGTCGGCAAGAATTAATTTGGGATTCGATACTATTGCCCGAGCAATGGCTACTCGCTGTTGTTGCCCGCCAGAAAGCTGATTGGAAAAATGGTCGGTACGTTTGGATAAGCCTACCCGATCTAGAGCCTCGATAGCTCGTCTTTCTCTTTCTTTGCGCGAAACGCCTGCATAAACTAAAGGTAATTCCACATTTTCCGCAGCACGGGTTCTGCTTAAAAGGTTGAAATTCTGAAAAACAAATCCCAAAGTGCTATTGCGAATTCTGGCTAATTCATTGCGTGAAAGCCGCGATACGTCAACCGCATTTAATAAATAAATTCCGGTAGTAGGACGATCTAAGCATCCGATGATGTTCATGAGTGTGGATTTACCTGAACCAGACGCACCCATAATAGCTACAAAATCGCCCTCGGGAATAGAAAGATCAATGCCTCGCAAAGCAGGAACTTGTACCTCACCCATGTGATATATTTTGGTTATTTGACGAATTTGTATTAGCTCACTCATTAATGTCTTTCTAAAAAAGCCTGCGTACACCACGACGGGGCCGGGATTGGGGAGGCGAAGCTGAAGAATCTTCTCCTTGGCTAACATCGGTAATAACTTTATCGTCTTTACGTAATTCTCCCTCTAGAATTTCGGTTTTAGTGCCGTCAGAAATCCCTACCTTGACCGGAATTCGTTCGGGATGTTGGCCACGAAGAACCCATAAAGACTTTTTGTCTGTTCGTGAAGAACGTCCAGATTTATTGCGTGCAAACTTCTTGGATTGCTTTGATTTTCCCAGAGGAAGCATTTCCGGCGAAGGCCGAAATCGTAAAGCCGCATTCGGTATAACTAGGGCGTTTTTTTGTTCGGCATAAACAATAGTTACATTGGCAGTCATTCCTGGCTTCAGCTTCAAGTCAGGATTTTCTAAATCAATAACCGCATCGTAAGTCACCACGTTCTGAACGTTTTCGGGAGAATTGCGCACTTGCCGAATTTTGCCTTGAAAATGTTCTCCCGGAAAAGCATCCACCGTAAAATCGGCAGTCATTCCTGGTCGTAGTTTTCCCACGTCGGCTTCGGAAACATTGGTATTGACCTGCATTTTTCCCAAATCTTCGGCAATAGTAAATAATACCGGAGCTTGAAGAGAGGCAGCTACGGTTTGGCCTACGTCCACGTTTCGAGAAATGACCATGCCGTCGATAGGCGAAACAATTGACGTGTAATCGAGATTAATTTTGGCCTGATTCAGGCTTGCCCGCGCTTGTTCTACTGAAGCCTTGGCCGCTCCAGTCATTGCTTGGGCAGTTTCTACGTTAGCCTTGGCGCTATCTAGTTCAGCAAGGGCGATTAGGTTTTTGTTGGCTAGTTCTTGTGTGCGCGCAAATTGACGGGAGGCCTCAGCCAACTGCGCTTCGGCTTTGCGCAAGTTACTTTTAGCCACCAAGGCATTGGCATTGGCCTGCTCTACTGCCGACTGAAACATGCGCGGGTCTATTTTCGCAATAAGCTGACCTTTACTTACTTTTGAGTTGTAATCGACGAAAATCTGCTGAATTCGCCCGGAAATTTGGCTTCCAACTTGAACGGTAACCAGGGCAGAAAGAGTACCTGAGGTAGTAACCTTGGCTCTTAAGTTCTCCCTAGTTACACTAATAGTCTGAAATTTCAGCCCTGTTTGTTGGGAGGCTCGTTGATAACTCCAGTAGCCATACCCTGCTGCCACCACTAACAATGCCCCGATTGCCCATGCGAAGGTCTTTTTCATATTACTTGTTTAACCCGCCCGCCAGCTAAAGGTTAAAAATTTTTTCAAAATCTAACAGACGCTGGCGATTATAACTTGGTTTTTCGCATGGATTCTATTTGGGGGAGGACAGGGCGAATAGCGCACAGGGAACTGCCAAATCGCATCACTCTTTTGCGGGCATGAGCAACGGCCAGAAGGTTAATCGTGTATTTCAAAATATCCGTCACTGCGAACTAGAGTATATCCGTCAGAAGGAACAGGTCCGTAATTATGACTATCATATATTCTATCTACGCCATCACGTCTTTCACAAACCACTGCATGAAGGTCGTCGTCTATTCGTACAGTTATTAACGCTAGGGGAGGAAGGTCGTCCCAAGATGGGGCTTCGCTGTGTCGAGTAAAACTTACACCGAGATCCGTTAGAGTTCGCTCTATTCTATCGGAATTCAGTCCGACGTCTCTATGGAATCCGTGATCTACTGCGGTATTCCAAACTGTTTCATAGCTTTTGCCGGAAATGGTCGTCATGGCGCAAATAGCGCATGCATTTTTATCTCCTGCTTGCGGACGAGTAACGCGAAGCCTCACTGAACCTGTTGACGAATAACCAGAGTTTCTGAAACCTGAATACGAATAACCGGTATTTACTATCCGCATCCCCTCAAAATTTGCCAGTGGAGCCATATAATCTCCCCCATAGTTTGCCGCATATGATGACTGATTAGAGTTTCTTGAATGCGTCGATCGATTAGAATTTGACGACCGCGATGACTGATTAGAATTTCTCGACTGTGATGACTGGTTTGAGTTGCTTGAATGTGTTGATCGATTAGAAACCGCACTGTAAGCATCAACACTATAAAGCCATCCAGGTAAATACATGAAAGCTTCCTCCTGTAATGTTTTTTATACGTTATTGGCTGAGGTTATTGCAGCTGTTAGTTATAGTTATTGGTTATGTGTTTCCCGCCATAATTTTTTTAAAACCAAACCAACTGCTGTCTTTGCCGATTTATTAAAGAAGCTACACTATTAATTCAAGAAAAATCTTTCAAAACATACAAATAAATACACTGTCATACTAGTAATACACTGCCGGCGACTCTTTCCAAAGCAACCCGAAACTACAAGTCGGCTACCCGAGCCAATGCTTGCAAAATAGAATCGATAGGTCCTTTAAACTCGCCATAGCGATAGTCGCTACGACCTCCATCCAAAAAAACAACCTGACTTAAATCGATTTCTTCATCGAAAGTAGCAGCGGTTACCCAAGTAGTTTCTCCTTCTTTTTCTAGAATCACTCCGATAGAGGCTTGTTCTTCCGCAAAGCGAAGCATGCTTTTTCGTTGGCGACCTTGTCGACGACCCTGCAGCCGAATGACATACAACCCAGGAAGTTCGCCTCGTCCATGTTCGCGGGCCAGTTCGGTACTTAGTTTTTGCGAAGAAAGCGCCAATTGGGCGGCGGCTTGTATTTGCTCCCTGAGAGAAGCAGGCTCATTTTCTTCTACTAGAGACCACACTACCGCGGTTAAAAACCTTCTACGCTCCCCAGCAGAAAAAGTTGCCACCGCTTCATCAACCGCCAAAGCAAGTTGTTCGCCACGGGGAGAAAGCTGGTGACCTCGACCGGGTGAATCAATGCAGCGAGCATCTTCATCGGCTTCAGGATATGGGGAAACTCCCCCTCGTAAAAGCTTTGCTCCCGTCAGAATACCATCAAAATCGCCATGGAGAATCAATAGGTTGATATTGGAAGAAACTCTTTGTGCTATTTCGGGAGTAATCAACTCTGGACAGGCGTGGGCCTGACGGTTGGGAACCAGAATAAAACGGGGATCGTTGCCAAAGTGCGACCATCCAACCAGATGCTCGTGATGGTCACACCATAAAACTAGACGACTAGCTAGGCGGTTGATAAATGGCTCAGTGACTGAGTAATAGCGTTTTCCCGAAGCAAAAGCCACGTCCAGAACGGCTACTCTTTCGGTGTTAACTTTGGGCAGGTGAGCGGGGCTACCTACAAATTCGATAGGGATTCGAGAATTCACCATAACTACTTAACAGGTTTATTAGAAAAGTCTTGAGCCTAAAGTCTTTAGCTTAGATACGGCACAATGAAAATAGTTACTCAAAATTTCATCCTTTATGCTTGAAGAGAGAGCAAAGCCTCTGGCGTCAAATAAGTGAGCATGTTACGAGCTAGAGTCGTTTTCATGAGTAAGGAGCTTTCGAATGGAACAAGAGATTGGTTTTTGGCGGAGGGTGGCGCTCTCTTTTGTTGCCTTTTTTGCGGTGTTATTCAATAAACAATTCGCTACACAAGTTTACCAGCTACGCAAAGAACAACGGGGAGAACTTTTGCCAGTGCCTGCAGCTTTGCCCGAGGAAGAGCAGCCAGAGGAAAAGCAGCCAATCGAGGAGCAGCCAGACAGAAAGACCGCACCCGATCGCCATGATGCTTTGCAGCTTCTTTCCATGTTCCAAAGAGACGGCCGCCTGATTGATTTTCTTCAAGAAGATATTGCCGCCTTTTCCGATTCCGAAGTAGGAGCAGCGGCGCGTGCGGTTCACGATGGTTGCAGCAAGGCGTTGCAATCTTATTTTGCGTTAGAACCAGTGTACTGCGAACCAGAAGGGGCGAGCATTGTGTTAAAAGATGGTTTCGACCCTAGCGCAGTGCGCTTAACTGGAAATGTTATGGGGTCTCCTCCTTTTCGAGGAAGCTTAAAACACCATGGATGGCGGGCTAAGGAAGTGAAAATGCCCAGCAGTCCCCAAGGGCAAGATCCGGCAATCCTTGCGCCGGCAGAGGTGGAATTGCCGTGAATCAAGAAAAACCTCGTTATGCAGTAGGAATAGATTTAGGTACTACTAACAGCGGGTTAGCCTATGTTTCGCTGGATGGCCAGGCTGATATTCCTGCTAGTCTGTCTATACCCCAGGTTACTTCTCCTGGAGTGGTGGAATCTCGCTCGTTGTTACCTTCTTTTCTCTATTTACCTCACCCTGCAGAATTTCCGACCGAAGCGTTACAACTTCCTTGGGGAGACCAGCAAGATTTTGCAGTTGGCGAATTAGCGCGTAACCATGGCGGATTAACTCCTATTCGACTGGTTAGCTCGGCCAAAAGTTGGTTATGTCATACCGCGTTAGATCGGCGTGCCGCGCTGCTTCCGGCAAATAGTCCCGAAGAAGTGTCGCGAATGTCTCCTTTGGAGGCGTCAGCCCGCTATCTTAGTCATTTGCGGGAAGCTTGGAATGCGCAAATTGCCAAAGAAGATCCTTCGTTGGTTTTAGAGCGCCAAGACGTAACTTTGACTGTTCCCGCTTCATTCGATGCAGTAGCTCGTGAGCTCACCGTGGAAGCCGCTGCCAAAGCAGGTTTTCCCAAGCTCACTTTGCTGGAAGAGCCACAAGCAGCACTTTATGCATGGGTGGAAGCACTAGGAGATAAATGGCGCAAGCTGGTGAAGGTGGGCGACCTCATTCTAGTTTGCGATGTCGGGGGAGGCACTACCGACTTCAGCTTGATTGCGGTGGTGGAGCACGAGGGTGACTTAGGTTTACAGCGGGTAGCAGTAGGCGACCATATCCTTCTAGGTGGCGATAACATGGACCTAACCCTGGCCCATGTGCTGGAGCAAAAACTGGCCAAGGCAGGAAAAAAAATCGACCGTTGGCAGTTTATTGCGCTCACTCACGGAGCCCGTCACGCTAAAGAAGAACTTTTCGCCAATCCTCAGAAAAAAGCTCATCCGGTGACATTGCCGGGGCGGGGTTCAAGTTTGGTGGGGGGAGCAATAAAAACCGAATTGACCAGGGAAGAGCTAACTCAGTCACTAGTCGACGGGTTTTTCCCACAAGTAGAAGTTACTGCTCGTCCTCAAGCGCAAAAGCGCTTAGGCCTAACTGTATTAGGACTTCCCTATGCTTCTGATCCCGCCATTACTCGCCACTTAGCCGCGTTTCTAACTCGTCACCGCGGGGCGAAAGACGCGCAAAGCACTTCTGGACTACACTTGGTGGGTAAGAACTTTTTGCATCCGACCGCTATTTTATTCAATGGCGGAGTAATGAAGTCCACTGAACTCAAAAATCGAGTGGTAGACGTAATTAGCCAATGGGTTCAGGAAGAGGGGGGCGATAAACCAAAAGTACTTCCTGGCTCAGAACTAGAATTAGCGGTGGCACAGGGAGCGGCCTGTTTTGGACGGGTAAGAAACGGAAAAGGCATTCGCATTCGCGGGGGAACTGCCCGCGCCTATTATGTGGGAATCGAAACAGCTATGCCCGCGGTGCCAGGAATGGCTCCGCCTATCCGTGCGCTTTGCTTAGCACCTATGGGAATGGAAGAAGGAACTAGCGCCGAGCTTCCTGCTCAAGAATTAGGTTTGGTAGTAGGAGAACCTGCCCAGTTTCGATTTTTTGGCTCCTCGGTGCGTCGTGACGATCAAGTGGGCGCCGTAGTCGAACATTGGGAAGATGAATTGGAAGAATTACCCCCTATTGAAACTTCCCTTCCCGCAGTTGAGCCAGGAGAAGGCCGAGAAGAGCGCGCCGGCCAGATAGTGCCGGTTCATTTGCGAGCCCGAGTTTCGGAAATCGGAACCCTAGAAATGGATTGCGTAGAAAAAAAATCGGGTAAAGCCTGGAAGTTGGAGTTCAATCTGCGAGGCGAGGAGGGATAAGTTCCGGTGACTAGGTATGTAGTGGGAATAGATTTAGGAACTACCAATTGCGCATTGGCCTATGTTGATTTATGCGCCGAGGGAGACCTAGTTTCCCAAATCAAAGAACTTTCTATTCCCCAGTTGGTAGCAGTAGGAGAAGTATGGAAACAAGCCTTGCTGCCTTCCAATGCTTATTTGCCAGCAGAGCATGAATTTCTGCCAGAGGCGATGCACCTACCTTGGGAGTCCAGCAATACCCAAGAACCCTTGGCTAATACCTCAGTATCATTGCCGGTGGTCGTGGGAGAATTTGCCAAAAATCAAGGCTCCAAAGTTCCCGGCCGAATGATTAGCTCGGCCAAAAGCTGGCTTTGCCACTCGGGGGTAGATCGCAATGCCCCCATCCTTCCATGGGGTGCGCCCGATTCGCTGAACAAGATTTCGCCAGTACAGGCTTCTACTTTGTATCTTTCCCATTTAAAAGACGCCTGGAGGCACCAATTTGCTGACTACCCTTTAGAAGAACAAGAAGTAATACTAACTGTCCCTGCCTCTTTCGACGAAGTAGCTCGCGAGCTTACAGTGCAAGCAGCACGGGAAGCCGGTTTGACTAAACTTCGGCTTTTAGAAGAGCCCCAAGCAGCTTTTTATCACTGGGCAGCGCAATTTCGTGGTCAGTTAGAAAAAGCGCTAGGTGAATGCCGGCTTATTTTAGTATGCGACGTGGGCGGAGGAACTACCGACCTTACTCTTATCCACGCAGCTCTTGGTGATGGAAAGCCTAGTTTAAAAAGAATCGCGGTGGGAGATCATATTCTGCTAGGCGGTGACAACATGGACGTCACCCTAGCCCGGCAAGTGGAATCGCGCTTGGGGGTGCGTCTAGATACTGCGCAATGGTCCATGCTGGTGCAGTCCTGTAGGCTGGCCAAAGAAGCCCTTCTCGCTGGAAAGGGGCCGCCAACCAGACATGTTTCCGTGGTTGGTCGCTCCAGCAGATTGGTCGGGGGGGCGATGTCCGCCGAGTTAACCAGAGAAGAAGTGCTCAGCACACTTCTTGATGGCTTTTTCCCCAAAACCTCGCTGACTGACCTTCCGGTAAAGTCTTCCCGAGCCGGTCTAACCGAGCTGGGACTGCCCTATGCTTGGGAACCGGCGATTACCCGGCACATTGCTGCTTTTTTGCGCGGTCATGCTGCCGAGGTCGAAGAAGCTGTCGGGCGCAGCGGAGTTTTTCGTCCAGATGCAGTTTTGCTAAACGGAGGAGTTTTCGCGCCTTTTGAAGTGCGGGAGAGGCTTTTTAGTGTGCTGGAGAGCTGGTTTCCTGACCAAGGTGGTTCCTTAGGCGCCCAAAACAGTTCCCCACGCCTGGTGCAGCTTTCCAATGAATCTCTTGGCTTGGCAGTCGCACGAGGAGCAGCTTACTACGGGCTAGTTAGGCGAGGGCTGGGTTTGCGTATCGGTGGAGGAACTGCCCGAGCCTATTTTGTGGGGATTGAAACTCACGAAAACCAGAAAGAAGCGCTTTGCGTAATTCCGCGTCACCTGGAAGAAGAAACTGAAGTAGAGGTGCCACAAACTTTTGCCCTTTTGCTGGATCAACCAGTACGTTTTTCGCTGTACGCTTCTTCCTTAGTGCCAGTAGATAAGGCGGGGGAAAGGCTGGTGGTAGATGAAGAAAAGTTTACTCTGCTTCCCCCTATTGAAACCGTACTGCGCTCAGAATCAATTACCAAAATAGCAACTACCGATGTCCGTCGTGCGAGCCCAGGCAAGCCAGTAGAAGTCCCGGTCAGATTACGTGCTGCGCTTACCGAAATTGGAACTTTAGAGTTGTGGTGTGTGGCGGAGGGCCAAGAAACTCGCTGGAAACTAGAATTTCAATTACGTGCCGGACTTGATGATTCCTCGGGTACTTCTGTATCGCCCATGCCCAAACGTTTTGCCGAAGCGAAGTCTTTGGTAGACCTAGTGTTTGGAAAAAAGCCCGCTCCCGTGGACAAAAGTGCAGTAAAAAATTTGGTGCGCAATCTGGAGAAAACCATAGGCCCGCGCGAAGGGTGGACTACTCCAGTAATTCGGGAGCTTTGGGCTGCCTTGTGGGCCGGACAAAGCAAAAGACGGCGTACCGCCGATCACGAGCGTATTTGGTGCAACCTCACCGGCTTTTGTCTCCGCCCGGGATTTGGTGCTCCACTGGACACCTGGAGAGTGGGCGAAGTCTGGACGTTATTCGAACAAGGGCTGCAATTCCAAAACGAGCCGCACAATTGGGAAGCCTGGTGGGTTTTATGGAGAAGAATTGCCGGAGGGCTAGGTTCTGCTGAGCAAAAGCGCATTTTCGATACCTTAACTCCAGTACTGAAACCCGTGCCAGCTGGCAAAACCGCTCCGCGCCTCAAGGGAATCAAGCCCGAGGGGATTGACGAAATGATTCGTCTGGTTGCCAGTTTAGAACGACTATCACCTGAGGAAAAAGTTGAGGCGGGGACGTGGCTATTTGATCGCTTAGAAAAACAAAAAAGCCAAAGCAAGGGAGTCGTGCCGTACTTGAGTTGGGCTATTGGACGATTGGGAGCGCGGGTTCCTTTTTATGGAAGTAGACATACCTGCGTGCCGGTAGCAGTTGCCGAAGAATGGATCGAGCAGTTGCTTACTCTTTCCACTTCCCGGCCAGAAGAGCTGGCTTTTCCCCTTGCGCAATTGGCGAGGATGAGTGACGATCGGGCGCGAGATGTCGACTTGCAAGTAAGAAATAGGGTAGGTAAACATCTCCAAAAGCTGGGAGCTGTTTCTTCCCTATTGCGACTAGTGGAAGAAGTAGTGGAGCTTTCTGGCGGGGAAGAGCAGAAAATGTTCGGAGAAAGTTTGCCTGCGGGACTTCGATTGCTTTCTGAGTCTAACTAATAGGCGAAGTAATGAACTTGCAAAAAAAATCGAGTGCATCAAGATATAGTGGTAACAGCAATAGCAGTAGTAGTGCTAGCAGCAGTGGTAAGAGCAGCAATAAATCAAGCGGCGCCACCGAATCGAGGCGCCCGCCGATAAGATCAAATTCGTCTTATTCATCCAGAAAAATTGAGCCTAAAGCTGCTAGTAATAGTCCTTGTCGCGTAAGCGTATATGACCCCATACCCGCTCCTAAAGCGCATTTTTTAAAGAAAAAAAGGACTGCCGCTCCCGAGTTGAAATCAAGCATGGTTTCGTTATCTTTATGGGACATAAGCAAAAAACTTGATGAGTTTCGCCGAGTACTCGAACCGATTGGACATTTCCAATACATAGATCCAATCGATACTCGTGTATTACCAGGAGAGCAGAAGTGAGTTAGGTGATGCACTTGGAGAGTACATCGATTAAAACACTTCCCCTATGGTAACCAGAGAGCGTATTCGAAAAAATATTGGCAGTAAATTTATTGGGGAAATTGCCTCTAGGCTTATCAGCTTTTCGTTTAACCTAGTGCTTGCTCGCTGTTTGGGAGCAACACTCTATGGACGCTATTCCTTTGCAGCAGCGTTTGCCGGGATCATTGCCTTGTGTGGCGAATTTGGTCTCAATACTTTGCTGACCCGCGAAGTCGCCAAACACAAGGAGCATGCGGGAGAGCTAGTCCGGCATTTGGCGCCGTTGCGTATTCTTCTGGTGCTGCTGGTAGCAGGAATCAGTGTAGTTTTAGGCTATTTCTGGGCAGGACGCGAACGACTTGTTGAAATTATACTCTTAAGCGGATTTATGGCCTCTAATACGGTGCTTGACTATCATTCGTCCATATTTAGCGCCTTCGAGCGCATGGGCAACGATGCTGGTTTGCGTATAGTTACAAGGATTTCGGTAAGCATATTGGGAATAATTGCTATTCTTGGTGGCATGTCTTTTGGGTGGATTTTGGTGGCAATTAATTTGGGCAACCTGTTGGCTGTAGGGGCGGGAAGTTATTGGAGAAAACAGCTTGGCTTGGCATGGGGATGGGCCTGGAATTGGCGGCTAATAAAAAAAACAATAAAAGCTGCTTTTCCGGTGGGCATGGCTATTATTTCCGGCGTTGTTTATTTGTATATGGATTCTATTGCTCTGGAAGCACTTGGTTTCTCTGACGCATTAATTGGGCAGTATGCGGCAGCAGCCAAAATTCTTGAAGCTTCTCAGGGTTTGCCTTTAGTTATATTAGGCGGACTCTTTCCGGTAGCTGCCGAACTTTCACGGATGCAGAAAACCGCGGTATTAGTGCCATTTTTTGAAAGAGTGACCCGTTTTTGCGTGCTGGTCTGCATTCCTTTGGCGGTAATTGCCGCGCTATTAAGCCCTCAAGTGGCCCTGTTTTTATATGGGCCAGAGTATGTAGCGACGGGAACAGCTCTCTGCTTATTGGCTATAGGAGCTCCTTTTTTTTATTCAAACCTGATAGCTAGCGGCCTGTTTGTTGCTCAAGGATCTACCTGGTTTGTGGCTGGTTTTCGCCTAGTTACGGCTATGGTAAAGCTCTCCACTCTATGGATAGTGAGCCCATGGCTGGGCGTAATAAGCCCGGCAGTGGGAATGCTAGCTGCTGATGGGGCTCTTTTTTTGTTCTTGCTGGGCTACAGATCGCGAAAAGGGCTGTTCTCGGCGAAAGAAAAGGCTGTAGTTACCAGGGTAGCATGGGGAATTGCTGGAATTGGCTGCCTTGGTGGGGTAACCTACTATCTTAGTCAAATGGGCGCGCTGGATTGAAAGGCGATTTTTATGAATTTTCGTATAGCTCTCTTGGTAGGACTTTTTATTTCTTGTGCCCCGGAGACCAATGTTCCCGTAGATATAATAGTCTTAGACTATAATTACAATAAAGCAGCTTATGAGCCAAAACAGGTTCAACTGGAAACGGTAACTGATATAGTGGCCATGGAAGGAAAAGCCACTTCAATGATTGGCGGAGCAGAATTAAGTTTTGATGTAGATGTTAGCGGATCTGACGTCGAATCTTACTTGAATGCTATACAGATAGAGCCGGGAAAGAAAGTGAAAGTTAGTTTTATGGAAAACGACGGAGTATTAATTCCTGCAGATTTCCATTCGTTAAATATTGCCACCACTTATTATAATTTTGAAAGGTCGCTAAAATTCTTTTCGAAAATTAGCGGAATAAAAATTGATGAACTTATAAATAGGCTTGGTGTTCCGTCTACCTACTATTTCCCAACGCTAATTGACGATGGAGAAATTTCTAAAGACAATGCCATATATTCATCATTTATTAATTCATTTATTATCTTGCCGTTCGAGCAGTTTCGAAAAATACCTTTTTCTATCAACAGAGGCGTGCTTGGTCATGAATATGGTCATTTTATTTTTAATTATCGAGTTCATGACGGAAAGACCTATCCGCCAATCTATAACAAATGGACGCCAAAAAATGAATACACTCCTGGATTCAATGTGGTTCAATCGTTAGAAGAAGGCAGTGCTGATTTTTATGGAGTTGGTGTGATGTGTAGTTCTGATTTAGAAAACTGCGAACCACAATTCGTGGGACATTCTTTGCCTAATATACTTAATTCTGCTCGGCGGCTGGACGGCATTCATTGCTGGAAGAAAACTAAAACTGATAATATTCATAGAGATTTAGTATTAAAAACCAATTATACGGATTTTAAAGAATTGTGCGAACCTTACGGATGCCTTTATGAGATTGGAACTGTCTTTGCGTCTTCTTTGTGGAAAGCTGCATCTAACCCCCAATTGGTAAGACAAGAGGGAAGTAAGGGTAAAGCAAGAAAGCTAGTGTACAGCACTCTGTGGCGTGCGCAGGGAGACAACACCAGCGGAGCAAAGAGTTGGAGGGAGTTGATTGCCTTGGCAGAGTCGCAAAGTGAATTCAGTTTTTGGACCCAAGGAACAGTGCCCAGTGTTTTGGATGCGGTAGTAAACGCGGCAGGAAATAACCGAATTCTTAAACTGGCTTTATGTGGCGCTTTCATAGACCGCTTTCGTCTAGATCCTACGGAAATAACATCTTGCCCTACCGATGCTCTATCCAATAACGAGTGTCCTTGGTGACTCAATCCGATGTATTTTATTAAATAAAGTTATCAGCGGGGGCGCTCTATGGCTAGCGGGGCAGAAATCGTAACTGATTTCTTAAAAAACCAAGGGGTAGAAGCAGTTTTTACCTTTCCAGGGGGCACCATTGCTCCCACTCTCGATGCACTGCAAAGAAAGAAGATAGAGCTTGTTTGCGCACGCCATGAGCAAGGAGCAGGATACATGGCTCTAGCGGCGTCCCGTATTTTGGGAAAGCCGCAGGTGGTCATGGTTACCTCCGGTCCCGGCGTAACCAATTTAGCTACTGTGATTGCCGATGCCTACTTTGATTCCGTTCCCTTAATAGGAATAACTGGGCAAGTAGGCACTGGCGACTTACTAAGTGGTCGGCAAGTCCGTCAGGTTGGATTCCAAGAAGTCGATACTGTTGGGCTAATGAAGCCAATTTCCAAAGCAATGTTTCGGCCTTTATCTTTGCCGGAACTAAGAAAAGCACTAGATCAAGCTTTTGCATTAGCGCAACACGGGCGCCCGGGGCCAGTAGTGATCGACTTGCCTATGAATATTCAATTGGCTAGCGAAGAATCTTCAAATCAAGGACAGCAATCTTATTCTTGCTCTCTTAGTGATATTCTCTATGGAGAACCGTTTCTTTGCCAACAGAGCATTATCCAGTTGGCAGAATGGATTTCCAGTTCCCAGAGACCATTACTTTTGCTTGGTCAAGGAATTATTATTGCTCAGGCAACTAAAGAAACTCGCTGGTTTTCTGAGCAAATGCAAATTCCGGCAGTATCTAGTATTCTAGGCCTAGGCGCGGTTGCTTCTTTTTCCCCTTATTTCTTAGGTTTTCTTGGGCATACCGGCAATCGGGCTGCGGGCAAAGCAGTACAAGAGTGTGATTTGCTGCTAGTGATAGGGGCCAGATTAGATGTGCGCCAGACTGGAACTCTTACCGAGAAATTTGCTCCTCTCGCAAAGATCATTCGCATTGATATCGATGCTAATGAGCTGAATTATTCCAGAATAAAAATAGATTTAAAAATACATGCCGACCTAAAACAGGTTTTACAGAGCTTAAAAAGCGAATTAGAAGGGAAAAAACAAAATGACCGTACAGATTGGTTGCAGAAAATAGTAAGTTGGAAAAAAGCACACATATTGCAATGGGAATCCAATCAGGAGAATAGGGAAAGTAACCAAATAAATCGGTTAGCAATTAAGCCGCAACAAATAATAGAAACAGCCAGCAAATTAACCGCCGGCAAAAAAGTTATTGTTACCTCGGGGGTAGGGGCACATCAGCAATGGACCGCCCGCCATTTCGAATTCGACTACCCGCAGCGCATTTGGCTCACGTCTGGTGGACATGGCACCATGGGGTTCGATTTGCCCGCCGCGGCAGGGGCCCAATGGTCTTGCCCTCAGGCGCAAGTTTGGTGCTTTGTCGGCGACGGGTCATTTCAGCTTAATCTTCAAGAATTGCAGACCATTATAGACTATCAACTTTCTGTAAAAATTATCGTGTTAGACAATTCCCGATTGGGTCTAGTTTCTCAGTTTCAGCTTTTGAATTGGAAAACTGATCCCACTACTGGTCACAAGAAAAATCCTGATTTTGCGGCAATCGCTAGAGCATATGGAATACCCGCACGCACGATTGCCAATACGCAAGAAGTGGAAGAAGGTTTACAATGGGCAAGAGATTATACCGGACCGGTACTGGTTCATTGCCTAGTTGCTTACCACGAAGATGTTTGTCCCATGCTGCTAGCTGGGCAAACCCTTGACCAGATGTGGCCTTAGCATCCATGCGTGACGCGGCTATGTTCGGACCACCTAATGAATCGGACATGGTGGAAGACTTGCATTTTCCCAAAATCGCTGCAAAACATACTGCTCGGCGGACAGCAGCAGGCGCTCCGACCTGGCCATAGAGACGTCATCGCAAAATCACACACCCCGCGACTCGCTGTTCGATGTCATATGTCAAGCATACGTTCCTTGTAATCTGCAACTAATGAGCTACAATGTAGCTCAGAGATAGAGGAGCAAATTATGTCCACAAGCACCGTTGTTCGTGCCCGAATTGACGAGCACATTAAAGAGGAAGCCTCAAGCGTGTTGGCAGCAATGGGGCTTACTGTATCCGATGCCTTCCGCCTTCTATTGACCCGAGTAGCGCGCGAGAAGGCGTTGCCGTTCGAGCCTTTAACGCCGAACGAAACCACTATCGCAGCCATGCGCGAAGCTCGCACTGGCAACCTTAAGTCCTTCGACAGCATTGAGGCGCTGATGGCAGACCTGCATGCGGAGGATTGAGCGCACTGGCCAATACAAGCGCGACTACAAGAGAGAGGTTAAGGGTCAGCATCGCACCACGCTTGATGACGAACTGATGCACGTATTGAAAGTTTTGGCCTGCGATCAACCGCTTGAGCCACGGCATTGCGACCATGCGCTTACCGGAAACTGGAAGGACCACCGCGACTGCCACGTAAAGCCCAATCTGTTATTGATTTACCGTAAGCCGGATGACGAGGTACTACAGCTTGTTCGCCTTGGCTCACACAGTGAACTTGGTCTATGAATGTAGGACACTAAATATGTAGAGCCAACATGCTCATAATTATGATAAAATCGTTAATTAGACAGAGCTTTTCATTCCCTCGTCTCATCTGGTCCCATGTCAACCGGGGCAGGGAGGTCAGCCAATTGGACTACCACTTTGTCTACCTCGACACCGTCTTCTCGCATCCACACACTAATGGTACGAGTTTCGGGCCCAGATACTTCGAACTGCGCAATTTTACCGCCGCCGACCCCAATATCCCGATTAAGCCATGTCCAGTTGCCTAAAGAGGAAACGCCCATTCCGCCAGTTGTTATAATCGTGCCATCTACACCTAGGCGCACACTGTCACTTTTATCACTATTACCCTTACCGCCGCGTATACGTACCCAAATGTGGTAGATTCCAACAGTTTGCAATTGGACGCTATAGTCCATACGGGGGCCGTTACTGCCATCATCCGAGACATCGCTATCAGGAACAGCTTTCATATAAAAGCCGCCGCTCGATTCCCCTTGGTCATCGACCTCCATACTCCAGGTGCTGTTGGCCGCTGACCCAATGCCCGCATGCAGGGCGGTATAGTGCTCAGCCTCCATGCTAGCAATGCCGTTCTGTTCAAAAAGTCTTGCTTCATAGAGACGAATGTTCTTGTATCGACTTTCGACAAGGCCATCACCGCCACTGACTAAAACCAAATAGTTTGTCTGGCCTATATAATACTGCCCTATAGGTATTTTATGATGTCTGGCCCCCGAGCCGATATAGTCATGGTATTGCTGATACGATTCTTTTAGCGAATTGGTGCCGTAGACCTGGAAAGTTCTGGGTTGATTAGCAAATATATTATCTTCATCCAGCCCAATAGCATAAATCTCACCGTTGGTGGAACCTTCGAAATCAAATTCCAGTATCGTATTGGGAGTCACTGCATAGCTTAGCTCTACCTTATTCCATGAACTTCCAGTCAGTTTGAGTGTTGCGCCATCGTCAACCACTGCTAGTCTGCCAGACCTAACCTGGTCATCATAATTTGTAAATCTGGATAACAGGGTTGATTTGCCATTTATATCTATGGCGTAAGACATATCAACGCAAACATCTTGATGACAATATGCTTGCGAATTACAGTCTTCGTCGCTGGAACAATCAAACGGAAACTTCGGTTCGCATCCCTGGAATAAAACACCAGCCAAAACAATTGCCATGCCAGTAACTATGACAAAGAGTGGCGTGGATTTTCGGACCATATACACCCCTAAGACTATTATTTCAGAACATACCATTGGCGAGCAGATTCAAGGTCGGTAAATGGTTTTTCAGGGTATTCTGGACGATACTTCATGGTTCTAAATATAGATTCCGAGAATGGATTATCGTCGCTTACTCTTGGTCTGCTAAAAGAAGCTAATACCCCGAGCCGCTCTAGAGTAGCTACCGTTGTCGAGCCTCCTCGCGTAGGGCAGCTATTTCATTGCGTAGGGCAGCTAGTTCAATGATCATCACCTCAATAAACTCGTCAACCCTTCTCTCGTTCTCTTGAATACGTGCGAGGTTTAGCGCTACCTGTTCATTGTTCGAAGGTACCCCCGCAGAAATGCCGCCTAGATTGTCTATAACCTGCCTATTATATAGATTCTGAACAGTAGCATTGGCGAGTAGCTCGTCGCGTTCACTTTTCTTATTTTGTTTCAGTTCAAGTTCCAGTGCCTCATACTTCAGCTTCAGATCCTTAAATTCTTGTACCAGTGCCTCAAACTTGTCTTTTTTGACAGTGCCGGCAATTACTTGTGAATTCTCTTCTGAGGAGATGCTGTGTTGATCGCGTATTCCAGAGTTTCCGGTTTCTTTGTCTAGGTCACTTCTGCTGCTACTGGAAACTTTTCGGTCCAGCACTTGGCTCACCAAGTACTCCGCCAATTGGCGTGGGTATTCTTTGTGGTCAGGCTGTAAATCCCGGGGTGGGTTTTTAATCAGCGTCTTCATCGACAACACTGCAATGCGGCGTGCATGGACTTGGTACGGTTCTTTTAACAGGTCTTTGGGTTCTAGGTGTAGGAATTCCAGCGTCTGGAGTTTGACATCTTTGATGGTTTTCAGCAAGGCGCTCCAGTCTTTGGTGAGTTGTTCCAGCAAAGGTTTGGTTTTTTTGTTTTTTTCGAGGTCGATCAATTCGTCCTTTAATTCTTCGGTGAATAACTTCGCTGCGTGGCTCATGGTTTGATCAAACACTGTGCTGTTGTGAAATGGCTGAAGCGCTTTCTTCCCTTGGTTGGCTTTTTCAGCTTCGTTGTGCTTTTTACTTAAGAAGTTCAATGCATTGCCGACAACGTTGAACGTGGGTATTTGAGATAATCCAGTATTAATAAGCTGTGCCCAGGTGGGAGCCTCACTGTTGCTGTAGCGGCCAGCATCGGCACTGAACTCATTGTACATCTCCCTCATAACCTGCAAAAAGCTGGTAAAAAAGCCTCTACAGTGCGGATCTTTGTGTAATTTTTCGGGAAACGAGGCCATAGCAACGGGGCTTTCATCTTCCCCGATCAGAGCAGGTATCATGCCCGTGGGAACATGCAAGCCAGAAGATGGCCATTGCGCTGTATGGTCGGTTTGATCGGGGCTGGCTGGCAAGAGGGGATGGCTTGACGCTTCTGCTTGAAGCGCAGGAGGCTTAGCGTCGGCGGCTTGAACCTTGCCGGTTTGACTGGGGCTGACCTTCTGCTTAGGTGGCGGACGATCAGCTCCTGTTCGAATCGTATCATTAGCATTGGTAGTGCTGTCTGTGTAAGTAACAGGGCCATAGGCTTCTTGGCAGATTTTTTCGAGTTCGTCCTCGCTAAATTCGTCCTCGCCAAAAAGAAATTGCGGCATTTCCGAAGTTTTTAGGGTGATGGGCAAGGTTTTGAGATTGGGGTTGCCTCTCAAATTCAGTACTTCCAAATTGGTAGGGTTGCCGAAGGAATCGGGCAGCGCGGTTAGTTGGTTGTTCGACAAGTCTAGCCTGCTAAGCCCAAATCTAAGGTTGCCGAAGGAATCGGGCAGCGCGGTTAGTAGGTTGCTCGACAAGTCTAGCGTGCGAAGCCCAGTAAGATTGCCGAAGGAATCGGGCAGCGCGGTTAGTAGGTTGCTCGACAAGGTTAGCATGCTAAGCCCAGTAAGATTGCCGAAGGAATCGGGCAGCGCGGTCAGCTCGTTGCAAAACAAGTGTAGCGTGCGAAGCTCAGTAAGATCGCCGATGAAATCGGGTAGCTCGGTTAGTTGGTTGCTCGACAAATTTAGCCCGGTAAGCCCAGTAAGTTTGCCGATGAAATCGGGTAGCTCGGTTAGTTGGTTGCTCGCCAAGATTAGCATGCGAAGCCCAGTAAGATTGCCGATGAAATCGGGTAGCTCGGTCAGTTGGTTGTTCGACAAGCTTAGCTCGCTAAGCCCAGTAAGATCGCCGATGAAATCGGGTAGCTCGGTCAGTTGGTTGCCTTTCAAGGATAGCGCGCGAAGCCCAGTAAGGTTGCCGATGAAATCGGGTAGCTCGGTCGGTAGGGACAAGCCTAGCTCGTTAAGCCCAGTAAGGTTGACGAAGGAATCGGGCAGCTTGATCAGCTGGCTGCCATTCAAGTGTAGCGTGCGAAGCCCAGTAAGATTGCCGATGGAATCGGGTAGCTCGGTCAGTTGGTTGTCTTCCAAGGATAGGGTGCGAAGCCCAGTAAGATTGCCGATGAAATCGGGTAACTCGGTCAGTTGGTTGCTCGCCAAGATTAGCCAATTAAGCCCAGTAAGTTTGTCGATGGAATCGGGTAGCTCGGTCAGTTGGTTGTATGACAAGTTTAGGATGCGAAGCCCAGTAAGATTGCCGAAGGAATGGGGTAGCTCGGTCAGTTGGTTGTCTTCCAAGTTTAGCCTGCCAAGCCAGGTAAGATTACCGATTTCTTCGGGGAGGCTTTTCAATTTGAGACTGCCTAGATCAAGGAAGGTGTAACGTTGTTGAAAACATTCGAGAATTCTATCTTTTGCCGTACATCTACGTTCTTCGTCTTGGGTTATATTATTCTCCCAAATATTTAAGGCATGCTCCATTTGTGACAGACTAATTGGTTCTTGTGATCGACTAATCGAAAATGGGTTAAAGGAACCAAGCATCCTATTTAACCCATGGCGAGTGTCCCCAATTTCCAGGTTTCCATTGTTTCGCCCACCTACGGTGTTATTAAACGTATCTCGATTTTGCGAACTACTATGACTACTTGTTGATTGGATGTTGGCATTAACGTTCTGCTTAGGTGGCGGACGATCAGCTCCTGTTCGAATTGTGTCATTAGCATTGGTAGTGATGTCTGTGTAAGTAACAGGGCCATAGGCTTGTAGGCAGGTTTTTTCGTCCTCGCCAAAAAAAAGTCGCTTTT
>JBNKEI010000158.1:0-7761 GCA_050288705.1 Myxococcales bacterium
GAGGTCCTCAGTCCAAGCAGAGCATGAACCAGTTCCTCTCGCCTCTGGTTTAGGATATTTTCTCGAACGCCATCCATCCAGCGCTGCCTAAGCTGCTCACTAATTGCTTTAGTGACGGCATCGCCAAGTATCATCAAACCGTCACGAGAAACCGTCAAGCACAGGCCCATTTGCATAGTCCCGTCTTTGGTTTCCCAGCACTGAAAGGACTGCCCAAAACCCAAACTGGCGTTTACGAGCGCACTATCGCCTTTAGCGCTTTTTGGAGCGCCGGCAATAACCGTTTTTTGGTCATCCATAGCTATCCCCCACCTACAGTAAGGGAACTACGGACGAATTCGGTGGAATTATTGACGATACACTGATATCGAATAGGCTTTTGGTTCTTTCGGAAAGCCATCGTTGCCTCTTACCAGGCGCGGTGGTCAGAGGGGCAAGGGTGTTGACCGCACCTTTTGCTCCTCGCTAATTTTCCGCTTGCCGCACTTTCAAACGGAAACAAAAGTGAACGTAGTATGCGAATCTGCACACGTCAAGTCTATTACGCGAGAATTTATTCGTCTGAATCTTGTAGATTTTCAATAGCCTTTCTAAGGCGAGAGACTTTCTGCCTCATTACCTGCATTTGATCGGACATTTTATCGAGTCGATTTTGAAGCTGCTGAAACTGGGTATTTAGGTTTGCGTTTGTATTTACATTGTTGCTACTTGACTCAATAGTGTCCGTTATTTCGGCCGGCGTTGTATTCCTAGAGAGGGATTTTGCTTCCATCTTTTTTTCTCCAAACATCGAGCCAGTATTCGCTTTTGAATGTATTTTTTAGGTGCCTAAACATGACCAGCACCGAAGGTCTTTGGGTTACTCGGTGACAATCGACGCAAGTTGTTTTTCTTATGCGGGCTTCCATGCAAAATTTATGAGCGATAATGAATTCTCTAGGACGTTCGATGTAGATTTCGGTTTGCCACTGGTATAGCCATACTTTTTGCTCTGGCGTAAGGGGAAGAAATTCAGTGGTTACTTTATTTGATTTGCATCCGATTCTATGGACAATATCCGACAATCCTAAACCAAAGCATAGCTTGTTTTCCTTGTCGATAGAAAATCCCTCCGCATTAAAAAGACATTCCACCCAGTAGTCAGATTTGTTGCCACTTAACAGCCATTGAGTTATGACAGCGCCGAAAGCTCGCTCAGGCTCAGTTTGACTTTTACATTTCGGGCATCGAGACCAGGTGTCGGTCATAGTTCCGCAGCGAGCGCAGAAGTATTGCTGCGGTGGTCGTGTTAATTCTCGCCAGTGGATTCCTAGAGCTGCTACTAGTTCTGGTTCGGTATAGACTGATTCATAATTGCAAAACTGGCACTTTCCGTGAGTAGATTGCTGTACGTGACATGCGGGGCAGATCATGGCGTTCATGGTCGTGTTCCTATTCCTTTCTATTATTTTGGCTTTTATTTATTGCGATGAATGGGTAGTAGAGCTTTGTCGCGATGAATTCGTTTAGTTGGAGCTGATTCTTGAACTCGTTTTGACAGGATTGGCAATCCCAAAGTAATCGTCATTCTTACAATTTCACTACGGGATCTCACTAGTTTTTCTGCAAGAGCTTCTATCTGTGCTGCCGCTTCATGTGTTACCCGAACAACCATTTGCGTGCTACGTCCAGTTTCTTTTGGCGCCATTGCCTTCCCCCGCCCTTCGCAAAACGTATCTTATTGCCAATTAATGAACATAAGCGCCACCCGAAGGCATATTATCCAAACCAAAACAGCCTAGCCTTACATGAGCGTACTCTGGCTCACTAATCAAGCATGGCATCACAAGCGCCAAGATCCATTCCTTCTGCCTGCAAAAAACGTCATTAGCGCATCTGCAATCAACATTCGTGCCAACTCGACTAGCAAGCGCTCTTTTGAATCAAGCGCCAACCGATCTACCGATGTAACCTATTGAAATTTATAATGAAATCTAGACCTAATGGCTGTTAAAATGGATGCCAGATTCTAGCTGCCTCGCCGGAAGGCAGCCCCCGAAAACCGCTCAGTCCGTTTCAATTGAAATGAAATCGTTTCATATGAAAAACATCCAGCTTTTGGCGCGAAAATTGAATGACGACATGTTGGCGAAAAACGATCTTGTGTAAACTTATAATGTACTGTAAGGCTCTCATTAGATCGGGCGGCAAAATGAACAAATACTCCATTCTTATAGTTGATGACGATCCTCTTACTCGCAAGGTGTTAACCAGACAACTATCCAACCATAACGTGGATACTGCCTCCAGTTTCAACAGCGCTTATCGCAAACTGGAAAAGCAGCGTTATGATCTTTGTTTCATCGATTTAGAGCTGGGAAAAGGGGACAATTGTTCGGGGCTGGAACTAATTCCACTGGCGGTGGCCAGTGGAGCGTACTCGGTAATCATGTCCGGTCATGATTCCGACGAAGTGGTAGAACAAGCCTATTCCCTAGGTTGCCATGATTTTTATTCCAAGGGAAACGAGAGGCAAAATGCGGAAACTGTACTTGCACATTTTCTGGCTAGGCAGGTTGATTGTCCCAATGAACTTCTTCGAGCTGGGTTCATTACGGAAGATCCCGCGCTTAACGCTAGCATAAGCAATGCTATCCGCCACGCAGTTACTGATTTGCCTATTCTTATTTTGGGACCATCTGGAACCGGAAAAACTAGTTTGGCTAAACTCATTCACGACCATTCGGGCCGATCGGGTCAATTCGTCTCCATTAATTGCGCGGCCTATAATGAGGGACTTTTGGAGTCGGAGCTTTTTGGATATCGCAAGGGCGCATTTACTGGCGCCAACAAGAGTCGAAAAGGCCAGTTACATATGGCCAACAATGGAACCCTTTTCCTCGACGAAGTAGGCTCCATGAGTCTAGCTATGCAGGCCAAGCTTCTCAAGGCCATTGAGGAACAAGCTTTTTATCCATTGGGATCGGATACTTTAGAATACTCAAATTTTCGCGTCATCAGCGCCACTCTAGAAAATGTTCAGAATCTTATTGAAACCAATCGCATGCGATTTGACTTTTTTCGCCGCATACACGGGTTAACTGTTGAATTGCCTCCACTGGCGGATAGGCCAAAGGATATATTCTCGCTTATCAATTTCTTTACCAAGGGCAAACGACGAATATCTTTCTCTGCTGACGCAAAAAATTTACTAGTGCGTCACCAATGGCCCGGCAATGTTCGCGAACTGCGTCGGTTCATAGATCTTCTTCTCGCCAGTAACGAGGGAAGAATATCCGCTGAGTTTGTACGGCAATTGTTGACAACTCATTTCGAAGTCAAGGCAATTAAAGGTTTTGTCACTGAAGAACAATACAAGGTAGCCCTTAATAAAGGATTAACCGAAGCGGTTGATCGTTTTGTGGATAGTATTATACTCCGTAACCTAGAGGAAAATGGTGGATACAAAAGTAGGGTGTTGTCAGCACTGCGTATTTCTACGCGAATACTTTACGCTTCCTTAAACCGTAACTTGAGGTGATTATGAATGAGAATTCCATTAAACGGCTTGTCCATGATATCAATTCTAAATGTTCTTCCTTACGTGGCGCTGCTGAATTGTTGCGTACGGTGTCGGACAAAGAGAGGAAGGAGCTTTTGGAGTTAATGGAATCGCAAGCGCGATTACTGGCGCAGATATTAGGAGAAACGCTGGAAGAAAACGGATTCAGAATGGAGCGATGATTCTCTATCAGCCAAGTCTCAGCAGGATTTACATTTTTATTTTAAAGAAAATTTGGATAGGCGCTATCGTAGTGGTCAATAAAAATTCTAGCACACGTAAAGCCGGATGTTAATGATTTAGTAATCAATACAAGGTCGATATGACAAAGCACCTGATTATCAATGCCGACGACTACGCTCGAAGTAATCTTACTGTCGATGGAATTGTGGAATGTGCTAAGGCCGGAGCAATTACTAGTACTACGATCATGGCGACTGGTCATGCGTTTGAGTACGGTATCAGACGATTGCCCGATCTTGGCTCTATTTCCATTGGCGTCCATCTTGACGCAGTCGAAGGAATGCCTTGCTCAGAAGCATCCGAGACCCCAACGATTATTGACAAGACAACTGGACAATTCAAGGACTTGCGGGACCGACGAAACCTGCGCGATGTTGATCCGTCTGACCTAAAAACAGAATTTCGAAGACAAATCGAAAAAGTAAAGAAAACTGGAATCAGAATATCCCATCTGGACAATCATTATCCATGGATTTACTATTCATCCTTGTATTTTGGCGTTGTAGCCGACCTTGCCGCCGAAAATAGGGTCCGAATACGATACCCATTTGCAAATATATCTGATGCAAGAATAGTCTGCCTATCAAACCGTTTCAAGATAAGTGAAGCTGATGTTCGATCAACAAAAAAAAATTGTGATGCTATCCTTCGTAATCAGGCTATTCGTCATACAGATTATTTTTGGTTTGAATTTTCTTCTATAAAGCGTACACAGGATGGCCTAAATGAAATCATCGAAAACCTGCCGGAGGGAACCTCTGAAATTTTGACTCATCCAGGAGAGGATACCGATCATCATCGGCAGGAACTAATAATCTTGCTTCATACAGCCAAGCAAGGACTACTGAAACAGCATGGAATCAAGCTAGTTAATTTTTGGGAGGTTTAATAGTTATGACATTGCTAATTCATGCGAGCTTTTGGCGGTACTTGTTTGCCATTATGACTATCTCCACATTTATAACCGCAGGGAGCGTTTTGGCAAAAAAAACAGGCGAATTGCAACCAGAAATCTTGAAATCAACCTGGCGCTATGCAATCGGGACCGGAACAGAACCGCCTAACGCATCGCTAAACTGGAAAGAAATAGAAAAACCTTACGTCAACACTGATGGCACCCACAACCAGGTCCTATGGGTCGCCACCTCGCTGCCAGCATTAGAAATTAATCAGCCAACTCTATATATTAGGGCCGTAACTGGGCCTTTCCAAGCATTCATTGACGGCAAGCTAATATACCAATTCGGCTACGAACAAGGAAAGCCAAGCAAGGGGTTTCTTGGACGACCTTTATTATTGATTCGACTTCCTGATCACTCAGCAGGAAAAGAGATTCGATTTGTTATCAGTATAAACGCAGTGCTTCCCAAGACGGGATTTTTTAAAACAATATATTACGGATCGGCTAGTGGATTCATTAGAAACCTCATGGAGGATGAGGTTGGGCAGGTTTTTGCATCGATTCTTTTTATTTTATTAGCAATAGTCGGCATTGTTGTTTCAATTTCAATACGTACCTCGAAGCCATACTTGGCTTTTTCGGGCTATTTATTTTCGATAGCCATTTGGATTTTTAGTGGCGATCCATCTATAAAATTTTTTCTTATTGCATCGCCTCGTTTTTGGGAGACACTGTGTCTTAGCGGACTTTATCTTACACCATTTTTTTTAGCGATGCTTTTCCGTCAGATCGCGGCGAAGGAAAGTATCGGCTTGCGCATAATGAAATGGGTCCAGTGGGGTCATTTCGCATTTGTGGTCATTGTGATTCCTCTCGGGGTTGCCGATGTAATTAATCTTGATAAAACAGTTATTCCGTTTAATCAGTTCCTTCCAGTTTTCTTTTTACTCATGGGGTTTGAGGCGATCCGGCGGTTGCGATGCGGGCAGACCAATGAACGAATTTTTGGACTTGGACTTATCTTGTTTCTCGCCTTTTGCATTCGTGAGTTCCTAATGACGATGGGGGTTCTCGTCTGGGAAAAGCGCCTTATACATTGGGGAGTAACATGCATGGTGCTTGCGCTCGCCTGGATTGCTGCAAGAATTTTAAGGCAACAATTCAAAGAAAAAAATCTCATGCGCGCACAGCTTGAATTGGCTAGCGAAAGGTACAAGGTAGCGCGCCAGGTTTCTCACGATATTCGCTCGCCTCTCTCGGCTTTGGACGTTGTGTTATCAAGTGTTTCTTCGCTACCGGAAGAACAGCGAATTCTAGCTCGATTGGCCATCAATCGAATTAAAGATATTGCAAATAATCTGCTACTACAAAATAGGCAACCAGTTGCTGGAAAAGATGCATGTAAAGTAAATGCTATGGTGGACGAGCCAAGGTCTGTGCAGCTTCTCACGAGTTTGATTGAGGATCTATGTTCTGAAAAACGTATACAGTGCCGATCAAAACTAGGGATTGAGATTTTATTCCAACCTGATCAGCAGGGCTATGGACTTTTTGCGGACATACAGCCAATGCAATTAAAACGAGTACTTTCGAACTTGATTAATAATTCAGTTGAGGCATTAGGCGAAAAGGGCATCGTGAACTTGTTACTTCGCGATCAAAATAATAAGATTACTATCGAGGTTTCTGATAATGGCAAAGGTATCCCGAAAGATATTCTGCCGAGACTAGCACAACAAAATGAGAGCTTCGGCAAATCAGACAGTGTGGATTCTGGAACAGGTATCGGTTTGTATCACGCACGCACAACCGTTGAAGCGTGGGGTGGAGAATTTGGAATAGAATCCGAGGAAGGCCACGGAACGACGATTCGTCTTGCTTTTTCTAAAGCGCCGGCACCAAAGTGGTTTGTTGAAAAGCTTTGGCTGAAACCGAATACCGCTATTCTTGTGGGCGACGACGACAATAGCATTCATCAAATTTGGGACGGTCGATTTGCATCATTAAAAACGAAAGAAAAAGGCATCAAGATTTTGCATGTCTCAACACCTGCCATGTTAGAACAAGCCTTTATGGAACAAAAGCCAGAATTATACCTTGTTGATTATGAGTTTCTTGGTCAAAGCGAAACAGGACTCGACGTGATCGAACGTCTTGGTATTGCTTCAAAAGCAATACTTGTAACCAGCCGCTACGAAGAACCGCGGGTTATGAAACATTGTATTCGATTAGGTATGAAGTTAATTTCTAAAAGAATTTCTAGCTTAGTACCAATATTATTTGAAGAACCGATACGTGATTCCGAGAAATTTAATGCAGTTGTCAGTGACGGCTCAATTGTTCAAATGCGTCCATCTTCGGAAGCCATATATGACGCCGTCCATATAGATGACGATCCCCTTTCAAGGAGAACTTGGCTATTATTTTCAAAATCAAAAAATGTTACTCTCTTGTCCCTGGAGCACCCTAGAGAATTCGATAAAATTGCTGATTCGGTTTCTAAGACAACTCCGATATACATCGATTACGAATTTGGCGAAGGTGAAATTACGGGGTTGGAATTTTCGAAGACTCTATTTAGTCGAGGGTATACTAAGCTCTATATTTCGACTGGCCACGATTCCGCCAACGTGCCCAACGCAGAACACCTTGTTGGAATTATTGGGAAGGACTGCCCTTGGGCGTAGAAAATGCCCTGCCCCTCTTTCTCGACTGAAGAAGCCTGTAGCCATAAATCTATTAGGATGCCTTATCGCTCACTTGTTGGGATTTTCATCGCGGATGGGAAACATGTGGCGCGCTAAGACTTCTACAATTAAATGAATTCTCGGACGCGGTACCAGTAACGCCAATCGCCGCATTAGTTCTTGCCCAGTCAGAATTAATTTGTACGACCCGTTACGCAGGGGGTATTTCAAGGAATATTGGTACTTTCCATCCTCAAGCTTGGTGAGACGATAAATAGCAATAGCAGGTCGTGAACCGTATCGACACAAACTTTTTTTATATTCATTTATTGATATCATAGTATTCTTCTTTTGTTATTTCCGCTCCTGTCAAAAAAGTGACAAAATAG
>JBNKEI010000159.1:0-30507 GCA_050288705.1 Myxococcales bacterium
TTAAGATGCGGGCCATTTCTTGAAATAGCCGCGCGGGTTCAGCCAAATGATGGAGCACCAATACTGCGATTGCGGCGTCGAGGAGTGCATCTTCTAGTGGAAGAAGCTCCATTTCTCCCTGGCGAACTTCTACGTTGGAAAGATGGCGAGTACGTTCTCTGGCAGTTTCCAGCATGGCAGTCGAGCTGTCGATGGCAATTATTTTGCCCAAGAACGGAGATAGTGCTTGGGCTAGGTAACCAGTGCCGCAACCCAAATCTCCTATCACCCAGGTTTCGTCTAATAGACTGGCGGCAGCTAAAAGATGGAGAGAAGGACCAAACAACTCTTCTCTTAGCCTGTCCCATCGATCAGCACTAGAAGCGAAAAACTCTTTGGAGCGAGTCTGTCGCGCAGTCAATACTAGGCGCAACCGTTCTTCTTCAGCGACTAGCCCATTTTCCCCGTCTTCTCTATCTTCGGCGAGCATTTCATCCCGCAAAATGTTCCACAAGCGTAGCGCAGCTCCAGAAACGGTGCCAGCAAACGAATAGAATCGGCTGGTTCCTTCTCGTCGGGAACGAATCCATCCATCGTCATGAAGTACTTTTAGATGGCGGCTTACTGTCGACTGGGGAAGCTGCAAAATATCGCATAGTTCGGCAACTGCCAATTCCTGCTTTTCCAGCAGTCGCAAGGTGCGTGCGCGGGTTCCTTCTGCTAGGGAAGTCATCCATTTCATGATAGGAAGGTCCAAAGCCAAAACTCCATCCGTTTATCCGGATAGAATAGTTTAATATACCATTGCGAAAGTCAAGTGCGAGAACGAAGCCGGTTTGACGACCAGCATGAGCCGGAAAAAAACAAAGCTCTGCAACTCTATTAAGTAAGAGAAGCCAATATCTTGGTCTTTCTGAAGTAGAATCTGCGCATGTTTGATCTCATTCTTCTTATTCATGACGACGTAGCGGTGATCGGTTTGGCTAAACGAATCCTGCAAAAAGCTGGATACGATGTTCTGCTAGCTACTCACGCGGCAGATGCACTGCTGGCGTTGGAGGAACGTCTTCCTTCGCTAGTTATTCTTGCTCCAGAAATGGATGGCAAAAGAGGCGAAAGCTTGTGCAAAGACTTGCTTGTTCATCCTAAGTGCAAAGCCTTGCCTGTATTACTGTTGGGGCGGGGAGTGGAGAGCTTGCCACAGGTACCGGTTATCGAAGTACCTTTGGATCAACCGAATTTCTTACAGATGGTTCAGAACGCCCTTACCCAGGGATTAGACTCGGCATGGAACTCCTTGGAGTGTTCGTCAGATTCGTCCAATGAATTTGGTTTCCCCTCTTTTCACGAAGACTCGTGTGAGCAGCAACCGACGCTGGTAGTCGATCTTCCGGCAGAGCTCGAATTGCAGAAAGCCATGAGTAGGGCAGGGCAAGATCCGGTGGAAAACCAAGAAAGCCACCCTTTGGAAAAAGAAGTAGCTCATCTTTGTGCACTTGCTCAGGAAAAAGCTAAACGGTTAGACGAGCTTCGCCAGCAGAGAGAAGAGCAAAAGCGCAAACTATTGGAACTAAAAAATTTAGCCGAAGAAGAAGAACGTCGGGTTTTGGCAGAGCGCCGGCAGTGGGAAGCAGAATTAAAGCGCCTGTTCAGCTCTTTGTCTGAGCAAAACCAAAAAATTACTGAGCTGCAATCGTTGCATGAAAAAGAACTTTCTCGTCTCTGCCAACGGCGAGAAGAAGCTACGGAAAAGCGAAAAACTTTTGGAATGCACATAGAGCGGGAAAGAGAAGTTGCTGAAATTCCTTTTCCAATGCAGGGTTCTCTTTCCAAGCTGGATATTCCTTCGCTTTTGTGTCGTTCATGGGAAGCAAAAGTCACTGGTCGCATTGATGTAGAAGGATCTGACGCTCACCGAACTCTTTGGTTAGAAAAAGGAAAGCTGGTTGCGGCATCATCTTCTTTTATGCCGGAAAGTTTAGGCGCAATCGCTTTGCGGACAACGCACATAACTACGGAGCAGTATCAAAATTTAGATTTTTCCGAAAACTTGTCGGCACGAAATTTTGCTCTTCGTCTTGCAGAGCTACAATACATTAGCACTTCCGAAATATATGGTTTGGTGCGGCAACAAATATACGAGATTGCCTCTTCTCTTTTTGAAGACGACTACTCGAACTATAAATTTACCCACGAGCGTATTCATTCTGGAGATAGTTTGGATCTCTCTGAGCACCCATATTCTTTTTGCATGGAAGTAATTCGTCGGCGATTTTCATCACCGCGAATATGGGCCTGCTTGGGAGGGGGCGCTACGCTATTAAGCGCAATATCCGAGACTTTTGACGTGAATTCACTAGGGTTGCGCGAGAATGAACGGCCGATTTTCTTCATGATAGATGGGTTCAAAACCGTGGAGCAAATTTTGCTGGCCAGCAAAATCGACAGTGACTCTGCTCTGCGAGTGCTGTATGGATGTGTAGTTGCCGGAGCGGTGAAGATTATATTTTTGGATACTTCAACCCTGAAACCTACTCTTGATGTTTCCCAGAGTGCTTCTAGTGATAATAAACTTAAAATAGAAATAGCGCGAGTTGCCCAGAAGTTTCAGCAGGTGGTTAATGGCGATTATTTCCAAATATTGGGGCTGCGAAAAAATGCGAGTTCGTACGAAGTGCAAGAAGCTTATGAAAGACTTTCCCGAGAATTCGCACGGAGTCGCTTTATGGCTGTAAAAGATAATAGCTTACATGATCACTTGGATGAAATAGCGAGGGCATTAGCGGAAGCAGCAGAGGTGCTGGGGGAAGATGCAATTAGAGAACAGTACGCACGAAACCTGGTTGAGCCAGTATGAAAACCCGCCGTCCAAAGGCAGGACCAGAATAGAGGCAAAAATGGTACATGAGGTTTTGATTTGGCCAGATTCTCGACTTAGAGAAAAGGCTGAAGAAGTAAAGAAATTCGATGATTCTCTTGGCTCCTTGATTGACGATTTGTTTGAAACCTTGCACTCCGCGAAAGGTATAGGGCTGGCGGCGACACAAATTGGGGTGAACAAGCGAGTATTTGTGATTGACACCTCGTCCAAACAAGACGGTAGCAGCCCTCAAGTTTTTGTGAACCCGGTTTTTCTGCACAAAGAGGGCAAAGTGCTGTTCGATGAAGCCTGCCTTTCGGTTCCCGGAGAGAGTGGAGAAGTACAGCGCTTTGAAAAAGTGGTTGTGCAAGCCTTTGACCAACATGGCAAACAATTTCAAATGGAAGCTAGCGATCTGTTAGCCATTGCTCTGCAGCACGAGACTGATCATTTAAACGGAGTGCTTTATGTAGACCATCTTTCTCCTTTGAAGCGGGAAATGATTAAAAAGCGCATGAAACGACTGAAGGCTAGCCAAGAAGAGGAAGCCAAAAAAAAGACCGAGTCCACCGTGTCGGAACGTTAGGCAGGTCATTACGCCCTAGATCACCAGACGCAACTTTAGATGCAACTTTTTTTCCTTGCTCGCGACATTAATAGATGAGCTGGAGAGAGAAGTTGTTGGCTGAACGCCTAACAGAAAAGTTGCCCTATAATGATCATGAAAATCCCCAAATCATACGTGCCAGTAGCGATTAAAACTGTGCGTGCACTTGCCGACGTGCCTACAGGGAACAGATCTGCAGGTGGAAAACCTAAGGGCCTAAAAGCCGAGCGTAAAAAGTTAATTTCTCAAGCTTCTCATTGGAAAACAATCCCCGAGTTCAGTCCTGCCACCAAAAAGGCTAGACTTCAACAGGAAGACCAAAAGCCAGCGTTTGTGTTCCAAGCAACCAAAGAGTTGGCCAAAGTTGCTGGCAAAAAAAGAAGCCGCAGCCAGCACGAGGGCCAACACCTTCCATTGGCAATCAAAACCGCTTCCCAGTTCTGGGATCTGGCTGCCAAACAGAATAATAGCTCGCAGAAAAGCCAACACCCGGTGTTTGTGTTTCAAGCAACTAAGGATTCCAAAGTTGCCGAAAAAAAAAGAAGTCGCAGCCAGCACGAGGGCCAACACCTCCCATCGGCAATCAAAACCGCTTCCCGCCTCTGGGATCTGGCTGCCAAACAGAATAATAGCTCGCAGAAAAGCCAACACCCGGTGTTTGTGTTTCAAGCAACTAAGGATTCCAAAGTTGCCGGGAAAAAAAGAAGTCGCAGCCAGTACGAGGGCCAAAATCCCGCGTTGGCAACCCGAACTGCTTCCCAGCTCACTACCGCCAAAAGAGACGTCGACCAAGAGGAATTTGCGTCGGTTTCCGATGGGGCTGAGGAGTTCTTCGATGCGATAAACCAAGAACATCCAGAGGCATTCGCGTCAGTCTCCGATGAGTCTGAGGAGTTCTTCGATGCACTAAGCCAAGAAGACTCAGAGGAACTTGCGTCAGTCTTCGATGAGTCTGAGGAGTTCTTCGATGCACTAAGCCAAGAAGACTCGGAGGAACTTGCGTCAGTCTCCGATGAGTCTGAGGAGTTCTTCGATGCACTAAGCCAAGAAGATTCGGAGGAACTTGCGTCAGTCTCCGATGAGTCTGAGGAGTTCTTCGATGCACTAAGCCAAGAAGATTCGGAGGAATCTGCGTCCGCACCTGGAACTGAGGACTTAGATGCGCGAAGTCAAGAGGTGGGAGGGTCTATCTTTAGGGCTCCAGAGTTTGATGAGCGAAGCCAAGGGGACTGGGAAGACGAGTCTGTTTCTGGAGGCCAGGAGACCGAGGCGCGAAGTCAAGCGGGGGGAGAGTCTACCTTTGGAGCCTCGGAAGCCCCGGAGTTTGATGCGCGAAGTCAAGGGGACTGGGAAGACGAGTCTGTTTCTGGAGGCCATGAGGACGACGCGCGAAGTCAAGAGGGGGGAGAGTCTACCGTTGGAGCCTCGGGAGCCCCGGAGTTTGATACGCGAAGTCAAGAGGACTGGGAAGACGAGTCTGTCTCTGGAGGCCATGAGGACGACGCGCGAAGTCAAGAGGGGAGAGAATCTACCTTTGGAGCCTCGGGATCTCCGGAGTCTGATGCGCGAAGCCAGGAAGGCCGTGAAGGGTCTATCTCTGGAAGCTCGGGAGCCTCGGAGTCTGATGCGCGGAGCCAAGCAAGCCAAGAGCCTGCTTCGGTAAGTGAACAAAATGATTCGCCCTCTTTGGTTTCTGGGGGACGGATGGTGGATCTTATTTTCAACAAAGCCAAGGACTCCGATCAGGCAGCGCTAGAAGATTTCATTGCTATGGAGGAATCAATACTTTCAAATCCCAGAAGGTTTTCTTCCGAAGCGCATGAAGTTTTCCTTATTTATAAAAAATATGCTGATGAAGCTTGTAAGGGCGGAAAGACTAGTTTTAGCGAATCTGAATTTAATAAGATGATTGATGAAATGCGCAAGTGCATTACGGTGAATCAAACCGCGGAGCCCAGTTCGCAAAGAGAAGCAATTATGGGACTAGGCAATGAGTCTTTCGTTTCTGGTGAAAAGATGATGGATGCTATTTTTAATGGAATTAAAAATTCTACTCAAGCAGTAATACAAGACTCCGTTGCTTTTGAGAAATGGGTAAATATGAATGGGCATAAAATTTCCTCTGAAGCGCGCGATGTGATGAATGTTTACAGCAGATATGCGGACCAAGCTTGCTCCAAAGGACAGACTGATTTTTCCAGGGCTGAATTTAATGATATGTTCCAAGAAATGGGTGATCTGGTATACAAAAACGTTGCAAACCATAGGCATACGCAGTCAGTGACATCTAAGCGGCAAAATGTAATTAATGAACTGAGTAACGAATCTTATTCTATTACAGGCAGAAGGATGCTGGATGCAATTGTTGAAGGAATAGAAGGCTCTAATCAGGCTGCGGTAGAAGATTGCCTTGCCTTTGAAAGATGGGTGAATTCGAACTCTCAAAAAGTTTCTTCAGAAGCACAGAAAATATTGGACGTGTATATAAAGTATTCCGATCAAGCTTGCCTTAAAGGAGAAACTAGTTTTTCCACTTTTGATTTTAATAATATGGTTCAAGAAATGCGTAATATTGCCGACCCAATTGATCGCGTTGCGGTGAACCACGCCTCTATGGAATCCGAGCCTAATGTGGTGTACAGAAACGCTGTGGACTATGCGCATACGGCGTCGGTGACATCTAAACTGCAAAATGCAATTAATAAACTGAGTAACGAATCTTCTACTATTACTGGCAGAAAGATGCTGGATGTAATTTATGAAGGAATAAAAGGCTCCAATCGGGCCGCAGTGGAAGATTGTCTTGCCTTTGAAAGGTGGGCGGATTCAAACTCTCAAAAAATGTCTTCCAATGCACAGAAAATATTGAACGTGTATAAAAAATATGCTGACCAAGCTTGCCTCAAGGGAGAAACTGGTTTTTCTATTTTCGACTTTAATAATATGATTCAAGAAATGCGTAATATTGCCGCTCGCAATTCGGTTATGTATTCCTAGAAGCTGGCTGGAATTTCGCCCGCTTACCAGAGCCTAGGACTGATTTCCGGACTGTTTTTAGTTACGCGTGCATAACAACCAAGGTAGGAGCGCGAACCACAGGAAGCAGGTAGCGGTGGAAATAAAAAGACTACTGTGGATTTTTAGCACTTTTTGCTCTAATTGTTTAGCATGCTGTCTATGAACGGGGCGGAAACCAACAAGACGCACAAGTCCTCGCGACGTCATTCTCAGTTTGCGTGGATAGTTGCAGAAGTGGCTTTAGGGCTGGTTTTAGTCTTTTCTCCCTTGGCGGTTGCTTCGGTATATTCCTGGGCAGTGGCCATTGCTGCGGTGCTTGCTTTTTTGGCGCTCGGTTTAACCGTCTGGGCGACCAAAAAAAGCGGTGAGCCTTTTTTGGCTCCTGCTTCGGCCATTGTATTGTTAGTAGTAACCGGCTGGATTGCTTTTCAGCTTGTACCGTTGCCGCCATTTCTAGTTGGCTTGTTTGCTCACCATACTCGCGAGCTTTTCGAATTTGTTCTCTCCCCTATAGAAAAGTACCCTTCCTGGCGTGCATTGTCGCTGGATACCCCAGCAACCGCCCGCGAGCTAGTGAAGGCAATCACCTATGTGGCAGTTTTTCTTTCTGCTATTCAAATTGCGCGCTCCCGGCGAGCTAAGTCACGAATAGTCGCTCTTCTGGGGTGTTTGGGAATTGTTGTTGCCCTGATTGGTTTTGGTCACAGTTTGGCAGGAGCCAAAAGTCTTTTTGGCTTTTTTTCTTACCAGCGCGCTAATTCACCATTGCTCACTACTTTTGGTAACTCCAACCATCTGGCAGCTTTTCTAGCTCTTACGGCGACACTTTTACTTGCTCGGGTACTGGCCGAGCGGGACCGCAAAATTGCCACTCTGTGGGCATTTGGTTATTTAGTTAGCGGCTTAGCAGTGTTTTTAACCCTCTCAAGAGGGGGAATTCTGGCCTTTGTTGCTACCCAAATCATGCTTGGCTTGGTAGTGCATCGCAGCCGTCAGGTAGCGCGGGAAGGAAGGGCACTTAATCCACGGGTACTGATAATTCCGGCAGCGACTTTGTTGGTACTAGTGGTAGCAGGCTACGTTGCTCTGGATGCGCTTTCTGAAGAATTAGCAACCATTGATTCCATGGAGGGCATCAAGAACTCCAAAATGGGAATTTGGCCAAGTTTTTGGCCAATGATCAAAGACCATTGGCTAACTGGGGTAGGACGAGGAGCATTCGAACCCGCATTTCACCGATTTCAAGACCAGTATCTAACGGTTACCCTAACAAATCCCGAGAGCCTGCCTTTTCAATGGATAACTGAACTCGGTCTTCCCCTAGGTCTGTTTTTTTTGGGAGCCATTGCCTGGTTGCTGGTGCAAGCAATTCCCAAATCCCTAGCAGACGTGGAAAAGCTGGCTTGTGTAATTGGTCTAATTGGGGTTGGTCTGCATGAACTTGTTGATTTTGGTTTGGAGTTAGGTGGCTTAGCTGTTCCGGCAATCGCCGCTTTGGCAATAGCTACAACTCACCGTGATCGGGCTTTTTCGTTTCCGAAAAGAGTAGTGGCTATTATTCTTCCGGCGGCAGTTTTAGTAACAGGATTCGCTTTTTCTCATTCTCTTCTTTCTCTGGAGGAAGAAGGGAAAAAGCTCGCTCAGCAATTTGGTAATAAGAAAGCCGCATCGTTTGAGCAAGAGGCAAAAGATATTATTACTCGTCATCCGGCTGATTATTATTTGCAGCTACTGGTGGCGCAGGCCTTCGCTGAAGAAAGCCCGCTTCGTACCGACAAATTAGTGGAGTATGCCAACCGGGCAATGTTTCTCAAGCCCATGCTAGCCCAGCCGCACCGCTTGGCAGCAATGGCTTTGAGGTACAAGGGATGGTTGACTCAGGCTAAAATCGAATATCGTCTTGCTCTCCAATTAGGTGATTTCACGGTGTTGCCGGAAATCACTCAGGTTTTTGCTAACACTAGCGACATGGAAGAAGCAGTCGCGCCTCCTGGTATTCCTAGCCCTGAACTCAAAGAGGATACTCAAGCTGCTCTACTTTCTTTGGCCGCGGAATTGATTAAACAGAAGCGCGCGGAAGAGAGCGAAGCAGTAGCTCATTCTGCGCTGAACCGATGTGGGGAATCGCTTCCCACCTTACAAATGCTAGCGCGAATAGCTTCCATGCGTAAGCGGCCAGAGGAATTACATCACTTGGGTAAGCGTATGAGCATAATTGCGCCCGAGTCGCCCGAGGGTTTACATACCCGTGTGCGGGCTGCGATCATGAAAAGTGATCTTTCCGGCGGGCTTCAACTTTTGGAAGAAGAAGGGCTTGCCAAGTTTCCCCATGAACGTTCGGTGCTGGTAGCTCTGGCAAGTCTTCGCTTACGCAATAAGGACACCAAAGGGGGACGAGAAATACTGCATCGGCTGATAACCACTAACACTAGCCAACGACTGGAAGTACTTTCGCTGGAGGCAAGGGCCGCCGAAATTGACGGGCAGTTGACCAGGGCAGTGACGTTTTTGCGCACGGGGGTTCAGCTTCGACCGCGTAATGCCGGTTGGCGTTGGCGTTACGCTGCTATGTTAGAGCGGGTGGGAAAGCTTGACCAAGCTTGGCAGGAAGCAGAAAAAGTTGCCGAGATAGCTCCTGTATATGCGGAGCCATTGACCAAACTAAAGGCACGCATTGCCGAAAAAAAACAGCAATTGCTGGAACGTAAACTTTGGAACGAGGTATCTTCTGGCGATTCATCGCCGGCCAACTAGTTTGGAAAATTTTGGACCGAGAGGTATCGACATGAAATGGTTCCTTGTGCCAAGCATTTTTCTCGCAGGCATGCTCTGCTATCAGCCTTTTGCCCAAGCTCAGGCCCGTCAAGCTACACAGAGGGAAGCCATTGCCGAATCCCTTTTTATTGAGGGAAAGAAACTCATGCGCCAAAAGAAATTTGAAGAAGCTTGCGACAAGTTTTCTGCGAGCCATCAAATCGATCCCGCATTAGGAACTCTTCTTAATCTGGCGGTATGTCTAGAAAAAATGGGAAAAACCGCCTCTGCCTGGTCCAAGTATTCGGATGTAATTGCTCGGGCAAAGATTAAAAAAGATAAAAGCAGGGAATCATATGCACGCAAGCGACTAAAAAAATTAGAGCCTCAGTTGCTGTATGCCAAAATAGTAGTTTCTCAGGAAGTGACTGATTTAATTATAACTTTGGATGGCAATGTACTGCCTCGACAGGCATGGGGAACCGCTTTGCCGGTAGACCCCGGAGCGCACCAACTGGAAGCTCAAGCCAAGGGAAGAATAACCTGGTCTGCCACCATGCAAATCGGCGCTGAGCATCCCGAACAGGAATGGGAAGTGCCTTTTTTGGAGAAAGAACCGGTGGCAGTAGCCCCTTCTTTGCCCGTAGCAGAGAAAGCGTCGGTAGTGCAAACCAAGCAAAAATTATTTTGGGGACTTTCGCAAAAAAAATGGGGACGTATCCTAGACGGCTCCGGCGCCGCTTTGCTAATAGGTGGCCTGGTGTTTGACGCTATGGCGGCAAAAGCCTATTCCGAAGCAAAAAATACCGGCGACGTTTCGGTTTTCGATAATGCTAAAAGAAAATTTCGTACCCGCGCTGCCATGGCCAACATTTTATACGCGACCGGTGTAGTGGCTCTAGGCGCGGGATTGTATTTTACTTTTTATGGTAGTCCCAATGAGGGTTCGCCGGTTTCGGTGACCGTGACTCCCCACCATTCTGGTGGCTCGTTAGTGCTTTCAGGTGAGTTTTAATATGAAACCAATTTCATTTTGTTTAGGGGCAATAGTCTTTTTGGGGCTAGCCGGGTGTAATTTGTTCCGGGATATCGATAAATTACCCTCTCCAGCTTGTGAACCAGCCTGTGGGGTTTATGAAAGCTGTATAAATAAAGAATGTGTAGCGGGATTTAGTAGTATTCAGATTGATTTGCCAGCCTCCGAGGAAGAGGTGAACTCAACTTTTAATGCGCAGGCTACTCTTACTAAAAGAGAAGATTATGTCGGCAAAACTCCACCGTCTTTGGTAATGAGAGCCAAAGCGAAGGAAGGGGATTGGGAAGAATGCCCTTTGTATCGGGATGGTGACAGTTCTAAATATACGGGGGAATGTACGCTTGGATTGAGCGGCGGATATAATCTAATGGCTAACCTGCCAGAATTGAATCTATTTTCCGACCCAATATATATTAGGGCGATTGAAGGCTGTAATCCGAAATGTAATAAACAATATCATATTTGTTTGTATAAGGAATGCGTACTTACATTCCAGGAGATCGTAATAAACGAGCCTTATTTAGATCAAAAGTACAATGCTGCAATAGCGATTGCTGCTGAATTGGTGCCCAAAAACGGGCTTAAACCTGAATTGATTCCTGAATTCCTACAATTCAAAATCAAGAGCAATCAGCAGGTGTTGAAAACTGGAACTCTTAATCGTAAGGATAAATATTCATTTACTGGAAGTTGGGAGCCGCCTGCAACCGGGGAGCAGCGATATGAATTAGTGGTGTCTAGTGCAGAGCTCGAACCTCTGGGATTGTCGCCATCTTCCACTCACTTTGTTATTGATCGTCAGCCTCCTGAGATACATGTAGAACGCGATTATCCTGCCCGTAATGAAATGCAAAAAGATGAACTTTTCGGGAAGGCATTTCGTCGAGATGAGGTGGCCACTATTCGAATATGGAGCCCCGATACTGATGTCAATCCTGATTCGGCGGTTTTTTCAATATCTGAAAAACCTGAATTGAATAATTCACTAGAAGAATGCAATATCCCAGTGTCTGGTTCTAATTTTTGTCGCCAGGTGAGAGTTTCTTTGTGGGACTTGCCCATGAATGAATTTCGTAAAAAGTTCGCAGCCTCGGTAAAAGTAAGTGACTATCTGGGAAATCAAAAAGAAGAAAAATTTGATATTCCAGTCACTCGCTGGAAGTGGCAATATAAATACAGTACTCAAAATGCTCCGGAAACGCCGACTCCCGCCATTGGATCAAATGGAGATATATATGTCGGAAAATATGCATTTACTCCTGATTTGAAAGACGAAAAGCCAAAGTGGGATGATTCCCAAATTCAGAGCGTTCAGAGTATAGCAATTGGAAAAAACAAACTGGGAGCCGAGAGAGTTTTTATTCTTGGGTCAGAAACGAGCACTGTTGCTTCGGGAAAACTTTGGGAAGTAGACTTCGATAAATTGAGCAAGAAGCAAGAATTATGCGATGGGGGGGCGCCAGTTGGTAACATTGCTCTTTCCATTAGCTATCAGAACATAGCTGAAGCCATCCCTACCATATTTGCAGGATTTAAAGGCCTAGCATCGGCTGATTCTTCCCAAGTTATAGGAGTCAAGCTCTTGGAAGAAGGTAAATGCGAGCTGGTTACTTCCTCGGCCCCGAGCGGTGGCCTGGTAGCGCGGGGGCAAAGCCTGTTTTTTGGAACTGATAAGGGCATAGTAAAACAAGAGCAAAGCAATGATGTTTGGAGTGAATCTTGGTCCAGGGAAACCAGCGTCAGTCCGCAAGGTTTGGTGGCCACCGATACTAATTTATTTAGCAACTTGAGTAATAGCATAATGATAGGTGATAGTAAAATTGCTCGGGTGATTGGTCCTTATTCTAGCGAATCTAAACTAATTGAGATGGAAACTAAAAATCCCATATCAAACTTGATTGTAGTAAAAATTGGAGAGGAAAACCGAGTTGTTTATCTACATCGTAATTCGACGAAAACCGAGGTGTTAAGTATTCCTGAAGACTTCGAGACAGGAACTCAACCTGATAACATTAGCACGATTTCCGGAATCGTATGGTCGGCTCCCATTATCGGAGAAGATAAAACTCTTTACGTGGTTGCCGAAAATTCAACCCTTTATGCCATAAATGACAAAACTATTATCTGGCAGGAGAAAATAAGCAACGACATGTCGCTAGTAAAAAATTATACTTTGGCGCTCGATTGCAATCGCGACCAAAACACCAGAGCAGTAAACAATAGGCCGGGGGTGTTGTATTTGAGTTCCAACAATGGAGTCACCGCAGTGGTAGTAGACAGCAAAGGAATCGACACTACTTCTCCTTGGCCCAAAATTGGTCGAGACCCGAGAAATACTTTCGACAGTACGCTTAATCTGGAAGAGTTTAATTGTAAAGCCCTGGCACGAATAGAGTGACCTGAAAAACGGGTATTTTCGGGAGTATTATCTGCCGTCGTTCGTTAGTTAGAAGAAAGCCAAACCAACGTTCGAGGAGAACGTATGAATACCGTTTCAACCAGTCCTCAAAATACCTTTGCCCAGGAAAATGATCGCGCAATTGCTCAGGAGCTTGCCGAAGCGCGCGCGCAAATTCTCGAAGAAATGGGTAAGCGCATTGTAGGCCAGCGAGAAGTAGTAGAACACCTGCTGATTAGCCTATTCTCTCGGGGGCATTGCCTGTTTATGGGTGTTCCTGGCTTGGCAAAGACGTTGCTGATTTCAACCTTGGCGGAGGTTTTGAACCTTTCTTTCCAACGAATCCAATTTACTCCCGACTTAATGCCTTCCGATATTACTGGTGCTGATATTCTGGAAGAGGATCGTTCTTCTGGAAAACGAACATTTCGTTTTATAAAAGGTCCGTTGTTTGCTCATCTAATTTTGGCGGACGAAATAAACCGTACTCCTCCTAAAACCCAGGCCGCTCTATTGCAGGCCATGCAAGAGCAAAAAGTGACCGCCAGTGGAAACACCTACCCGTTAGAGCTTCCTTTTTTGGTTTTTGCCACTCAAAACCCCATTGAACAGGAGGGTACCTATCCTCTTCCAGAGGCCCAGCTCGATCGTTTTATGTTTTTGGTCGATGTAAATTATCCAACCGCAGAAGAAGAAATCACTATTGTAAAGGCCACGACCGGCGCATCCCAGAAGGTTCTTCGCAAAGTGCTTTCTCCAGAACGCATCCGGGTTCTGCAAGATTTAGTGCTGCGAGTGCCGGTGTCTGATTCGGTGGTGCGATTTGCAGTAGAGCTGACCAGAAGAACACGGCCAGGAGAAGAGGCATCACCAGACTTTATAAAAAAATATCTTTCCTGGGGGGCAGGACCGCGAGCCAGTCAGTATTTAATTGTGGGAGCGAAGGCGCGTGCGGTATTAGAGGGTCGCTTTGCGGTGACAACTGACGACGTTCGGATGCTTGCCCATCCAGTGCTTCGTCATCGTTTGATAACCAACTTTCAAGCAGAGGCCGAAGGAGTGAATGCTTCTTTTCTGGTAGGTCGTCTTCTCGATACCTTTTGCCCAGTTAATAGCTGAATCAATAGCTGTTAATGGTGAGCGAAAAGCTGATGGGTTGACGATAGACGTAGTCACAGGTAGTTTTACTAGTTGGCTAGCTAAATTTATTAGTGGCGTCATAATTCCGGGTCAAACATTGCAAAATTGTGCAGATTATCCATATCTCAAAGCGGTGAGGAAAAAATTGGAAGATTCAGCAAAAATTACAAGAATTGCAACGATTACAAGGATTACAGCCACGAGTCAGTTTCAGAACTTGGCAGTGAGAACCGCATTTATAACTGGACTCATGGCTTGCACAATTCTATCTGCTCAAACTGTATCGGCTGCCCCAGTAATTACCTTAGAGCAGGCTATTAATATTGCGCAGAAAAACAATCTAGACTGGAAAATTGCGCAAGCACGGCTTCGGCAAGCACAAGAAATATCACGCAAGGTTTGGTCTAACTATCTTCCGCATATTGAAGCCATTGGTACTTACACGCGACTTAACGAACAACAAACTCTGCCGCAGCCAGTAGGGTTTCTTATTCGCGACACTGGCGCGGCCGCTTCGCAGAACGGGCCAGAGTACGATCCCTCCCAACCAGTTTCCGCGGAAAATCCGCCTGGTCAGCCTAGTGCCCATATTGCAGTTCCGGTGATGAACGAAGTGGTAGTTGCCGAGCAAGAACAATGGGGAGCTACGGTTCGGCTCACTCAGGCCATACTGGTTCCTTATTTATGGTCGGCAATTCAGAGCGCCTATTTGAATCAGGACGTGGTGCAATTTAATACCGAAAATGTGCGTCAAGAAATTCTGTTTGGAGTTGCTCAGCAATATTATGGAGTAGTTAGTTTGCAACAATTTGTTGAGGTGCAGCAACGATTGTTGGAAAACAATCTAGCCCGTGAAAAGGATGCGCGCATACGAGTTGAAGCGGGTGCGGCTCCTCGTATTGCTCTAGTGCGAGCTCAAATTGACCGGGTTCGTGCCGAACAAGATTTGCAAACCGCCAAAAATAGCTATTCCTCGGCCAAAATTGCTTTGAAGACTTTACTGAATAGAGAAGAAGACTTTGAAGTAACCAGTCCAGAAGAACCTAAATTGCCAAAAGATAGCGACCAATTGATTAGCCAAGTGTGGGATAAGCGCAAAGATGTTAAGGCAGCGGAAGTTGCCGTGGAAGCGGCCAGCCAAGATTATCGTGGCGCTTATTATAGCTACCTTCCTAGTTTGGTAGGTGCTGTAAATTATCAAATCTCGGGCAATAACGGTTTTAACAACCAAGACAATTCTTGGTCGCTAGTGCTTAATTTGAATTGGACTATTTGGGATGGTGGATTGCGCGAAAGCAATCTTCGCGAAAACCGCGCAAAAAAAATCGAAGCAGAAAATAATTTTATGCGAGCTAAAAACCAGGCGTTGAGTGAAGTGAAGCGGGCCGAACTCGATTGGGAAAGTGCCCGGGCTAATCGTATTAAGGCGGAAGAACAGCTAAAGCTAGCCCGAGAAAACTCTCGTTTAGTGGAAGTAAGCTTTCAGGCGGGAGCAGCCACCTACATTGAGGTTTCTGATGCCAACACGGCGCTGACTTCGGCAGAAAACAATTACGTGTCCGAGACTTTGAACTCCCAGCTTGCTTTGTTGAAATTGCTAAAAGTGGCGGGAGAATTCAATCCCCCCAGTGTTCCCGAAGACCACAGTTGATGCCACGAGCAGTATAAATTCTGGTTAGTCTCTAGAGGGGAGCTGCAGTATAAATAAAGGTTCTTCAGTGTAGATTCAGCTTGCTTTTGCAAGTAGTCCAGGTTAAGTAGCTATTTAATAACCTTATTCCAGCACCAACACCGCAATTTCGGAGAATACATGACTACTAAAATCATTAAACTTGCTGTTCTTGCTGGCGATGGAATAGGCCCCGAGGTCATGAAAGAGGCCGAAAAAGTATTGGATGTTTTGGCTAAAAAGTTCGATTTGCAACTTAAAAAAGACTACGCCGATATTGGCGGCGTCGCCATTGACCGACATGGCAAAGCACTTCCTGAACAAACAATCAAGATTTGTGAATCAGCGGAAGCAATTTTATTTGGCTCAGTAGGAGGTCCAAAGTGGGAAAAGCTGCCGCCCAATGAACAGCCTGAACGGGGGGCGCTATTACCCTTGCGCAAACATTTTGGTTTATATGCTAATCTTCGTCCGGCCATAATTTTTCCCCAATTAAAAAATGCTTCCCCTTTAAAGCCAGAAGTCATTGGTGATCATTTCGATATTTTGGTGGTGCGTGAATTAACTGGTGGGCTTTATTTCGGACAGCCTAAAGGACGAGATGGAGATCGGGCAGTTGACTCCCTGGTTTACACCGTTTCCGAGATTGAACGCATCGCTCAGGTAGCTTTTCAGGCTGCTCGGCTGCGCAGCAAAAGACTCTGCTCCGTGGACAAGGCTAATGTTTTGGCCACCTCGGTTATGTGGAGGGAAGTTGTAGAAAGAATGGCCCTTAAATATCCCGATATACAATTGTCTCATATGTACGTAGACAACGCTGCAATGCAATTGGTAAAAGCTCCACGGCAATTCGATGTTTTGGTATGCGAAAACATGTTCGGAGATATTTTATCCGATGAAGCTTCGGTGATTACTGGTTCTATTGGAATGCTGCCAAGTGCAAGCTTGGCCGACGGAAACTTCGGATTGTACGAACCATCGGGAGGATCAGCTCCGGACATTGCCGGAAAGAATGTTGCCAACCCTATTGCCCAAATTCTTTCTGCCGCCATGATGCTTCAGTATAGTTTTGGTATTGATGCTGCCTATCAAGCGGTATACAACGCGGTATCGGCGGTGCTCTCTGATGGATATAGAACTGGAGATATTTGGACGGAAGGAACCACGCGGGTAAGCACTTCGGAAATGGGCGATCGAATCGTGAATGCATTGCAGCAGTCATAAACTCGTGGGTTTATATGGCAGCCAATTCGAAATGCCCGGTTGTCCCGCTCGGGAAAACCAAAAACGAAACGCTCGATCCCATTTCGCGGGCGCATTATTAGCTCACGTTTAAAATCGCCTTCATGGAAAAGGACTGGCGATGAATTCCAGGAGTTCTTTTGCTCTATAATGGAAAAGCGATATCCAGCCGATTTTTTACGCGTACGGCCTTGGGGGAGCGAAGGCGATCGGAAGAACGACGGCTATTTGCGCTCAGAGCGTATTCTTTTTCAGTGTTATGCCCCGAATAATATGCACTCAGCCCGCCAGTTGCCGAAAAATTGCTATTCCTATCAAAAAGCCATGCGTCGCTGTGCTCAGCGTGCTGAACGAGAGCAAAACCGTGTCACGCTTGTGGGATGATTTTCGAGGATGTTATTCTTTGGCAAACATTTCTTTTAGTTTCGTGGCAGTTTGTCCGCCCGGACAGACGTGGCGCGTTCCACAAACCGGGCAGATCCACCATAGAAAGCAGGCCGCATAGACCAAAACCACCCCCAGGTAGGCGATCCCATACCCGATACCTTGTTGGAACAGGAAGTAGATGGGCAGGCCGATGATGCCGAGGAAGCATCCAAAGGCCAGCGTGACCACAATGTTGTATGCACGTTTCGTTCTTTTGACATGCTTGAACAGCCTCGCCAGTTGGCTGGATGGCAAGCAAAAGCCACCCACACACGGCGCGAATTTGCCCACGTAGGGGCATTGCCAGCAGACGCAAACGTAGCTTTGTGAGATGGCGACGAGCACAAATAGACTGAGATAGCTGACAAAAGCGACATGATTCACTTGCCAGAGTAATAGTGCGATGGCAATGTACATCACGAGTATAGGGATGGTTAACAACAAATACAGTTTTTTGCGTGGATAGGGAGTGCATGGAGGATTCATAGTTGATTTCTCTTTTTGTGGATGCCTAACGGCAAAAATTTACTCATTTCACGGATGCGTTGGTAAAAACAAAGCGTATGGACAAGTAACCCTGTGCAATGGGTGTGTTTTCCAACGATGTGGCCGCCGCGAAACAGTTATTTTCATATTTTACTGTAATCTTACCTTTCTTTAACAAGTTTCATTAGCTGCGCGTGGAAAGCTGTCAAATCATTTTCCTGATTACTCATATATAAAGATGATGTTTTCTTTTTCATCAGGGAAATAGGAGTTATAGGTAAGAAATCCATCGATGCCGCCACTATATACAAATTCTCGATGACCCTCTGCTTCGCCGATGCACCAACTTTAGCCATTGGCCCATCCAATTGAATTAGTTCGTTCGTCCTCGACTCCTGTCAAAAACAATTCGCTAGAACAAGTTTTAGATAACGAACCTTCTTCAGTAAGAATTTTTGTGTCCTCAAGACATGCGCCGTTCTTTTGAGGGGCTTAGTCTTGCTGTTAGGGTATCAAAAAGGCGGCATAGCCCCTGACTGGCGGGTAACCAGACGCCAATGGCGCTTACTTTCCACGAGGTTAGTAACCGAGTTGTGCGCCACTCTAATCGATTTGCCAGAGTTTATACCGTATGGTAAATCTCAACCTACCAACTGGTAAATAACTGCGTAACCCTGTTCGTGAGTGGAACGCCAGCTAGGGAGGTGCTCGGATTCGGTCTTCGGGCTCGGCATTACGGGTCGCTTTGCCGCCGATGCGACCAGAAGGAAGGTGCACAAATGCCCCAGCCCATTCGACGTATTCACTTCGTGGAGCTCAACGCTCGTAATCAACACCCTATCGATGAGCCCTTTGTTCCCCAAATACGGAACGGCTTTGCTTGCCTCCATCATGCGCGAACGGGGCTACGAAGTTCAGATGTTCCTTGAGGGTGTAAGCGATATGCGCTTCGAGGTCCTCTCGAATTGCGATGCCTTGTGTTTGCCAGTGTATGCCCCCGCTCTTAACAAGGTGAAGGAGCTGGCTCAGCGTATGCGGCGCGAGCGGCCAGCCGTGCCCATTGATGACATTATCTCCTCTTGCCAACCGACCTAGCAGCAACGAAAGGAAGCTATCGCCCAAATGGACCTGCGCTGAGCTTTTCGTAAAATATACTCGGCCGGGAGCCATCGTGAATATTGGTGTAGGCTTAGGGGAGGAGGTGGCACGGATGCTCTACGAGTCTGGACTCTACAAGGACATCACTTTCACAACCGAAGGAGGGACTTACGGAGGCTTGCCCGCCTCTGGGATTTATTTTGGATCGGCGATTAGTCCAGAACGACTCCTAAGTACTGCAGAGATGTTTCACCTCTATGAGACCCAACTGGATACGGCTGTGCTCGGTTTCTTGCAGGTTGATTCGCAAGGCAACGTCAATGTTTCTCACCGCGGACCGGCATTACAGACTTTGTCGGCCCAGGAGGCTTCACCGATATCGTCGAGAATGCGAAGACTATTCTCTTCGTAGGCTCGTGGATGACCCGTTCCAAGTATACGGTGCGCAATGGTCATCTAGAGTTGAAGAAGGCTGGAATACCCAAGTTCGTTAATTGCGTAGACAAGGTTTGTTTCAGCGCAGCAGAAGCACTTAAAGCCCGAAAGCGCGTTTTCTATGTTACAAGCGTTGAGGTGTTCGAGCTAACCCAAGCAGGGCTCGAAATCCGACAGCTCATGCCGGGAATCGATCTCCATCGAGATATCCTTCGCAATCCGGGCGGAGCCCGCTTTATAGTCCCAGATGGTCCTATTCCACTTGTACCTTTGGAGGTCATTAGCGGCGAGCGGTTCGAGTTAAAATGGGATAATTGAATTCTATAAGGCTAGATCATTAGCCACAAGATAACCCAGGCAGAGCACTTGGCTCGCGCTCTGATTGCTCGCTGCAATTATTCGATGTCACTATTCACTATTTGGGGTGCCAAGAGGCAACCTAATCATGGCTCCTTTGACTTCTTGCTCTGTGGGTTTTTGCCCCTTCTATGGCGCTTTCTTTGGAGCTAAACGGACCAAGAGTTGCACCTCTGTTAGTGCCTGGTATAGTGTATTCACTGCACCATCCCCATCTAGTCTGGAGTACGCCTATGTCCTTGTCGTGAGAGGCGACTTGACTCAAGTCATCTTGTATTTGCTGGTAACGCCTATACGAGCTATCAGAAGGGGCAGGTGGGGGCGGCATCTGGTCGTCAAATAAATCGGAAACCACCCGTTCTCGATTTCTTAGATAGGTAGATGTTGACGGTGTTAAGGTCGGTCTATTTGACTGGGAAGCGGAAGCACCTTGCGAAGTTTCTCCCGGAAGTTGCTGGGATTGCTGATTGTGTGCCCCTTGCGAAGTCTCGCCGCTGGATGGCTGGCGACTCGAACTAGCTCTTGATTTGTAAAAAAAGTACTCCAATCAACTCCTAATGATGTCAATAGCGACTCAATCGGATTTACCAGTATTATCAACGATGTCGAACGCAGATGTATTTATATGCCTACTAGCCAAGTATACTATTATCAATACCTTTGAGAGTCTGTTGAGTATATGCTGTTTAATATTTGACGCTTACCATTCGTCTTACGAGAAAATTCCATTGCCCACAGTGGACTTTAGTCTTGATATAACAAATAATGAGGTAACCAGATTAGCGTCTCCCCATAAGCAAAAAAGGTTGCGTAAAATCGTAGTGGAAGCCGTTATGTGCAATTGGTAATCTAACTAGTTCTCGCTGACAAAATAGGAATTTCGGAGATGCTAGCATGGTAATGTCTGCATCAATTTCGCGTAACGATATACCAATGCTGTTAGTTAATACCTGCCGATAAGGTTTCATTGTAATGACAAAACACATAGTTCCCGCGAAAAAATCAGCCTGCTCAACTGCCGTTTTTAGGATCAAGTTCGTGACCACCCCCAGACCATGTTTTTTAACGGGATCAATTGCACTAATAAGCAGACGGCCATTCCTCTTGAGCCCGCCAATAATAGAGGAGTTTATTGTCCAACAGGAGGCGCGCCGTGCCAGATCGTTTTTTAGGATCATACGAACTGCTTCAATTCCTGCAATAGTAGCTTGAGCGGCATGGAACTTCTTGAAACCTAATGTCGGACGGACTTTCTTTTTGATGAAGCGGTGGTCCTGCTCAACAATATTGTTTAGATATTTGTTCTGCCGAATTTCTATATTGGTGTGGTTATCCTTATTATACGATTCAATCGTAGCCGTATTCGCACCGCTTTTGTCGATATTGATCTTCACTGGCTCGCCGCTACTTTTGATATCTTTGTTAAGGAACCGGCGCGCTGCTTTTTTATCACGTTTGGCTGTCAGTAGAAAATCAATGGTATTGTTATCCTTGTCTACAGCTCGATAAAGGTATTGAGATGCATTATGAGCCACCTGGGCTCAATGAACAGCAAATGGAGCGCTTCGAATCCATGATAGATGCTTGGGTGCAGGACCACGAGGATTCATTGGCGAGGATTTGGTCTAAAAAGAACTCGGTACTCTCCGGTTGCTATAAAAAATCATTTTTTATTAGTGCGATCTAATTGATCGCATAATGCAATTGTCGTAATCGGCGAAACCAAAGTGATTATGTGAATTATGACAGCATTATGTTGTGAGTTGGACGAAGGCCATCTGTGACGTGGGGCGAGCGCTACGTCAGTCCGGGTTTTGATATACGGGGATTTCGACCTGGAAATCCTGTCTTCGGGCACACAAAAACCGCTGCGGCAATTTTAAGAGCCGCAGGGCCGATGCCACGGCTCACATCGCTATTTGCGGCGTGAGGTGCGAGTACAAATCTCAGCTCTGAACTGCTTGGGCGGACACAGGCCCGTTTATGTTGTGTCCAAGCCGCCCCGCTACTCTGGAAGGCGAGGGGTCAATGAGAATCGATTTCTCCGCATGCCAGCTAGTTGATTTAAGTTTTGGATCTGGTCCTTGTCCTCGTGCAACTTTGCTTGCGAAGACTTTTGCTTCCTCTAGTGATTGAGCTTCCTCCGATTTTATAGATACCAGGCGCTTTTTACCATGTCCGGGTTCCAATTTCCCTTTGTATTGCCGGGACTTGATCGCGGGATGAGGGAACGGATCGCGCTCGATAGGCAAAGGCAGGAACGCTGAATAGCTACGATCGCAATGATCAGATGCTAAAGATGATCTACTGTTTAAGAGATCGATCTGATCTATTTTTGCATCTTTTCACAACTAAATTTACTCGGGCATATCAAAAAAAAGAAAAAGGCACGCGCATTGCAAGATATTCGTGTTGTAATTTTAACGAGGAGAAAACATAAAAAAGGAGACATATATGGGAATAGTGAACAGCATTAAATCATTTGCTAGCAATACAATTGATACGGGAGTAAAGACAATCGAAAAAGCGACCAATGAAGTTGCTAAGGAGGTAAAAGATAAGACCATAGACTTTACCAAAGATGTATTTGAGACATCCGCTGACATATACAAAGACATTTCATCATCAGTTTACGATCCTGTCAGAAAAAATGTCCGAGATTGTTTTGACAACGAAATCAATATGCCTTCGAATATTCCATTTGCCAACGCCCTCGAGACTGTAGGACTCTCTCTGCTTGGGGAAGACAAGGCGACTTTGGGAAAGGGTTCCCTCGAATTAGTAAAAAATGATCCCGCAATGAAAAATTATGAAGAAAAAGTGATTGCGGAGGCCAAAAAAAATCCTAATTTCGGCAAAAAACCATTTACATTTACACATAAAGATGGCATTGAATTGGGAGGTAAAAGGGCGGAAGGCGATATGTTCGATCAACTCAAGGACCCCTTAAATGAAAAGTACCAGGACACCTGGAAAGTGGCTGGTAATGAACTGACATGGATGCTTCGCCACGCAAGTATGGAAACCCAGGTCAGTGTCGATGCCCAGGGCAATATCTCAATGAAGCACCATATATCCGATACACTCGATCTAAAACCACACGAAAAAGGTAGCAGCAATCCTTATGATGTTGTAACGGGAATGTTAGAACCCCTTTATCACGGCCTTCTACAAGGAAGCGCAATGGATATTGAGGGCGATTGGACCTCTCAACACAAAGCCACAGCTTGATCCGTGTGAATCACCGACTTTGCCGGTGATTCTTGCCAATCTAATTACGTTAAAATATTGATCGGCGCATAAAAATCGGCTAAAAGGTATTATCAATCATGATGATGACTAATTGCAAAGATAACCAAAGCCGAGGCCTCTTGGCAGCAAAAGCAATGCTGCTACATGTACTGCCGATTGGATTAACCACATTGTGTATGTTCATGCTTTGGGTGTTAATAACGCTTCCAATGGTTGCAGTGTTTGCTTTGGATGCCGACCTTGTTCTGTCTAAGTATACAAGATTTCTTGTACATGCGTTTAGCATTGCCTTTGGAAACAGTATATTTATTCTTTTTCCGTTGTCTCTATTTGGAGAATTGCTCGAGAAGAAAAGCAAAAATACAATTTGGGTTTTTCCAATGTTTCTACTGCTGTGTGCTAGCATAATAGTGATAGTACGCCTCGTTGTTCTCGAGTCATTTCGCGCAGCAATGCTGGGTTGGAGTGGTTTTGTCTTGCTTATATCGGTGTTATTTGCTTTGTATTGGGCAACTTTCTGGACAGAAAAAAAGGTATTAGCATATTGGAAGAAATTTAAACAGCACAAATAGGAAAATCAAAATGGAATTTAATCTAATCTTTATCCAATTTTTCCACTAAAAAAAGAGTAAATGAAGCTCCCATGTATTTAAAATGAGGACGAACATTCAAGTGACAACGGTACCATCTAGGCTGCCCTTCCACGTTTTCCACCACAATTTGTGCCTGTCGCAAAGGACGCACTGCGCGGACCGCCGGTTCGGGATTATCCATGTCTGCCACATATTGGCGAATCCAGTTATTGAGTTCTCGTTCCAAATCAGCACGTTCTTTCCAGGTTCCAATTTGTTCTCGTTGTAATACTTTGATATAATGTGCTAGGCGACTCATCATGAAAATATGAGGGAGTTGCGTGCCTAATCGATAATTAGTTTCCAGATGTTTCGCTTTGGCGGAATTTCCGAAATTTTTTGGTTTTTGTGCCGAGTTGGCAGAGAAAAAGCATGCACCGAAGACGCAACAGAAAACGCGGCAGGCATAAACCAACATTGCGCGAATCTTCCGATTCTCTAAAGGTATGCCAACGAGCATACTGGGGTCCTTCTAACAATGACTTTAAGTCTTTTAAGTAAGGCAGTCGGTCAAAGGAATTCCCAAAAAATTCAGGAGAAGCATTAGCAATGAATGGAGCATGCGCTATGGCCGAAACTGCTGCGCATTTAGATAAAAGCTGCATATCACCGGTGCCTGGTCCAAATTCATAATTGGCACAGATTACTCCGTATGGTTTCCTCCGAAAACACTATACTCATTGGAGTATACGATTTTGTATAATCCAGATTTGATAATTTGCTGAGAATCCTCAAAGTCAAAAATCAAATCCTCCTTAGAAATATTCAAAACCTCCAGTCTAATATTTTCTCGAAAATCAATATTATCAACTACGAAATCCAAAGACCGCCAGGCACTTTCCAATTTTTGGAAAGGTTCGGAATGAAGAATTTCGTTGAGTTGGGCAGTTATTTTGGGGACAAACCTGTACTATTATGGCAGCCAAACGTTGCCAAAAGATGGAGAAGATAAGGCAAGAAACGAGACTCACCAAGGGGGCCAACCCAAGGCAAGATTTTACTTTCGGAAAACGGCAGTAGTTTTGCCAGAATATCCATCTGTATTATTTCGTGATCGAAGAAGTCCGAGTTTTTCGAGTAAACAACGAATTCTTCGGACGATACGAGTTGCGATTTTGTAAATGTCTTCCTCTTTAGGTGAAGGAATGGGTTGAAAAATTGCTTTGTTGTTATCGTCTCTAATAAATACGCCGTCTGGCAAAACTACGTGAAAATGTACATTGAGGTTCAATGAATCTCCGAACCGTTGACTAAATAAAACCGCTCCAACACTTGACGGGTCCTGATTCGCATACTACGCTCATTTTCGTTTCGTATGAATGTGCAGCAAACGAAAATTAGCCAGAAACAAAAGGTGCAGCATATGAGAACTAAGATATATTTTTCGTTATTCACGAGCGCATACATCCTCGCATAGCAGTTATTCCTGGTTGGGCTCAGGCTAATGCAAATCTGCTGGTTAGCCGAAAAGCTCGATTTGGCTACTAGCTTTCCGCTCAGGGATTTGCCAACTATTACCCGCTCTACTGCCGAATCGGAGGGGAAAAAGCCCCCTCATCTCATCTGAACAAGCACAGCTTCGAAATGCCGGTTTAATATCGTCAAAAACGAGAGGTCAGGCCTGCAGCTTTTTGAGCGAGATAGGTTATGATCTCAGAGAGATAGAGACCGCCCATCCGAGCGGCGAGTTGCTCTCGAAGTGGCTCGCGAACGAGCGTGTGCAATAATGCAGTCGCCCGAGGCGCTTTGCGCGGTTTGCAGATAAAAAACGAGAATAACGAAGGCACATTCCCGTTACGAGTGTGCTCTTCATCCGCTGATAGAAGCTGCTGCAAAACATTTTTTGCCTCTGGGTCGTTGGCCTCGAATTCGCGGAGATTATTCCAGAGTATCTGGTACGCAATGCCGCCGCCAAGCTCATTGCACTCGACAAATTCGAAATACATCTTCACCGCTTTCAAAATTTCGCTCGAATGAACTGCTTCGGTTGGGTCGCCGGTTAGTAGCGTGTGGAGCGATGGCCTCAACTGATGACACGTGCGAAACCTTGGCGGTAGCGAAGCATTGACCTCGCGCATGAAACGGACCTGGCGACTGGGGTACTGGTTTCGAGATGGCCCGGTATAATCCCAATTCACAAAAATTCCATTACAGCTTAACGCGGGCGCAAGGCGGTGCAAGAATGCATAAAGATGCTTGGCATGGTGTAATGCCGCAACGTTGACAATGAGGTCATATTGGTGCTTGGGAGCAAAGGACTCAAAGTCACAGCGGAAGTAGTCGATGGGGCGAGAGCCGCGCGCCTTCTCTGCCTGAGCTAAGTAGTGATCGGCAACGTCAAACGCTTCGAGATGCTCGACGATGCCACGATCGAAGAGATCTCGCTCTACCCAGCCATTACCACAGCCAATAATCAATCCTCGTTTCCGTGGCGTCGCAGCGTATTGTCGTTTGATGTAGTCCATCCACCAAAGGCCGGCATCGCCAGTCGCGCGGTGACAGAGGTACGCGAGCACACCAGGAAGATCGTTCCAATAGCGATCGCGATAGTGGTCTTGAAGATTTGAAGTAGAAGGTAGCTCAGTCGCAATATTGGTAGTCATAGAATTAAATAAATATCGTGATTTTAGTGCGATTAGTAGAGATTATAACGAGCGTGATTCATTTCTTGGGCAAGTTGGCTTAGGACTCCAAGTCTTCGTGTCTTTTTTCGCAGTGTGCTTGGGCGGATAGGAATGGTGCCGCGAAATTGAACGTCGCCTACGGTCAAACCTTTTTTAGTTTCGTTTCAATCCGCGCCCCCGTAGCCATGGGGCCATGTATCCGGCACCAGACCCATCGTTGCCGTAAACTCGTTTCAATAATTCGGTCCAATGCAAATAACGGATCACGAGTATTATCAGCCAACTTTGGAGAATCAGAATCATCGGAAAAAGCAAAAGAAGAGTAGGGTTTCAATTCCGAGAGAATGGCTAAAGGGCTAGAAGAGGTTATGCGATCCAATGTTGCGGACAAATCAGGCGACGAGGATGAGGTCGCACTAAGTGTAGTATCGGATGTATTAAGCTCGGACTCGGCAAAGAGATGGAACGATCGATTTTCGCCAGTTCGAATTAGATGCAGAAACACCATAATACTTGACGAGATGGATTCTCGAACGAGGAACCAAGAGTGCTAAGCGAGCCATTAAGGGGATAAGAAAATCAAAGCGGAAAATGTGAAATCTGTCTAGTATCGAAAGTCAGTAAAGGCCACAGTGAGAAGGATAGTGAGTCTGTGGAGCTAATACAGCATGTATCTCAAATCAGCATTCTGCTTGTGGCTTTGAAAAGATCAAATCTTAGCCAGCCCAAGAGGCCGATTGGTTTTAAGAGCTGGGAAGAATATGATTCGCTCCACAAACCCAGTAGTGACGAAGGGGATCAACAACCAGGCTGCCGGTAACTCGGGCGTCTCCAGTTGTCGTTTACGGGATTTCCAGTAAACAGAGCACTCAAAAGCTTTCCATGCTACCCCATTGCTACCCCATTTGACCTCATGCGTTCATCGATATTAACGAAAAGACGCGAGAGTTCGAGCCATTAGGAACTACGCGAGAGGCTTTTCGAAAATTCTTCAGGTCCAGGCGGATCTCGCAATTATAAAGGCAAGGGATGCGTTGGTTCGATGTCGTACAAGGCTAATCAACCAAGCACGTGGCCTAACCAAATCATTCGGATTCCGACTGCCAAAATGAGATGCGGAATACTTTTACTGGCATACTATAGAATTCGTACCGGAGGAATTGAAATCAACATTATATAGTAGTATTTAGCCGAAGACCGAGTAAATTCCTCCAGCGTTCAAGTGAACAAACGCTTTCTGTTTCCTCGGTCAACCTATCTTTCGCAAAGCATGAGTTGGCGCCATCACCTGTATCTGTACTATTATCTTTTTCTAATGGCGTGACGAATCTAGAACAGTCCAGGAGTAGCAAGTACACTGTTTTTATACTCTCTCTTCCACATGTACATGCGCGCCCCTGCGGACGCACATCAAGAGACATCTTCCCTTTTGACGGAGGTGGGAAACCATGAAGTGTCCAAGATTCTTGTTATTTCTCCTTCCGATTGCAGTCGTCACGGTGTGCGTTGGATGCAATCCCCCCGCGAAGAATGCAAGCGGAGAAATGGACACGAGTGATGAGACGGATTCCAGCGCAGATCAGGATGGGGATCCTCAAGATGAAGGTCCTCAAACCGATACAGGGAGCTTCCAACTACCCGACCTTGCGCCAATACCAAGCATGCCGGCGGCGAAGATGCCAAATAGCGTGCCGATGGGCGATCCTGCCACTTTCTCAGAAGTTAAGATGGACTTCCCGATTCAAACCAAAGGACCGGTCCAGCCGACATGGAAGTCCATCGCCAAGAATTCACCCTTCGATCCGGCATGGTTGCGAAAAGCGAAGTTCGGCATCTGGGTTCATTTCGGACCGCAAGCTGCCGGCAATAGCGGCGACTGGTATGCGCGGCACATGTATCAGCAGGGCTACCCCGCGTATGCCAACCATCTCAAGAGCTTCGGCCATCCATCAGTCAGCGGGTACAAAGATTTCCTAGGAGCTTGGAATCCGGTCAAGTACGATCCTGCCGCACTGGCGCAAATATATTACGACGCTGGTGCACGCTTCGTTCTAGTGCAGGGCGTCCATCACGACCAGTTCGATAACTGGGACTCGAAATACAATCCATTCAACGCGATGAACTTCGGCCTAAAGTCCGATTTCCTTGGCGCATGGAGCGCCGCGGCGCGCTCGATCGGCTTGAAGATGGGAGTCTCCTTCCATCACGAGTATAGCTGGTGGTGGGGGCAGAAGGCTTACTCCAGTGACAGCTCAGGCCGCATGGTGGACGTTCCGTACGACGCCGCCGCGATCGCGCAGAAGGGGAATTGGATCTGGAACGGTTACGATCTGCATTTCCTCTACAATGTCAACCTCCGAGAGTACAAAGGCATCGACGACCTGGTCTGGAACCTACCGCAAGGAATTTTTTCCAATCATCTCGACTATGCGCACTGGTACGCCACCTGGTGGGCGCTGCGAATCATGGACGTCATCGAGAAATACGATCCCGATTTCATCTATACCGACGGCAACTCGACACAGCCGTTCAGTGGTTATATGAGCGGCTCGGGCTACAAGTGCGACGCCATGCAGAGAGTGATCGCCCATTATTACAACCGAGCGCTGGAGCGACGCGGACAGATTAATACCTCCGCTGTAGTCAAATTCCATCCGGGCGACCGGATTATCAACACGTTTGAAGCCAACTACCCCAGAGACATTAAGAAAGACCAACCCTGGATAGCCGAAACGCCAGTGGGCGACTGGTATTATGCTCCAAACTTCACCTACAACTCCGGGATGGTCATCCACGAGCTGCTCGAAGTGGTTTCGCGCGACGGAGCCGCCGCCATCGCCATCTCGCCCACGCCGGATGGTTCCTTGGACGCCGGCACAAAGAACATGCTGGTCGAGATCGGGCAATGGATGACCAAGAACGGCGCCGGCATCTACGGCAGCAGGGCGTGGACGAAACATGGCGAGGGATCGAGATCGCTCCCTACCGGTAAGCTCGGCTCGAGCCATGCCAACTATTCGTTCACCAGCTCTGACTTCCGCTTCACGGTTGGCCAAGACAACTTCCTCTACGCCTATTGTATGACGGTGCCAACCGGCGGGGAGGTGCTCCATATTTCCTCTCTTGGTGGTGGAAGCGGTCGGCTGGCGAAGGCGATCACATCGGTTGAGCTCCTCGGGTATACGGGGACGATCTCCTGGACCCAAACCGCGGCCGACCTCCAGATCACTCTCCCGTCGGACATGAGATCCTTCAAGACCGCGATCGGCTTTAAGATCGGCGCGGACGGTTCCATACCCCTCTCCGCCCCAGGCGGGCTCGTCGCCGTGACGGCAGAAGGTCAGGTGAGGTTAAGCTGGAACCCGATCTCGAGCACGGCCACTTACACGGTTAAACGTGGAACAAACGCCAGCGGTCCATTCGCCGACCTTGTCTCGGGAATAGAAGCGAGCACCTACGTCGATGCGACGGTGGCGACCGGCACGCTCTACTACTACACCATCTCGGCCGCCGACGGCTCCCTGTTCTCCCTCGATGCCACACCGGTTTCTGCCGCCGCGGCCAGTTCTTCCTCGGACGTATGGCTCACGCAAGATATCGGTGACGTCGGCGCCGAGGGATCGTTCGCCGTCTCTAACGGCAGCTTCACGGTCAAGGGGTCCGGAGCGGACATCTGGTATGGCTCCGACGAATTCCGCTTCGTGTTCAAAGCGTTGACGGGCAACTTCACTCTTTCCGCTCGAGTCGTTAGCATGACGAATACGGCGAAGTGGGCCAAAGTTGGGCTGATGATTCGCGAGACGCTCAACCCGAACTCCAAATACGTCATCCATGACATGTCGCCAGTCAGTGGTACCGTCTTCGAGCAACGTGCCACTGATGGCGGGTCATCTACGCACATCAAGCTAACGAGCAACTCGCTCGCCCCTACGTGGCTCCGGTTGGTACGCGACGGCGACACCTTTACGACGTACGTTTCATCCGATGGAACCTCATGGACCTCGACGGGCTCCACCACGATCAGCATGTCCGATGGAGTCTATGCTGGCTTGGAGGTGTGCAGCACATCAGACGGCAAGTTGTGCGAAGGCCTGTTCGACAACGTATCGGTCGTTGCAAACTAGGCTCATACAGAAAATAGCCTTCCAGCGAGGGAAACGAGTTAGATGAAGCCCTCTTCTAGAATTTTTTTGCCTGTGGACTGGCCTTCGATTGGCGGCTAAAGTCTTGGTAGAAAAACGCGAGGGCAATCAGGTCCTAGTTTTGTCTTCCTTCGCCCTAACACTTTCCTAAAGGGAGAAGTACATGTAGGATATGGACAAAATGCAGAAACAATCGCAGCAATCTTTAGGAAAGACTAGGCAACAAAATGAAAAGTGACTTAGCAAAGAACCTCTCCAAGCTAGTAATGCGTGCACTGGCCCCGGTGGTTCAGCCTATGTATTCCGGTATTGGTTCGGTCATACTATTTCATCGCATGGTGGGGATGGGGAT
>JBNKEI010000160.1:0-3821 GCA_050288705.1 Myxococcales bacterium
CTCCTCTAGAACTAAACGGACAGCTCCAGCCTTTATCTCGGTTGCATATTTCTTTCGCTTCTTACGCTGCTTGGTTTCTTGGTCCATATTCGACACCGTACTCGTACTTAGGTTGGTGTCCACTAAATCGGATCAAGCCCACCATCGATCTAAAATCGACGTCTTCCCGTGGCGGAAATGTTCTTACAGCTTCGCTCCCACTGGACTCAGGATGGGTTCAAGCTCCTACCGCCTTTATTCTTTCGATCAACTCCGCAGGATCGAGCACGTTAGGCTTGTCGCCGAAATCGATCTTGTTCCTGGTTACTAATGCGTCGCAGCGGTTGCGCGTATAGATGACATACTGTACTGCGTCCTCAAAATCACTCATTCCAGAATGGAGTGCCTCCCGGAAACCCCCTTCATCGATATCTGCGAGCTTGAACGTATCCAGAATATCAGCAATGAACGCGCGGGCCTTTTCTTGGCCGGCATGCTTGTTGACGATGTAGAAAATGTCTGTGACGCTTGTATTGGAAAGGCAGGCCGTAATCTCTTTCTGCTCTGCTAGTCGCCACACAAGCGCTGCATGTTCAACGAACGGCTTTCTGTTTAGAGCAATATCAAGAACGATATTGGTATCAATGAGCACTTTCACGTGGCTTCCCTTCCAAAGCAACACGGCGCTCGGTCTTCCAGTCTCCGAGTTTTGCTCCTTCTATGATGCCGATCCACTTGTCTACGGCGCTTTGCTTCGTTTTCACTTGGTCTAGGTCTACCGCATGATGTTCTGTCGCTTCTTCTGAATCGTCGAGAAAAATCACCAGGGCCTTAGCCCTGCGAATCCCCGAAGGCATCTGTTTCAGCTCCACAATCCCATCATGATAAATCGCTTCTACAGTTTGCGGCATGCTCTATCCTCTCGGTCCTATTGTTTCCTGTGAATAAGATAACCCCTCGTGGTTTTGCAATAAATGGGAAATGAAGAATCGCTTTTCGGCCTAGAAAACATCAAGGTATTTTTCCATACCTGGTACCTTGTTCAGGATGATAGCTTCGACGGCCCTAACGGTCATCTTCTGGATAGTTAAGCCAGAGGATGATTTCACCTGCGGTCCCACCAACCTTACATAACAATCTTTATCGGTCCGATAAATAGGGGGTCCCCTGGGATGGAAAAATCGGTAAATTCAGCGGATTTTATTGTCTTTGTTCCATTGCCTACGAAACAATTTGTCTCAATTTAGCTACTTTTCGGTTTTGTATCTCGTGTCTGAACCTGTCACTATAACCAAGGATTAGAGGGTTAGACCCAGTATTTGTTTTTTGAGCATCAACTGGACTGCTGTTCTGGTAGGTGAGCAACTTTCGTGTTGCCACGTTCCGTTTGAGGCATTGCCTATCTAGACGCCTGTGAATTATTACGTTAATGCGCAAGATCGCCAGGCGTTGCCACATCGAAACCAGAGTCGATTATTTTGTGTATCCACCACCATCGCTGCGCGTCCGTCGTAACGAGCGGGAACGCCTGTAGGCGCGCCAGCGCAGGAGGGGACATATATGAATCCGTTAGTAGCATTTGTCGGTAATGTTGAGTCTTCCCGTTGTCCCCCACCCATGATGAAGTTACCGCCTGCGTCGAAACGGGCTACCTGTACTTTTTCATTGGTGCTAGGGAGCGTAAGAATAAACATAAGGTCTGGATTAGTGTAGTTGTAAGCAGATCTGATATCCCAATGCCCGCCATATCCGCTGTGCAAAAAAATATTATGAGCATGTAAATTGGCTGGTGGAACGCCACCCGTTCGGTTTACAGGCATTCCGCCTAATACTCGACTTCTATCCGAAACTTCAGACCAAGGATCTCTTCCAATTTGTATTGTGGTTAAGCCATTAATCTCTACCCGCGTGTTTTTGTTGTCCGTCGTCTTCAGGATCTTATCAACCCTGGTGACGTTAACTCCAGCAATGTATGCAAGAAAGCAGTCATCGAGTTCTAAAAAAGCCGATCCAGTTGTGAAATTACCATTGATTCCAGCGAAATTACCTCCAAAAATGTAAATGGATGAAGATTCCCCGCAGATAGATGAAGAGGCTGTAGCTTCAGGTCCATTTTTTCCGCATGAAATCAACGAAGCACTTTTATTTGCGATATTCGGTACGTGCTCCGTGTAGCAATTAATTAGTGTAGCGCTGGCATTCTTGTGAATATCCAAACACCCGTCTAAAAGATTTTCAAAAATCGTGTCTCTGAAGGTGATGTTAAGACACCCCTGTTTCACCTCGGCACCCAATGAACCGCCATGAATGTAACAGTTGTCTATATAAGTTGTGGTGGAGTTGCCTTCAATCTCGATTGCTCTGCCATTTTCTGATTGGCGACTTGATAATCTGCAGTTTGACACTTGCACGTGTATTGTGCTTTTCAGAAAAATGCTAGTCCGAAAATTCCTTATATTCAGTTTCGATATTACGCTTGAAGATACCTTTGTCCAATTTATACAGTAGCCAGATTTGCTACCCGATATCGCCAAATTACAGACACCCACGTTCCTAATATATTCACGAGGTGCTGGAGGAAGAGTAAATAGGTCGGTTTCAGGGCCAATAGGTAAGTGGACGATATTTGCTTTATGCTTGTCATCAGCAAGCATTTCGCCGGTAATAACAACACCATCTTTTAATTCGATTGTCCCCTTTATTATGTATTGTCCATTTATAGGCGGTACGAGGACAATTCCGCCACCACTAATAAAGGTAGCATCGATAGCCCGCTGAAATGCCTCCTTGTTGTCCTCTGCGTCTTCATTAGCTCCGAACCATTTAACATTAATCGGCCCAGAATAGAGCCGCTTCCAATGACCGGTTTTACCCGGTGATGTAATAATGGTACCGCCATTATCTTCCGCAGTATTGGTATTCCACATGAATATGCCACCCCCGCCATCACCAGGGGATGCATAACAACGAGTTATTGTTACCAAATTGGCTGAAGGCTCTATATCGCGCAACTCATTGATAGCATTGCACCAATTAACGCTTTGTGTTCCGGTCAAAAACTGGCTGGCTTCACTAAATTCTTTGTCATTAGGCATCTCATCAACGCCGCATGCACTTAGTGCGACTGCACCGAAGGCCCCAGATAGCGTTGCAACGAGATCGCGACGCGATAATGTAGTGGTTTCCTCCTGTTCGGCGGGTTGAATAGACTCTTTTGCTTTCGAAGGAGAATTTGATTTCATTTATGCTTACCCCCGCTGTCTTTTTTTGTGAATATATTTACAATACAATCCAGCTAGTACTTTTATGTCGCAACCTCAAGGTGCTTGAGAGTACCAAGTTCTTCTAAGTGGAATCCTCGGTTAACTCATGTGCGATACAGAATTATCTGCAGAAAGGCCATTTGTTTACTAATAAATTACGCTACTAAGTGAAACTGTTCACTGTATTACACCACGCTCGGGCTTTGTTTTCCTCGGTGAATCACCTTTATTCTACGAATAGTTGGCGGCGGCGAGGGAGACACAAAGAATGTAGCGCCCATGCAGAGCCAAAATGAAAATGTTCGGCGTCTATTAAAGACACACCCCGCCCATGCTTGGTTTTCTCGTTAAATCACCTTTATTCCGCAAATAGTCAGCCTTAGAGCGGACATCTTTCTACTTTGGCCTGACAAAAAAAATTAACGTCTCCCTCCCCCGGAGAGAAAAAATAAAAAGCCCGAGCGTTCCTTCTCAATCACGTTAGCCGATGCGGTAAAGATAAGCCTCATCGATGAATACATCCCCCAATCGATTCCCACCGAGATGCGATTTAGAAACTTCAGTCGTTTCTGCAAGAAT
>JBNKEI010000161.1:0-2712 GCA_050288705.1 Myxococcales bacterium
TTTCACTTGGTGTTTTTCTACCTTGCAAATGACTAATTCGCTAGGCCATTGCGCTAGGTTGGGCTTGCTTTTACTCGCTGACGAATCAGTAGCAATAGGTGATTCGCCTTCTCCTACAAATTCCACATACTGGTCGCCATGCTTACCGGCATAAGTGCTGTAAACCCGGTAAGTGGCTGGTTCCACCTGCTTTTCGGCTATTCCTTCTTGATTGGTGGTCAGGGTTTCCTCTATTCCCGAGAGCAGCGTGATCTTAATTTTTACTCCTGGTATTGGCTCGCCGGATTCGTTTTCCACTACTCTTAGAATAACCTTGTCTAATCTGGGAGGAGGTAATGGCTCTACAATTTTTGGCGCCAGAGCTTTTTTTGGAGTGAGTTCGCGATAATGTGGATTAAGATTCAGTGAGTCGCCAAAACGCTGACTGAATACCACCGTGCCAACTCCCACCTTTTCTATTGGACCTTTTCTATTGGACCTTTTTTGCGAGCTTGTTTTCGTTGCCACACAAAAATTGAGGCAACAGGCCAGCCAGGAAATATGACTGGTCTTTACGCGCGTCAACTCCCCTTAGAAGCATCGATTGGTTAGTGGCCAAGCCCTCATTGGTGGAAGAATTAGAGAAAATTCGTGAGTTTCTAGAACGACGAAAAGGCAAGGATCAACTTAAGAGGTCGAATCCATGAAATTTGAATTTTTCTATTCCAAGGGACTCAATTTTTAGGGACCGATAATCAATATTATGTAAAGCGAGCAGGACTAGAAGTGAAATCCAGCTGCCAAGGCCGACACCGTACTCGTACTTAGGTTGGTGTCCACAAAATAGGATCAAGCCCAGGTTCCGACAAGCTCTGACGGTTGAAGTAAGTAGTGACATTTTCGAGATGGTTAATCCACCTGTTATTTTGTCTATTGCTTTACTCTCAGTGCTACCAAGTTTATATAATCCCCCGCATTGTCGGACGCTAGAACAGAGTTCTCTTTTTCGGAGTCATCGATCTAAAATCGAGAGGGATTTTTTTTGTCTCCGTCCAAACGACCTAGCTTGTAACAGGTCCATTCATAAAATTCGAGAATCTCGCGGGCAAAGTGGCTTGCTGCTCTTGAGTTCACAGAGCTTAACTTTGCCTTCATATCCAGTACTTCTTTCCAGCTTTCACGTTTTTCTAACGGAAAATCGTCTGTTTTGAGTTGAGCAATTCCGCTTTTATATGCCAAATCCAAGCGATCCTTGATTGGATAGTCATAAATTGCCAAATATTTGACAGCCAAAGAAAGTTTCTCGTGAGCGTATTGCGGATTGAAAGTCCTATTTGGGCGCGGCTCCTTTTGTGCAGTAGGCTTTGATGAAATTGTTTCTGAACTAATTAGAGAAACTGTCATAACCCATACGTCGTGAATAGGCTTAGCAGTGCTTTTAATGTGTCGAAGGTAGGTTAAACGTCGATGTCCTTCAATAAGGTGCAAACGTGATAGTGGCTTTTCGCAAGAATTCTTTATACCGTTATGGTTATTAAGTACAATGATCGGATGTGGCCATGTGCCTTTGTCTAACATTATTCGAAAGAGTGGATCTTTGCAGTATTCTGGCGAAAAATCTTCGTTAATAGTTCCCCAGCTATCACCAAAAGAAACACAATATAGCTGTTCAATTGGCCAGGACTGAAGTTCAAAACTGAGCTGATCAATAGGAAAATGTTCATAAGGAGAATGCCCATAATGCCTATAAATCCAGTGCTCGGCGACGTTTTTAGGGATGTTCGGAATGTGTTTGGAGATGCGTGAAAACCACTCATCGAATGGTTCTTTATCGTTGTCTACGCCTACATATGGCTTGATTTTAGGCGACCACATTTTCTTGATGCCCTCTTCTCAACCATTCTTAACGAAATCGACAATCTCGACATTTACTGCTATTTAGTCTACTGCCGAATCGGGGAACGGCCTTCTCATTCCATCTGAATATAGCAAAAACCGAAAATCAATATCCTGCGGCAACTGCTGCTCCTATTGCAAACCGCATTTTCTGAAAATATTGCCAACCGGGTGAAGTCTTTCGGCCGATTAAGGGCATTGCTTGGAGTTCAGTCAGTGGTCGCGGTTAGAATATACAAGTCAGTAGCTGCGAAGAAGTTTTTGGCTGTTGAGTGGCTGGAAGGCGAGAAAAAACTGAGAGAAGCGAGAATCGCGTTGCCTACCAACGGTATGTTGATGTTGAGTTTCCCAGCGGGCGGGGGTTGTTCAGTTTGATTACAGAAGCCGCTTTCCACCGCGGCGATAGATTGCGCAAAGACCTGCGTGTTAAAAAGCACTGCGAGAGTCCAAAGCAAACTTACCGAGCAAATACTAGCTATTCTCCTCAAACCCCTCATACTTTACCTTTGAACCATGAATACACACGCTACTGCAGATGCTTTATATCTGTCTACGCGAGGAATGTCAGCAATTTTTGGGGATAGAGGGAATGAAGCGGCTGGTTGCCACCATACGTGGTAGCCATGCTGGCAATAACCGAAAAACATTGCCAGCTTGACCCTAAGAGAAAAAAGCGAGCGGGTCTAGAGACCACGCAAGAGGGGCCAGCCATGGAATACATAGGAATCGATATTCACAAGAGGAAGAGCCAAGTTTGTATCATCACTGAGAGCGGAGAAATAAGTTGTTTACGCGGGAAGATTCCGCGGATACGGAAATCTAGTGATTGTTGATCAC
>JBNKEI010000162.1:0-33781 GCA_050288705.1 Myxococcales bacterium
ACCGAAAGCGGTGCCCCCGTTGTCCAGGAAGGATTTGGCGTTCAGGCTGGGCATGCCATTGCGGGTTATCATTCTTTTGAATTGAACTATCTGGCGCACCTATATATTCGTACCTATGTGCCGCAGGTCGAGGGGCAAGACGATAGCTTTTGCATTACCTTTTGTCCTAAGTGCAACCAAGATTTGAAAACCCTTAATGTCCTCCCAGACTTCTTTCGTCCGGGCGATTTGAAATTAATCAGCATCAAAGTAAATGGCATACCCCGGACTGTCCACGATCCGCATCGATTTCAAATTGATATTTCCGACCTTGGCGAAGACTCTGAGGTAGAAGTGGAATTCCTGCCAATTCGCCGGAATGTTCGCCAAACAGAGGACATTATGCGGGAACGCGCAGGCATCTCCGATCTGTACTTCAGTAAGCACTAGAAAAAACAAAATCATGCTGCCTAGCAAAGGCGGATATCGAGTATTCGGTAGGTGCTATTAAAGAATCCAAGGAGGGGAAACCATGATCACCAAGCCTCTAGAGAACAAAAAAATTGCGGTTATTGTGGAACATAAGTTCATTCCCGAAGAAATCGCCGCGTACCGTTCCTGCTTTACCTTGTATGGGGCAAGCGTGGATTTGATTTCCCGCATTTGGTACGGCGATTACCAGCCCGGCAATCCAGACTGGAAAGCCTCGATGATGTACAGCGATGTCGATCCTATCGACCAGCAGCCCTGGGAGTCTCCAGAATCAGTTGCCGTAGCTGACAGCAATGACGTGAGTAATATCCGTCTGGAAGACTATGCGGCAGTTATCATATCGGCTAACTACGTCAGTGTTCGGCTACGCTATCCCGATGATTCCACCATTACCAATCCGCGTGAACTAGTGCAGTCGGCTCCCATGGTGCGCTTTTTTGCGGAAGCTATGCAGCATCCAAAACTAATCAAGGGAGCGCTCTGCCATGGTCTATGGATTCTCACTCCGAACCCAAAGCTGCTAGCCGGACGCAAGATTACCTGTCACACCGTAGTCATGGCGGACATCCTAAATTGCAACGCCGAGGCATTCTTTGAAGAGAATGAAAATGGCCATAAGGCTCCGGCCAAAGTCGTCGTCGACGGCGATTTGGTCACTGGCTACAGTAAGCACGAAGTAATTCCTTTCATTGAGGCGATTGCCAATCAAATAGTTACGCACAATTCATAGTTATGCTTATCCACCAAGCGCCAGTTAAAAAAAGTCCCTCGACTCCGGACTTTGGTTCTACGCTCGCGATGCCCGGATTCGGTTCATTTCGAGCGTAAGGCCGTTGGCCTGGAGTCGAGAAATTTAACGCAAATTACGACCGTTGACGGGCTGCTTGGTAGACAAACATGGATAATTAGGTGCAACCAATATGGCAATGAAACCGATAACTTTTCAATATATCCCTAGTGTGTTCGGCTCGGTTCTCGAGAATGCTCGAGCTACTCTCGAAGGCAGTTGGGATGCCAGTGGCAAATACTCCGAAGCATGGAGTACCTGCGAAATGGAACAGTTCGTTCACCATGACGGTGGAAAATGCTTTAGAGCTACGCTTCAACTGGCAGAGGAGGAAAAAGGAAAAACCTTTCATTGGGGCGTGCGTATAAAAACCCCGGACGGGCAATCGTGGTGGGCAATCGCCACCGAAGTCGCCGATCCTGGTTCCAAAGAACGCTACCGTAGCTTTCAGTTTCAGGGCATAGCTCAAGAAGAACGATATTATTTGACCCATTGCCGAAGGCTGGGTGCCAACAAATATCACCATGAAGACGGCTCCTGGAGTGCTCGGTTCGCCGTATGGGCGCCTAACGCGCAAATGGTGGAGTTGGTCTATGGAACAATCTGGGACCTTGACGATCCAAAACGAATACCAGTCATGCCAAACCGTTCTCTGCCGAAAACCAGAATCGGGGGAGGCTATATAGCTGACGACGGATACGGTATTAACCCTCAGTTAGCACCCGTTCCCATGCTTCGCGGCCCGGACGGCGTATGGGAAACGCCCCTGGAACACCCCAGTCTGGTCGGGGGGCTCGCGATCATGAATCATCGACCCTATATGTTTCGAATAACCCTGGAAGACGGAACTGTAGCCTATCGGACCGATCTCTATTCGCGCTGCCAAATAGGCTTTGGAGCCAATAACCCAAGGGGAGCGCATTATACCGGCTGGCTGGGTCATTTAGCAGGTTCAGGAAGTTGTTCGGTTACCATAGATCCCGAGCAAGTCACGCTCAATTTTGAAGAAGATGTCTGGCCGGAAAGAGAATTCATTGATCAGGCGCAATTCTGGGCAGACGAGTTTACTGATAAAAACGTGCCCAATAAGGTCGAAGACCTCATCATTTACGAGTTGCATACTGGCGCATTGGGGTTTGGCAGCGACAAACCAGGAACAATCAAAGACGCCCTAGCCTTGTTGGATCATTTGCAAGCGACCAACATTAACGCCATAGAACTGTTACCACTTTCGGAATTCGGCGACGGAGCGGAAAACTGGGGCTACGCAACCTCGCACTATTTTGCCATTGAGTACGGCGGAGGCGGTCGCGACCAGTTTAAGTTCTTTATCAAGGAGTGTCATCGTCGTGGTATCGCGGTGATAATGGACGTGGTTTACAACCATTTCGCCCATGATGCCGAACGAGCCGAGTTCAATTACGACTCCACACAGCCGGAACACAATATTTACTATTGGTACCAGGGAAATCCTTCCGATTACTCCTTTCCAGAAGGAGGTTATGTGGACAACATGTCCACCGCCTGGGCTCCCTGCTTTCATGAAGAAATGGTGCGCAAAATGTTCATCAGCAGTGCAGTGATGCTGATGCGCGAGTTCCATGTCGACGGTTTTCGCGTCGACCAGACCACGTCAATACATAGTTACAACGTTTTGCATGCAGACGGTCGCCCCTTAGGAGTCGCCAACATGTTCGGGGCGAAATTTCTGCGGGAGCTGGGACGTACCCTGCGCATGTTCAAAAACGATGTAATGCTGTTAGCCGAAGACCATTCCGACTGGAATGAAGTCACTACTCCAGTTCAAGAAGGAGGCATGGGGTTCGACGCCCGCTGGTATTCAGATTTTTATCATCATCTGAGCGGAGATACCCTTCAAGGAGGCACTGCTAAGCTAATTTTTCATGCAGCATTGTACGGTGGTTCTGGACAACCACTGCAGATGGATTGGTTTGCCGGGGCACTCTCCGCTTCCGCCCATCAAAAATTGGTCTACAACGAATCGCACGACGAGGCTGGCAATAGTCCGGGACCTTTTTTCGATCCCGATTGGAACCAGGTAGACCAGGACAAACGCTATACCTCCGAGCGTAGCCTAGTGGTGGCGTCCAACGGTGCGCCTCTGGTCGGTGATACCCGGAAATATGCAGAAGCAAGATGCCGATTCGGTTGGGGAATGACTGTCCTTTCGGCGGGCGTGCCCATGTTTCTCTTTGGAGAAGAAGTGGGGGCCTGCAAACGCTTCAAATACAACGCCGTTCTTAAAAACAAAGAAGACATCCTGGGATTAGCCAATGGCGACGGGCGCTATATCAGAAAATTTTATGCCGACATAAATAGGTTGCGCTTAAACAACCAGGGACTACAAAGTCACAATATTGATATTGTCCATGTTTGGAACAGTACGCGAGTAATTGCTTTTCGCCGATGGAACGACGAACAATCGTTTCTGGTGGTGGCCAGCCTGGCAGATACGCCCTACCCTAATGGCTACCTTATTCGCAGCGATCGCATTGAACCTGGTCATTGGAACCAAGTATTCAACAGCGATGCTTCTATCTACGGTGGCGACAACACCGGAAATGGCAATGAGAGCATTCTCTGTGTTGACGGAGTTATCGAGGTGGTGGTGCCTTTTGCTGGATTCGTTGTTCTGGCACAAGAGAATGCTTGCAACAAAGTTTGAGCATCGGGGATGCGCTCGTCGAGGCGCTTTTTTAAACACCAATCAACTATTTGTGCCAGTTCTTCGGACACTTACGGCGCAATAGAGCGTAGCACAATATTGTGCTGGCGAGCACAGAGTACTGCTCTGATAACCGGCACCATCAGCTCTACCGCCCGCTGTGGAGGCATGGGTTTGGCTTCTGAATATCCCTCCAAAACCATCCGAAGAGTATTTCCTGCCAAGTATTCAAAACTTAATTGCCACTAAGCGGGCTAATTTGGAATCACGAGCCAGAAATACTTGGCCCATTCCTCCACCGCTCCTCCATCCACTCCCCCACCCGGCCTGCATCATGCCAAATCTCGCCTACTCGGACATCGCCAATTGTCCGCATGCTGCGGCAATGTCTCTTCCTCGGCTCTTACGGGTAATAGTAGCCACCCCGTGACTTAACAAGCACTGTTGAAATTCCTCAATACGCCGCTGAGGAGAACAACGAAAGGGCAAGCCGGGGTTTTCATTATAAGGAATGATGTTTACTTTTACAGGCATTGGTTTGAGCCATTGAACTAATCGCCTGGCGTCATCTAATGAATCATTTACGCCATCTAGCATAATATATTCAAAGGTCACTCTTCTTCCCTGACGGGTAGGAAAAGCGCGACATGCTTGCAATAATTGCTGAATATTCCAGCGGCGATTTACTGGCATTAGCTGATTTCGTTGCTGATCAGTAGTTGCATTTAATGAAACCGCTAATTTCACAAAAGTCTCTTTTGCTAAGCGCTCCATTTCTGGAACAATACCAGAAGTGGAAATTGTTAAATGCCGATGAGAAAAATTACACCCTTCTTCATGCTGCAATAAGTTAAGAGCCTTTTTTACATGCGCATAATTATGTAACGGTTCGCCCATTCCCATGAAAACCAAATTAGTTAGTGGTCGGAGACTTTTTATTCCTTCCTGGAACAGCAGTCTATTGACCTGATAAACCTGGTCGAGAATTTCCGATGTTTCTAGGTGACGAATCAGCCCCATGCTGGCAGTCCGGCAAAAAGCACATCCCATGGCGCATCCTACCTGGGTAGAAACACACAACGTTCGTCGTCGCTCCTCGGGAAGGTATACTGACTCAATGCCATGACCATCGGCGGTGCGGAAGCGAATCTTCCAAGAACCGTCCATTGACTTGCGCAAGCAATCAACTTCAAGCGCTCGGAAAAAAGCCACTTCCTGTAAACGTTTGCGGAAAGATATAGGCAAGTCGGAAAGGCAATCGAACGATGAGGCGCCTTTTTGGTGAATCCAACGAAATAGTTGCTTGGCTCTAAATGGGCGTTCCTCTAAAAGGGACACCAGCGACCCAATTTCTTCCCAGGACATTCCTTTGAGGTCGTAAAGAGACTTCATGTTTGTAGCACGTGGAGACGCAAGAGATTCGCCGGCATCAAAAATCCCCTATCCTTCTCCATTAAATCCCTCTTTAGATAACGAAGACGATTCCGCCGGTTCCAATGAGGGTAAGGGCCCATCAACCGCAGAAGACTTTTCTAGTGGAATTCGGCGTACAATTTCCACTTTAGACACCTTACGCTCATCGGCAGTGCGTACTAAAAAAGAAAAACCGTCCCACACAATCACGCTTCCGGTAATTGGTACCCGTCCAGAGCTAGCAGTTAGAAATCCCCCCAAGGTCTCATAATCGCCCTCTTCCGGAAAACTAATGCGCAAAACCTCTTCTACTTCCCGAATAGACGCCGCGCCATCAGCCAAAAACCGCCCATCGGCCAAAGCCTTAATTGCCTTTTCCTCAATATCGTATTCGTCTTGAATTTCGCCTACAATTTCTTCCATAACATCTTCTAGGGTGACCACTCCGCTGGTGCCACCAAATTCGTCCACCACCACTGCCAAATGAGTTTTCCGCTTTTGGAATTCGCGTAATAGCCGACTAATTTTCATTAATTCCGGCACAAAGAATGGAGGCTTGCGGTATTTCTCTAACTGAAAATCTTTGACGGTTAAACCTTTTTGCAAATCACGCACTAAATCTTTCACAAAAAGAATACCTACTACATTGTCGATTCCACCTTCGTAGATGGGAATTCGACTATGCTCGCTCTCCCTAACTATTTTCATAGTTTCTTCGTAACTAGCAGTATTTCTGATGCCAATCATACGCGTACGCGGGACCATGATTTCTTTTACCAGAAGGTCGGCAAATTCGAGCACTGAGTTGAGAAGTTGCTTTTTGACGTCGTCTAACACCCCTTCACGGCTTCCCAAATCAATTAAATATTCAATTTCGGCTCCGGTAACTGGAGGTTTTTTTTTGTTTTTTTCCCCGAAAAGAGCAACCACTGCACTGGTAAAGCCTAAAAGCAACCAGGTAACTGGTATGAACAGCCACATAAATACTTTAACTATATGAATAACAAACTGGGAAAAGCTGACTGCATGGCGCTTGGATAACGTTTTGGGAATAATCTCGCAAAAACACAGTACGATTAAGGTAGTTACACCAGTGGCAATGGCTACCGCGTAGTGAGCTCCCGTTTTGGAAACTAAATCGGTTGCCATTGCGCTCGCCCCAATGTTGGCAAGCGTGTTTCCAAACAGGAGCGTAGTGAGAACCCGTTCAGGATAGTTAAGCCATAAACGTAAGGGATGGTTAGCTTTACCGGATTCTTCGATAAGTTGGCTGGTTCTAGCCTCTGAAAGCGAAGTCAGCGCGGTTTCAGCCCCGGAAAAAAAACAAGAAGCGGCTAAACTCAAGCCGAGTGCCAGTATCTCCCAAAGGGGCGCTTCAAAAGGAATATCCACGTAGGTTTTTCACACGCAAGGCAGCATGACTTCAAAGCAAGCTGCTTCCTTGCGCAAGGTTCACTGCTTACTCTTCCATTGATAGGATACGATTTCGGTCTCTGCAAAAAAATAAGCAATCTCTCGAGCTGCACTGGAAGAGCTATCTGAGCCATGTATAGAGTTACGCGTGGTATCAGTAGCGATTTCCCTTCTTAGGGTTCCTATGGCCGCATTAGCAGGATTAGTGGCCCCCATAAGGGTTCGGTTGGCCTGGATAGCGTTTTCCCCCTCTAAAACCATCAACAGCACTGGCCCTTCGGTCATAAAGGTAACCAATGAATCAAAAAAAGGCTTACCCTGGTGCTCAGCGTAAAACCCATGGGCCTCACTCTTCGACAGATGCTTCATTTTCATGGCTATTGGCTTAAGTCCCTCCCCTTCGAACCGCCCCACAATTTTGCCAATAACACCTTTTTGTAACGCATCAGGTTTTATGATCGACAACGTTCTTTCAATGGTCATCTATTCCTCTGCTGTTCAACTGTATAATTGGACTCAGCTACAATTATGCCCCCAAAACCTCGGCAAGTGTAGAACCAAGTTCTGCCGGAGTAGGAGCCATGTGCACTCCCGCCGCAGTCAAAGCAGCAACCTTTTGCGCAGCAGTACCTTTTCCGCCAGAAATAATCGCTCCCGCGTGTCCCATCCGTTTGCCTGGAGGTGCGGTTTGGCCAGCAATTAACCCCACTACCGGTTTTTTCATTTTTTCTGCAATAAAGCCGGCTGCTTTTTCCTCATCACTGCCGCCAATTTCCCCAATCATTATTACCGCCTGGGTATGGGGATCGGATTCGAATTTTTGGAGAACTTCCACAAAATCCAGCCCATGCACGGGATCGCCGCCAATACCTACCGCGGTACTTTGCCCCAATCCCAAGTTAGTAACCTGATGAACAGCTTCGTAAGTAAGAGTTCCCGAGCGCGATACAATACCAATATGCCCTGGAGAGTGAATATGACCAGGCATAATACCAATCTTGCACTTGGCTTGCGGACTAATTACTCCTGGGCAATTTGGTCCAATTAAGGTAACCCCAGTTTTTTCCAGAGCCCGGCGTACCCGCACCATATCGAGCACCGGAATTCCTTCGGTTATGGCTACAATCAGACCGCATCCCGCGTCGGCAGCTTCCAAAATAGCGTCTGCAGCAAAAGGCGGAGGAACAAAAAGGCAGGAAGTATTGGCTCCGGTTTCTCTAACGGCCATGTAAACGGTATCAAAAATAGGAACCTTTTCCTCGAACCACGTTTCGCGCTTTCCAGGAGTAACCCCAGCTACAACCTGGGTTCCATAAGCCAGCATTTGCCGAGCGTGAAAGCTGCCCGCCGAGCCAGTGATTCCCTGTACTACTACTCGCGTAGTCTCATCGACCAAAATCATAACTGGCCCTTTGCGGCAGCAACCGCCTTCTCGGCCGCTTGACGCAAATCTTGGGCGGCAAAGATTTTTAAATTAGACTTTTGGAGAATTTCTTTACCCTTCTCCACATGTGTACCTTCCAGGCGTACCACCAAAGGGATTTCCAATTTAATTTCTTGGGCGGCTTCAACAATGCCTTCGGCAATCACGTCACACTTCATGATGCCGCCGAATATGTTTACTAATACCGCTTTCACATTGGGGTCAGACAGCAAAAGCTTAAAAGCCTCGCCTACTTTTTGGCGAGAAGCGCTACCGCCCACATCGAGAAAGTTTGCCGGCCGTCCCCCTACTTGTTGAATAGTATCCATGGTAGCCATGGCTAATCCCGCGCCATTAACCATGCAACCTATGTCGCCAGTGAGTGAAATATAGCTAAGATCGAATTTTCTGGCGTGTGCCTCTTTGGAATCGTCTTCGTCGGGATCACGTAAAAGCTGTAACTCGGGATGACGAAAAAGAGCATTTTCATCAAAACTCAATTTGCCATCCAGGGCGACCACTCTTCCGTCTTGCAAAACTGCTAAGGGATTAATTTCGCATAGGGAAGCATCGGTGGAAACAAATGCCTGGTATAACCCACAGCATAACTTTGTTAGCCACTGGGCACTATTACCAGATATCCCTAGGTGCTCAGCAAGCAGTCGCCCCTGATATGGTTGGAAACCAACCACTGGTTCGACCCACTGTTTGAATATTTTTTCCGGATGAGTAACCGCGACTTCCTCAATTTCTGTCCCCCCTTCCGCTGAAGCCATAAATACTAGGCGAGCGGCATCGCGATCTAAAGTCACTCCTAAATATAACTCTTGGGCAATGGGCAATCCTTCTTCTATGTACAGCTTGCGAACCACGCTCCCCGTCGGCCCGGTTTGAACCGTCTGCAGTCTGTGCCCCAACATTGCCCGAGCAAAAGTCTCTACTTCCTCAATGCTTCTAGCAACGCGTACCCCACGACCGCCGTCGGAATTAACAAAAATGCCCTTTCCTCTTCCTCCTGCATGGACCTGACTCTTGACAACCATCAAAAAGTTTTCGGAGTCTTTTCCAAGGTCATGCGCTGCTTGCTTAGCTTCTTCAATAGTGGTTGCCACTCTACCATTAGGAGTAGGGACACCAAATTGCCGAAAAATCTCTTTTGCTTGGTATTCGTGGATTTTCAAAATTCGCCCGTACGGAAAAAAAAGCGCGCAAACCCTAACGACCAATAAAAGACAAGTCAAGATCTACCTGGCAGTTTCCGTGCATGGTGACTAAACATGCAGTATTAGAAAGAATCGCGGTGCACGCAAAAAACATGCTTATGAGTAGTGTAAAGGTAGTCATGGCCAAGGGGGGTGAGACAATGACCCAGGACCAAACTTTAAAGTCTGCATTGGAAACTATAGCGGAATCAGTGGTTATTTGGAGCAGTGAGGGCAAAGCAGTCTATGCCAGCCAGTCATTTCTGGACGCCTTCGATTTGCATGCCAGCGAGGTGGAAGGACGCGACCGCCGCAGCTTGGAAACTACTTGGTCTAACCGGGGAGTGATTACTCTGTCAGGTTTGCCTCATGAGGAAATAGTTACCCGAAAAGGACGGCATTTCGAACGCCACTCCACCCCGCTTCCTTATGGCGGTCAGTGTGACCAGTTTCGCGACTTGTCCTTACGAGAAGAAGCTAAAAAAACCGAAAAATTTTTGGGAATAGTAATTCATGATCTGCGCGCACCCCTTGCAAACGTACGTAGCTACAGCAGTCTTTTGCTCGGAAGGCATCAGGTGCTCGATCCCAAAGTAAAGCGCTCGGTGGAAGTAATCACACGCAACGCCGATCGCGCATTGCGATTGCTGCAGCTTTTTTTTGATTCGGTTCGTGCACAAACAGGAGAGCTGGAAGTCGAACGCCAACCAGTGAACTTGCCTAACCTAGTGCAAGAAATTGTTACTACACTACGTCCAAATGCCGCCGAAAAAGGCGTAGAGATAAAAGTTTCTTTTCCGGAAAACACTCTTTCCATTGCAGGAGATGGCCCCCGGTTGCGCTACGCATTGGCTGCTTTTTTGGACTTTTCTATTGCGCGATCACCACCTAACCAGGCAGTGGAATTGCATGGCGAGCAGCAGCCTGCTCAGGTAAAGTTAAAGTTTACTGATTTCGGCCCCCTGCTCAACACTGAACAACGCCGTACAATTTTCGACCCCATCGAACAAGCGCTTCGCGAGAAGCGTCTGGGCACCGGATTCGCAGTGGCAGTAGCGCACTCGGTTGTGCAAGTTCACGGTGGCCGTGCGGAAATTGAATCCGCTCCCTCCCAGAGTTCTTTCTCCATTTTTTTTCCACGCTAAATTGCCTGGCCGAGAAGCGCTACCTAGCTTGAGTTGTGCCAAAGCAGCAGACCATCACCATATTTTATTCCCGAGTAATTCATAGTAAGACTGTTCGCAAAATCAAGCGGCGCTCTCGCCACTTGGTAGAAATATTTTTGAGTAACAACTACCTGAGGGATTACTAAATGGTTCGACCGAGCAACGCCCAAGCAGAACGTAAGCTATTTGGAACTGACGGTATACGCGGGGTAGCCAATGTATATCCAATGACTACCGAAGTTGCCATGCAAGTCGGACGAGCAGTGGCCTACCTTATTCGCAATGGGTCACATCGTCACCGAGTGGTAATAGGAAAAGACACCCGTATTTCCGGGTACATGTTAGAGACTGCGCTAGCTGCGGGAATCTGTTCTATGGGAGTCGACGTACTTTTAGTTGGACCATTACCAACTCCAGGAATTGCTTTCATTACCCAATCTATGCGTGCGGATGCCGGGGCAGTAATTAGCGCCTCGCATAATCCTTATCAAGACAATGGCATCAAGTTTTTCGGAGCCGATGGTTTTAAATTGCCCGACGAAATGGAAGCAAACATCGAGCAGCTTATGCTCAGCAATTCCATTGACCATTTACGTCCAACCGCTACCAAAGTGGGGAAAGCTACTCGCATAGACGATGCTACCGGACGCTACATTGTATTTTTGAAAAATTCTTTTCCTAAAGAGCTCACTTTGGATGGACTTACCATGGTGGTGGATTGCGCTCATGGGGCAGCCTACAAAACCGCTCCCGCAGTTTTTGAAGAACTGGGCGCGCGAGTTATCTCCATAGGAACCGAGCCCAATGGAACCAATATCAATGCTCAGTGTGGCGCGCTTTTCCCAGAAAATCTGGCCCAAAAAGTAGTAGAGCATAATGCGCAGATAGGTATTGCTCTGGATGGTGATGCCGACCGGGTCATTGTGGTAGACGAGAAAGGCGAAATCGTCGATGGAGACGCCATAATGGCTATTTGTGCGCGCGATCTTTTGGAACAAAACCGATTAGTCAAAAACACGGTAGTGGCCACCGTAATGAGTAATCAAGGACTAGAAGTCGCACTTTCTCAGATAGGAGCCAAATTAGTACGCACCAAAGTTGGAGACCGTTATGTGGTGGAAGAAATGCGTAAACATGGTTACAACTTTGGCGGCGAGCAAAGCGGCCACCTTTTGTTTCTCGATAATGCTACAACTGGTGATGGAATAATTGCCGCTTTAGAATTGCTAGCAATTATGCAAAAATTACAAAAACCGCTTTCCGAGATTAAGTCTTTTTTCCAGCCATTGCCACAAACGCAAGTTAGTTTACCTATTCGCTGTAGAAGAGAATTAAACGAGCTTCCAGGAGTAAAAAAAGCCATAAAAAACGCTGAACAAAAATTGGGACAAACCGGAAGAGTGTTGGTACGGTTTTCGGGAACAGAATTAAAAGTTCGCGTACTGGTGGAAGGTCCAGATCAAGAGGAAAATGATACTCTGGCTAGTGACATAGTTTCCGAGTTAAACCTAGTTTTAGGAGAAACAGTAGAAATCTCGGAAGCCGTATAATTATATAAATTAAGAACCGATCAGGCGGCAGTGGGCTGTATGCCGCCATCTGGATACATGAATTATTCAGCATACCAGCAATAGCTATAGCACGATGCATGTAAATGTAAAAAAAGATGCTCGGCAATACCTTGCTTTCTTGCCTGGCTTTAAGATAGTGAGTGAAATTATCACCGACCATTGAGGGTCGAACCACTTACCTGAACTAAGTAGGTCATAACTACCCATGGAACTCTTTAGGCGTATATTTCGAAATATCCTGGGACCATCTAGCAAAACATACCGTTTTGGAGCTGGATTTTTAGATTTTTTATCGATAGTAAAAAAAGAAAACATTGAAACCTGGCGCGCATTACGAGAGTTGCAAACACCAAATAAAAATCTCCCGGCGCAGATTCCAATTACGCTCAAAAGCCTTAAACACCCTATTATTGTTCGGCCTGGAACGGCTGATATTCCTGTAATTATAAATAACATCTTTCGAGAAGAATATGGTAACTTCGCAATTGATTACAAGCCTTCCTGGATGGTTGATGCAGGCGCTTATATTGGTGATACATCTGCATATTTTCTTTCGCGATTTCAAAATCTCAAGCTTATTGCTCTGGAGCCTAACCCAGCCACATTCGAGTTGGCAGTAGCTAATTTGAAAATGTATGGCGAAAGAGCAATAGTGTTGAACAGTGGTTTATGGTTTGAAGATGGCAAGGGGAAAATATGTGGAAATTTCACAAGCGCTTCTATTCAAGATCAAGGCTTGGAAACAAACTTGGTCGGAGTGCCGTCCTTATTGAAACAATTCTCAATTCCTAAAATAGACATCTTAAAGATGGACATTGAAGGTGCCGAGAAACACATTTTTATGAAAAATCACGAGCAGTGGATTAATCGAATTCGTCTTTTAATTATTGAACTGCATGGCAAAGATATTAAGCAAATTGTTTTCCGAGTGCTTAAACGTAATCAGTTCAGAATTCAACAGTATCGGAATCTATGGTACTGCACTGCACGGCACACAAGTTGCTAATTGCAAAGGCTCTCTGGTAGTTCGATTGTTCATACAAAGGCAACTGAACTCTCCAATGCTGTATCAGATTGAATTCTACGTACGTGTGTATCATAACAGAGAAGAAATGCATCCTGGATAGCAAGAGTTACCTGATTCTAGACAACAGGAGAAGCTGCAGAAGCTGCAGAAGCCTCGGAAGCCATATGAGCACTCGACTAGGAGTAAAAATCGATCAGGTGGCAGCGCTGCGACAAGCGCGAAAAGACAGTCACCCTGATCCGGTTGCCGCTGCTATGCTGGCAGAAATTGCCGGCGCCAGATCGATTACTTTGCATCTACGGCAGGACCGACGTCACGTTCAAGACCGTGATCTACGAGTTCTTCGAGATACAGTGAAAACTGTGCTCAACTTGGAAATGGCGGCCACTACCGAAATGGTAAAGACCGCCTTTAATACCAGGCCAGAAAGAGCCACGCTGGTTCCCGAACGCATAGAAGAGCTAACAACCGAAGGTGGGCTTGACATTCTAAGCCAAAAAGACGCTCTGCGCTCAGTAATCAGAACCTTGCGCGATGCCCAAATTCAGACCTGCATATTTATCGATCCCGATCTCGACCAAGTGAAGGCTGCTCACCGGGTTGATGCTCAGGTAGTGGAATTACATGCTGGTCGCTACACTAGTTTGCCAAATGGCGACGAACAGTCGCAAGAAATTGCGCGTCTTATTGACTGCGCCAAGGCCGCTAACAAGTTAGGCATGAAAGTAGCTGTCGGTCATGGGTTAAACTACGAAAATGTAATTCCTCTGGCTAGTGTCACTGAAATCAGCGAACTGATAATAGGTCACGCCATTATTTCTCGCGCGGTATTGGTAGGAATAGAAAGCGCGGTTCACCATATGGTGGATATAATTCGAGCGGCCAAAAACTAATGCCAGCATCTTGTTTTGGGGGAAAAGTGAAGATTAGCTCGCCTACGCGCATTGTAAACTCAGAAGAAATGCGCATTTTGGACCAGATTACTTCTCAAGAATTTGCAATTCCTGAGCGGGTACTAATGGAAAACGCTGGCCAAGGCGTTGCCAAGGAAGCCCGTAAACTCATACGGCCCGGACACCGATTTTTTGTTGTTTGCGGACCAGGCAACAATGGGGGCGATGGTTTAGTAGCGGCTCGTCACCTGGCTAATGCCGGACTATCCGTTGAAGTAATGCTATTGACCGACCAGCTTAAAGGAGATGCTTTGGCCAACGCCCAGGCCTATCGCAAAATGGGAGGTGCTCTTCATCTTTTCGACCCTCATAAACGCCTCTTAGCTGGGCGCAACGATGTGATTATCGACGCGCTGTTTGGAATTGGACTGCGTCGAGCCCCAGATGAAATGAGCGCCAACGTTATTGATGCCATACGCGTATCCAAAGAACTAGGAGCCAAGGTACTTGCAGTAGACATTCCCTCGGGACTAGATAGTGATTCAGGGCGTCCCTTTGCACCCTGCGTAGAGGCGGATGTTACCGTTACCTTTGGCTACTTAAAACGGGGTTTGGTTTTAGAACCCGGAGCTGGCCTAGCAGGTAAGGTTGTGATTGCCGACATATCTATTCCTCGACTTGCCGAAACCAAATTAGTTTCTTCGCCAATTTTTCTTCTACGAGAAGATGAAATTCGTTCCATTTTGCCTCAAAGAGACGCCACTGCCCACAAAGGTAATTTTGGTCACATATTGGTGCTGGCAGGTTCGCCCGGAAAGACCGGGGCAGCGGCAATGACCTGCTCTGCTGCTCTACGTGGCGGCGCCGGATTGGTAACCTTAGCGGCTAGAGAAAGAGACTGTGCCTGCGCTCAGGCATTTTCCCCAGAAATTATGTGTCTTCATCTATCGGGAGAAGGTCCGCTTACTATGGACGATTTTCCTGCGCTGGAACAAGCGTGCAAAGGCAAAAGCGCTTTTGCCGCAGGTCCGGGCCTTTTTTGCGGCCCACAGACCGGAGAACTTTTGGGGCAACTACTGCAAGCCACTAAAATCCCCGTTGTTTTAGATGCCGATGCACTCAACTCTATATCTTCCTGCCCAGAACGGTTGAAGGTTTCTGGCAGCCGAGTAATTATTACTCCCCATCCAGGAGAAATGGGACGTCTGGCAGGAATATCTACTGAGCAAGTCAATCGCGATCGCTTAGGAGTAGCCCGCAGTTTTGCAGCACAGTACAACGTAGTAGTGGTTCTTAAAGGAGCACGCACCATTGTAGCTGAGCCCAACGGAGCTACTGCTATTAATCCAACCGGAAACCCAGGAATGGCTACTGCTGGAAGCGGCGACGTTCTAACCGGATTATGTGCTTCGTTAGTTGCCCAAGGCATTACTTTGGGTAGTGCTGCTTGTGCCGCAGCGTATGTTCATGGATGCGCCGGAGACCGTATGCGTGCTAAGCGAGGGCAAATGGGCTTGGTAGCAACTGATTTGCTGAAAGGCATAACCAAAGTATGGGCATCTTGGGGAATATGAGCGCAGCAAAAAAAATATCCATTCGCTCTGCTTCCGCCATGCATCGATTAGGAAAATGCCTGGGCCAATTTCTTCGGCCAGGTGATTTTCTGGGTCTGCAAGGCCCGCTAGGCGCAGGAAAAACTGTGCTGGTGCGTGGCATTGCCCAAGGTGCGCAAGTGAATCCCCAAGAGGTGGCCAGTCCTAGCTACGCCATTGTTTACCCCTATCAGGGCAGGATTCTTATCCATCATGCCGACTTGTATCGTGTGGAGGAAGAAGAAGAGCTCTATTCCACTGGTTTTTATGACCTATTGGGTGGCGAAAGTGCGGTAATCGTCGAATGGATAGACCGTGTTCCTCAAGCCATGCCCTCGGAAGGAGTGTTATTGACTATTGAAAGACTGAAGCGCGGGCGCAGAGTAATTTTTGCCCCGCAAGGCGCACGTGCCGAGCAACTGGTGGAACAAGTTTTAGAAGTTTTTCGAGATCAAGAAACTCAACGCTCAGAATCGAAAAACTGATATTTATTTCGGATTAAGCGAATAACTATACATTTTTACCTGAAAAAGCATCCAGAAAGAGCATCCAATGAAGATTCTGGTAATTGTACCGGCTTATAACGAAGAAAAAAATCTTCCCGAATTACTGCGCAAACTTAGTAGATATTGCCCAACAGCAGATGTTTGCGTGGTTGACGATAGTTCTCTCGATGATACAGCCAAGATTGCTTCGGAACATGGCGCCTTGGTGCTCCGCTTACCCTGTAATTTGGGAATTGGCGGAGCGGTGCAAACTGGCTATCTTTGGGCTAAAGAGCATAATTATGATGTTGCGGTTCAAATTGATGGAGACGGACAACACGATCCCTGTTCGTTGGAAGCAGTTATTAGACCAATTACCAAAGATGAAGCTGATTTGGTGGTTGGATCGCGTTTTTTGCAGGGGAGAGGTTTTCGCTCCACCGCAGTACGCCGCATAGGAATTCGCTATTTGCGCTGGTTTCTGAGAACTCGTTGCAAAATTTCGGTCACTGACCCCACATCAGGTTATCGCGCAGCCAATAGACAAGCTATTCACTTCTTTGCCAATTATTACCCTTCTGACTTCCCCGAGCCAGAAACCATTGCCCTATGCCAAAGACAAGGTTTACGTGTTCGCGAGGTTGCTGTTCGCATGGAAATTCGTCGACACGGTAAGAGCTCAATAAATTTGTTTCGTTCGGTTCTTTATTTTTTAAAATTGACGGCTGCATTACTACTTCTTCCTTCCTGCTCAGCTTTAGGTTATAAGCCCAGGGATGTTAAGTCATCAGAACAAAACAACGAGGTTTGTATTTGACTTCTTCTTTTATACCGCCTGGTTTACAAATTTTCGCCGCCAGCGTTCTGCTCGGTTTTTGGGGATGGGTGCTTTTCCTTATCCGGAAGGCTCGACTCAGTCTTCGTGATAGTCTTGCCTGGCTTTTTTCTACAACCCTTGCACTTATACTGTTTGCCTTTCCTATTATACTAAAAGATATTTCGAATTTTCTTCAGGTTGAGGTTCCCTCTAATGCTCTTTTTGCTGGCGCATTACTGTATGTATTGTTTAATCTTTTGGTGCTTAGCATTGCCAACTCGCATTCTGCAGCCCGTATTCGTCGTTTGACTCAAGAATATGCCATAATAAAAGCAGAACTGGAACAAATTCGTTCCATGTTTAGCAATCCAGAACTAAACAATCCAGATAAATATAAAAATTCCAAGGAAACGAATACAATCACTCAGCGATTTCATTCAGATCGTTTGGAGAACAATGAGCACCGATCGCCCGACAAGAAAAGAAGCCATGAGCCATAAGATTTTGCATAAATTTTACGGATTTGACCGATTTGATTGCTGCGCGGCAATTATCTTGATAGTAAGCCTAATTCTCAAGATTGCATTAATATCAAAAGATGGTCCATTTTATGACCTAAACTCCGACGATAGGCAATATTTAATAACTGCTCGAACTTTTCTTCAAACCGGCATTTTCACTTACGTCAATTCAGAAGAACCAACAGTTTTTATCATGCCAGCTTATCCACTTTTTATTGCTGCATTCATGAAACTGCTGGGATACGGAACTTTTTTGGAGCAAACGCTAAGAATAGTTCAGGTTTTGTTGGCTAGCGGCGCCCTATGGCTGCTTTATCGAGTAGGGAAACGCCTGATGGGCGCTTCGGTTGCCCTTACCGCCTGTGCAATCACTGCTTTCTATTTGCCGCTATGGCTTGTTTCGCTGTTTATACTAACCGAGGCGCTTTTTTTTCCAGCAGTGGTGTGTTTGGCTTGGACCGCCTTGCGTCTATGGGAATATCCTACGCAAAAAAATGGATTAATATTTGGTCTTGCCTGGGCGACAACCACCTATATTCGCCCAACTTTGGCTCCCTGGCCTATGCTATTTTTTGCAATTCTATGGTGGAAAACTTCCGATCGGCGTTTAATTGTAAAACCGGCTATTACTGCTTGTTTGACCATAGGGTTGGCAATGACGCCTTGGTGGGTTCGAAACTATCAAGTCACTGGACGAATAATTCCGCTCACTCTTTCTAGCGGCAACCCCTTGCTCATTGGTACTTTTCCCAAAGAAGATCAAGCAGAAGGTTTTGTGGAAGTGGCGAAACGACACGTGGGGGTGACTTCTTATATTCAAATGGATAAAGAAGACCATCAATGGGCCATGGAAAGAATTCGCGATGGGTTTTGCAATTCTTTTAGAAAGTTTGCCATATGGTATGGGTACGGAAAATTCCGAGCTTTTTGGCAACCATACGATTGGAAAACAATTTTAAAAATCCCCAACCCTCCGCTGCGTATCTATCATCAAATACTGGTAATTCTTGGATTTATTGGAATGTGGATGCTGCGCAAAACAAATCATGGCATTTTGTTTATTTCGATGATTGCTTTTGCAACTATTGTCCATATGGTTTTTTTGGGGCATGGTCGATACTCGTCTCCGCTGGTGCCTTTTGTGCTATTATTCACCGCCTATGCTATACAAAATATAGTTTTTTATGGGTGGTCCAAGTTGAAAAAAGGCTAACTTAACCGATACACTTCCTTTTGTTTAATGGCCTGGATAAAAGCATGGGTAAAATTCATTCGCTTCCAGAAAACTTGATAAACCAGATTGCGGCTGGAGAGGTTGTAGAGCGACCTGCCTCGGTGGTCAAAGAACTATGCGAAAACGCCTTGGATGCAGAGGCGCGCTCAATACGCATTAATCTGATTCAGGGGGGACTTAAAAAAATTGCGGTTACCGACGATGGTTGCGGTATGTCTCCCCAAGATGCCCAAAATTGTTTGAACAGACATGCCACCAGTAAACTATTAGACGCCGCTGGCTTGCAGCGCATTTCCACTATGGGATTCAGAGGGGAAGCCATTCCTGCCATAGCCTCGGTTTCTCGCTTTACCCTTACTACTCGCGAAGCTACTAGTGACGTAGGAATTCGGCTCATTGTCGAGGGTGGAAAACTCCTTTCCAAAGAAGAAATTGGTTGCCCAGTGGGCACCACAATTCTTGTAGAAGACCTGTTTTTCAACACCCCCGCTCGGCGAAAATTCATGAAACGCGCCGAAACTGAAGCGGGCCACGCTTTAGAAAACGCGGTACGGCTGGCATTGGCGCGCCCAGAAGTGGGATTTACTCTTTTTCATGGAGAAAGACGCACTTTTTGGTCACAGCCTTCCCCAAAAGATGCTCGTGAGCGAATTGCCGCTGCCCTGGGAAACGAAGTCTTTGCACATTTAGTGGAGGTCGATTACCAAATAGGTACCGTCCGAGTTCATGGCCAGGTAGCTTCACCGGATTACACTTTGGCAACTTCCCGCGGCATCTATACTTTTGTAAACGGTCGGTTTGTGCGCGATCGCAGCATGAACGCAGCAATTTTGCGAGCTTTTACTGGAACCATAGTGCAAGGGAGGCAACCAGTAGCAGTTCTTTTCTTAGAGCTTCCTTTGGAGGATGTGGACGTGAACGTGCATCCCCAAAAATTGGAAGTACGCTTTGCTGATTCCGCCACAGTCTTCGACGTAGTACATGCGGCAGTCAAAAAATCTTTGGAGAAATCACCCTGGCTTCCTACTTCTTCTCTGATTTCCACATTAGTGGCCAATAATGGCTCAATACCGCGAGTAGCAGAAAAAGCTACCCCCTACCGTCAAGAAACGTTTTCTTGGAAACCTTCTTCCACTCTTTCAACCCCCAGCTCACCGTCGTCGCAGCCCATCTTAGGTAGTGCCCTTCCCAAAAACGAGGTAATAGCGCATCATCTTTCTAGCAACCAAGAAAATAAAGAAAGCAGTACCGGGTACTTTCAGTCACTGCGCATAATCGGGCAATTCGCGCAAACTTATTGGATTTGCGAAGCGCCAGGACCTCATTTGGTAATAGTCGATCAACATGCTGCTCACGAACGATTACAGTTTCATCGCTTGAAAGAAAGTTATCGCCATCGAAAAGCCGTAGGACAAGCGTTTTTGTTTCCCTGCCAGGTCGAATTACCCTTGGCAGAAGCCCGAATTCTCACCGACTATTTGTCGGAACTGCTTCAGATAGGAATAGACGCAGAGCCGTTTGGGGGTTCTTCTTTTGCACTTAAAGCAGTTCCAGCGTCTTTAGTGGGATGCGATTACCGCAAACTGTTAACCGACTTAGCAAGCGAGCTTATGCAAACCGGCAAAAGCAATGTTTTTGAACAGGTAGTCGATGAGCTTTTGGCTACTATGGCATGCCATTCTTCAGTAAGAGCGCGGCAAACTCTTTCTACTACGGAAATTCGTACATTACTCGACGCGCTGGACGAAATCGATTTCAATACGCGCTGTCCACACGGGAGGCCCATCTATACACAAATAGACCTTGCTGAATTGGAAAAAAGAGTAAGTCGCCGCTAATCTCGCTAGAACTTGACAAACACAATCCGGCAAACCATTTTATTATAGTAATCAGAGAAAAAGTGGTTTCCGCAGGTAAGACAATGAAACATTTTTTCACACATAAGTGCATTTGTATTTATATAAGCACCGAGTTGCGTATAGGCGGGACCTGTTAATGACCTTTTTCGTCCCCCCCATTTCCTCGTAGCCATTTTTTGGAAAGTAATTTATCTTCTTACGTCATTTCGATAGTCACCACCTGGAGTCAAGCAAATGCCAAGCATAAATATTCATTCCGTCATTCAAGACATCGTATCTACTCAGGTTCAAAACGCCCTAAAACCTTATATGGAAGTCCTTCAACGAGTATCCACAGCCTTTGATTCTATTCCTGCATCAAAACCAATCAAACCTTTACCTTTACCATCAACAGTTCCCCCTAGAAGAAGAACCCAGCCGGTTTTGGAAATGCATCACGCCAAGTATATACGCCAAGCCAAACTGGCCAGAATGTCTACGACAAATTCAATTGCCCAAGCCGGAAAATTCAAACTCGGAGATATGGTGGAGTATCAGCAAGGTCGCGGAAGGATTCGCGCCAAGGTGATTGCCGTACAATACGCCACTGGTCTTTTGACTCTGGAAAAGGTGGAAGATGCAAGGCAAATCATTCGCCCTGCTTCCAAAGTCATTCCTCCTGCTAATTCTTTGCAATCAAAAAGCTCCCCGACTCCACTGACCCCACTGACTCCAGTTGCCGCGGTAAAACCTATTGTTCGCAAACGCTTGGATGCGGAAAATTCTGACACCCAGGTTTCCGAGCAAGAGTTACAGGCTTCCGATGCAAATCAACCGAAAGATCCTTTTTGGGAGATGGTTTCTAAGAAAATGCAAGAGCAGCAACCCCGGGAAAAAAATCCTATTGAAATAATTGTATATAAAAAAGATGAATGTCAATAACGATTACAATCAAAACAAAAAGCAAAATAAGCATCTTGTTAATTTATAGGCATTTGGCAAATAATTTATTTACTTGCATAATATTATTTAAAATATTCTTTGTCTACAATTGGATATGCTATTCGAATTACTAACAAAACATGCTACTCAGTTTCGGCACGCGAGACTCTATTTCTATTGCGACAGTCGTTTATTCTTTTACCGTCTTTTGCAAAAGGTTACGCGCCCGCTGACTGTCTGGCTCCTCTTGAAGAAAAGCTTCCAGCAAGTCTTTGGCTCGATCAAGACGCATTTGCGCCTGCACCATAAGGTCAGCCAGTTCGAGCCTCTCATTAGGAAGAGCCTCACCCAATTGCACTAAACGTTCGAGCACCGAAATGGCATCGTCCAGCTTTCCTTGTTTTTGATATACCCGCCACAATCGAACAAGCGCCTCTGGTCGTTCACTGTCTACTTCCACCGCTTTGCGATACCCTTCGACCGCCTGATTGAGAGAATTACTATCCCCAAGCATCTCCAGCGCCCAAGCATTTAGGTATATGCCACGATAATCTTGCGGATAGTCCGCGAGAACTGCCTCGGTATCGCTTTTAGCGCTCACCAGGTCGCCATTACGAATTTTTGCCTCGGCAAGATCTAGCCTGAAACTGGGGTTCCTGGGCTCCTTAATCAATATATTTTGCAGAATAACTACTGCTCGGCTACTCTGCCCCTGGCGCATCAAAGCGCGCGCCAAAAATGCAGTAGTTTCAAGTTCAGAGGATTTATTTTCCGATGCCAAACGTAGTTCATTAAGGGCTTTCTTTTGTTTTGCTCTGCCGAACCAATAGCGAGCGCGCACCACTCTTACGCTTGGCGAGGCAACGTTTTTCGTATCAAAGCGAACAAGTTGCATCGCCGATTTCTCGTTTCCCAGAGCCAATTGAATAGTTGCCATTAAGGCAGCGACTTCTTCGTTTTCTGGATGTTTTATCAGAACTTGCTCGACAATATCTTCTGCACGCCTACATTCACCCAATTCACAATAAATATTGACCATGTCGCGCATAAATAAAGGATCGGGCTTTGCAGCAATATTCACCGCCGTCTGCATCTGCTCGACGGCTAAAGCAAGTTCACCGGAAGCACGATACAGGTCAGCAAGAACTCGGTGCGGCGACTCATCATTCGGAGCTAGCTTTGCCCAACGCTTGAAGGCCACAATTGCGCGGGGTCGATTTTTCAATTTCTGATGCGTTTGACCTAGGGCTTGAAAAATATTCGGGTTAACCGCATCTAAAGAAGCCGCTTGTTCAAGCAATTCATTAGCTAACTTCCAGTTGTCATCTCGAATTGCTTCTTGGCTTTGCGCAACTAATTCCCGAGCTTGCTCTTGAGGGGTACTTTTACAAGAAGCAAGGTTGTACCCTAAAAAGATAAGAACTAGGGTAACCACCATGACAACTACCAAACGAGTAACTCTGAAATCAGCAGGTCGCATGTCGGATATAAATCTGGCAGACTTTAGGGCAAGCAGCAAATGAACTTTTGTAGAATTTTTGCAGATGCTCGCGCGAAAGAAAGCTAAACGTGCCGACGAACACTGCCATGATTGCTTACTGTCCTTCCTGTGGAATGGACGTAAACATTTTCCTAAAAAAAGGCGCCGCCACCCAAGTATGGGTCTGTTCACGTTGCCATCTTCCTCTTAGGCAACCGCTGAGTCAAGACACTACATCCCACCCTGACTACCCTTGGCATGAGAGCATTAATGTCGACAATGTCGACGAAAATGAAGCCGAAGATTTCGTGGTGGAGTCTATAAGCGCAGAACAACTTTTTAGCGTAAAAATAAAGAACCGCACTGCTTCCAGTAATAACAACGAGCCCACCTTTGCTCCCTCTTTACCCTTTCGGCCAATGTTCTCTCAAGTAGTGGTAGCGGAAGACACAGTTTTGCTCGCTGAAATTATCAAAGATTCGCTTCTGGAAAGTCGCATAGCAGGAGATGTTCGTTGCTGCAAAGACGGGGAAGCGTTGTTGGAAGCTTTCGCCACTATTCACTCGGAAAAACGCCACGTCGACCTAGCAATTGTAGATGTGGAAATGCCGGTGCTCAATGGTTTCTCTGCGGTGATAGCGATGCGTGCCATAGAACGAGGATTGCGCTTACGCCTTTCGCCAGTGGTATTTTTTTCCGCACACGCATGCGATAGTGCTTTTTTAAAAGTATTACATCACTGCCAGCCAGCGCGATATCTGAACAAAGGAGCCGATGGGTCGCCGCCTCGCATTGCTACTCGTCTGGTGCACGTTTTATTAAGCCTGAAAAAACTGCGATTAAAAAAGTAAAGGCATTGCCCTTCAAAAGCCTAGGCGCTGTCGCAGCTTAACAAATGGCGGCTTTGTAACACGCCCATAATTTGCCGATGGATCTCTTCCCGACTAAGAAAATCTCCTTCATTACTCACAGTGGAGATTAACACCCAGTCGCTATTGGTTTTTAATTGCTGTTGATATTCCTCCAGCGCTGCACGCAGGTGCAAACTATCGTTTTCATGCACATCAAGCTTTTGATCGGTATATACGCGAGCCCCTTTTTGCCTAATTCTTTGTTGGGCAAGCGCAGGGGGCATATCTAGATAAACAACCAACTGCGGGCGCGGCAAACCAAAAACATCGTATTCGAGCTTCTCAATAAACGCGCGCGTCTGTACACGTTTTTGCAAAGCTGTACGCCCAACTTGATGTGCCAAATTGGAACCAACGTAACGATCGCAAATAACCCATTTCTGTAGTTGCAATGCCTGTTTAATACTTTTTTTTCTCTCAAAGCGATCAAGAGCAAAGAGGAGAGCAGTCAACCGACTATCGATATGGGCTATATCGCCCAACTCGGAGTTCAAATAAGCACCGATAAGCGTTCCTGCCAGGGTGAGGTCATAGGCAGGAAAAGAAAACAGCTCGGCGGAAATCTTGCACCTATGCAGCGCCTCCCGCAACATTTGCGCCTGGGTGCCTTTTCCGCTTCCGTCAATACCTTCGATAGCTATCAGTGGGGTCGGTCTCAAAACACGGGCAGTATTTACTTCTTGAGTAATTTCGTCAATTTTATTCAAAGTCTCTTTGAAGAGGACCAACGATCCTACGTTCGGGATGACCGAATTCCGTTTGTTTCGAGCGTAAGCCGTTAGGCCTGGAGTCGAGAAACTCAAGGCGAGTTGTTACGGCTAAGGGTGCTTCTACAGGTGCTTCATGAATAAGCATGGAGAATTTACTACTTTTCCCACTGTCTTGGGGCATTGTGCAATTGCCTGGTCCGCCAAAGGCATTGCTGCTGTTCATCTTCCCCACTGTTCATTGAGCGAGACTCGAACCAGACTTCTTCACAGGCTGGGCAACCACCGACCATGGGCTTTCCAAGAATCTCCACCATCCTGGATAGTCATGTTTATCGAGCATATTGGCTCGCATCTTGCTGGAACTTTACAAGATTTCTCTGCTGCCGAATTGGACCTTGCGGCTCTTTCCAATTTTCGCCGAAAAGTATACCAAGCTGCTCGCAATATCCCCTGCGGTCAGACCATAACCTATGGTCAACTTGCCAATCTTGCTGGCTTTCCCAAAGCTGCCCGAGCCGTAGGACAGGCCATGGCTCATAACCGCTTTGCACTCATTGTTCCTTGCCACCGAGTCATTGCCGCAGACTTAAAGTTGGGAGGCTTTTCCGCTTTTGGCGGTATGGTAACTAAGCAAGCGCTTTTGACTCTGGAAAGAGCCTCCATACCCGTAAAAAGGACGTGAGCGATTGTCAGGAATAAGCATCGCACTGGAAAGTTCTAGCCCTCGCGCCCAAAACAAGGCAGGATATACTTTTACGGTGATTCCTAGTTAGTTACTGGCTGTCCATCTTTTATCTGTTTGGTCTAATTAGCCCAGAGTCGTTTTGGTTTGAAAGGGAGCATTAAATGAAAATTGCAACTAATTGTGTGGTTTCTCTCGACTATTCGCTGCACTTAGGCGATGGAGAAGTCGTCGATTCCAGCGAAGAGGAGCCACTAATTTATTTGCATGGGGCTGGCCAAATCGTTCCTGGATTAGAAAAACACCTAGAAGGAATGATTCCTGGTCAGCACAAAAAGGTAGTTCTGGCCCCGGTTGAAGGCTACGGAGAACACGACCCTCAAAACGTTCAAACCTTAAACAAAGATACATTTGGGGGGCGAAACATCCAAACAGGCGATGAATTTGTTGCTATTGACGACGAGGAACGAGAAATCCCAGTAAGAATCGAAAATGTAAATGGCGACCTAGTAACCGTGGATTTCAACCATCCTTTGGCAGGAAAAACTTTGCATTTTTCTGTCACTGTGCGTGATGTTCGAGCGGCTACCGATGATGAAATTCAGCATGGTCACGTCCACCAATCCGAGATTCTTCACTAAAAAATCGAGTTTTGCCTATTTAAAAAAAGTGGCTGAGTCGTCTCAACTTTTTCGGGTTATCTAACCGACCAATACACTCACCATGATTCTTCTCCCCTGGAGGTAGCCCCACACAAAGGGGCTTAGCTGGGATTACTGATACCCTAGTCAGCTCTCCGGGTAGATACTAGAATTTTACTTAAAAACTGGTTTTCGCTGCCACTTGACTTTGTTCGCTGGCTTGTAAAGCTCCTTTAACTACCTCCGTAAATGTTTGGTAGCTTTGGCGAATTAACTGGGCAGGAATTCCTTGGTTATAGTGAATCTCGTAGTCACACCAGAGAAGAGTGGGAGTGGTCATTACAAAGCGAACCAGAATCAAACTATCGTTAAGTTGATTTACTAACTGCAGTTTTTCAGCCTCAGGGATTTCTGAGCTCATTTCCAAGATGGCCACATAAGAAATCAATTTCCGTTCTTCATCTACCGCCGCCACCACCCGAAACCCATCGGGTTCTTCCAGCAACAGAAATTCTCCTTCATGGGAACAACGGACTCCCTTTTCTGAACAAAGTGCAGATTCCACGCTTCCCCGGTTGACTTGGTCTTCGGGAATAACTGAATTCGGCTCTTGGCTAGAAGCTATCCTTGCCGGCAGTAGTGCCAAGATAGCGGCTACCAAAACCGGTAGGCCAAGTAATTTACTTGTGCTAGTCATAATCCCCATTAATCGTCCTTTCCAACCGGTCAAGCCGGATCTGCCGGTACTTTGGCCAGGTGCTTTTGCCATGACAAACCTCTCACTTATTTCCTATTCATTTGGGGGGCAAAACGTAATGCTGTCCTTTCATTTCTCGTGAGGAGCCTATGAAAGCCACCACTGCATTACGTCCAGGCGATAGCGTATCCCTAGTGGCGCCGGCTGGCCCAGTTGATGGTCACCTTTTTTCTTTGGGGTGTGAGCGTTTGTCGCGCTACAAAGCAAAAAATGATTCCTCAATTTTTTCGGCGCAACGCTATCTAGCAGGTACTGACCAGCGTCGCTTGCAGGAATTACAGACCGCCATTGACAATAAGCAGATTCGGGCAATCCATTGTGCTCGAGGCGGATACGGAACACTTCGCTTACTTCCTGAGCTTTCTTTTGACTTGATGGATAAACCCTTGATTGGCTGTTCAGATATTACTGCGCTCCACTGTGCGCTTCAGGCAAAAGGAATAATTAGTATTCATGGCCCCATGGTCACCCAGCTGGCCTCGGTAAACCCGCCTGCAATGGAAGACCTATTCCAGCTTTTGGAGAATCCTCAAGCAAAACCAATACTTTCAGGCAAGCCGTTGGTAGGAGGAATAGTAGAAGGACCAGTAATTGGAGGAAATCTTTCCGTTCTTACACGTTTAATTGGCACACCATATTTTCCTAGTCTCGAAGGGGCAATTTTATTCTTTGAAGACGTAGGAGAACGCCCCTACCGGCTAGATCGTATGTGGCAACATCTTCGCCTGGCAGGAGTTCTGGAGAAAATAGTAGGAATTGCTATGGGTACTTTCGTAGGGTGTAATGAACCAGGTGATGGTATGAATGCATCCTGGTCAGCCGAGCAAATACTCAGTGATCTGGTTAGTTCTCTGGGTATTACTGCAGTAATTGGTCTACCAGTAGGTCATGGAAACGATAACCGTCCAATTCCTTTAGGAGCAAGAGCTCGTTTGGATGGCAATAAGGGTACCCTAGCCTTCTTGGAAGGAGCGGTTAGATGACTGCGGCTCGTCTTCCTTGTCATCCGATTATTCATAAGGCTTTGCTAACTGGATGGGAAACCAAGGTGTTTCCTGGAGGTGCCGCCGCAATTTATTGGAATGGCGCGCCCGTTCATTATTCGAGCATCGGCAATTTGCAAATTGTTCCTGAACCTATTCCCATAAAAAACGATGTCTTATTTGATTTAGCTTCGTTGACCAAAATAATAGCTACTACCCCCGCTATTTTATTTTTAATCGCCCACAATCAGCTTTCTCTTGATGACCGGGTTACTAAATTTTGGCCATCATTCGGCGCTGCGGGTAAACATAATATTACTATACGAAATCTATTAGCACACAATTCCGGTCTACCTGCCTGGAAGCCCCTTTTTCTTCCCGATTCCCATTCGGCTGGCACCTGGGGGAATTTATTAACTCACCCTTTGCATACGCTGCCCCAACGCGATATTTTGTTCCAGTCAGCTAAAAAAGATATATTGAAGAAAATAGAGCTAATGCCTACAGAATATTCTTTAGGAGAAACTAGCAAATACAGCGATATAGGATTCATTATTTTGGGAAACGTAATTGAATTAGTTTCGGTAGAAAAGTTAGATTCGTTCGTAAAAAAAGAAATTTTTTCTCGTTGGGGATTAAAAAAACTGTTCTTTCATCGTTTAGATGAACAGAATAGCGCTCGTCTCGCTCTTCCCATTGCCGCCACGGGCCTGAGCCGCCCCCGAGAGCCAGCCGATGGCCAGGAAAAGCATTTTCCTCCTCGTTTGACCTTTCATAAATTCCCAAACGCCATAGGAGAAGTAGACGACGATCATGCTTTTATAATGGGAGGAGTCGCCGGTCATGCAGGATTATTTGGAACCGCCCAGGAAGTGGCTTTGTTTGGTCAGAAAGTACTAGAAGAACTGGCGGGAGCACAACGTATTGCTCCGGTTACCCTTTGGAAACAATTCTGTCAACGAGTGCACCCTGAAAACTCCACCCGGGCTTTGGGATTTGATACCCCATCTTCACAAAATAGCTCGATAGGAACCTTTCTTTCTAAAACACATGCTATTGGGCATTTAGGATTTACCGGAACCAGCCTTTGGGTAAGCCTGGACCATTCTTTGGTGGTCGCTTTATTAACCAACAGAGTTCACCCTACCCGATCTAACCAACAAATTCGCACTTTTCGGCCATTCTTTCATGACGCAGTAGTTCAAGCATTGGAGCTTTAATCAATGACTACAGAAAATATTCTTTCGAATATTGATCCAACCAGTATTAATCGCATTCACTTGCTAGGAGTATGTGGAACAGGAATGGGATCGTTCGCCGGAATGCTGGCCGGCATGGGATACCAAGTTACCGGCAGTGACCAAAACATATACCCACCCATGAGTAATATGCTGAAAGAATGGGGAATTGAAACCATGATCGGGTATAAGCCAGAAAACTTGGATAAGGCCCAACCAGACCTCACCATTATTGGAAACGTTATTCCGAGAAATAATCCCGAAGCTAGTGCAGTGCGCGAGCGCAGTTTGCCGCATATGAGTTTTCCAACGGCACTATCCAATCTTTGTATTCGGGACAAACATTCGATTGTAATCGTGGGAACTCACGGGAAAACTACTACCACTGCACTACTGGGACATATATTGCGGTCAGCCGGCCGCGACCCCTCTTTTTTAATAGGAGGAGTTTCGCTCAATGAAAACCAGAGTTTTAGAATAGGTCAAGGAAAGCATTTTGTAGTAGAGGGAGACGAATACGATACTGCCTATTTCGACAAAGGCCCAAAATTTTTGCACTATCGTCCCCAAACCGCAATATTTACTAGCATGGAAATGGATCATGCCGATATTTACCAGAATTATACCCACTATCGCTCTTCTTTCGAAAAATTTGTTTCTTTGCTTCCCGTTAATGGATATTTGGCAGTATGCACCAGCTATCCCGATGCTATGCAAGTAGCACAACAAAGCCAAGCCAAGATTGAACTTTATGGGCCGCCGGAGTGTGAATACGCTCAATGGAAAGCACGGGCCACTCGCCATTCTTCGGAAGGATCATGGTTTGACCTTAGCTATCAAGGCAAAAAGGTTCGCGATTTCTATTTGCCAATTGGTGGTCCGCACAACATTATGAATGCAGTAGGCGTAATCGCCGTTTTGAATTCTTTAGGATTAACTTGGGAGGAAATTGCTCAGGGGTTAGAAAGTTTTCGCGGTGTTAAACGACGTCAAGAAATTCGAGGAGAACCGCAAGGAATTCTAATTATCGATGATTTTGCCCACCATCCCACCGCAGTAAAACAAACTTTAATTTCCGTGCGTGCTCGTTTTCCCGACCGAAAAATATGGGCAATTTTTGAACCACGATCAAATACTAGTCGCCGCAATCTTCACCAGGCAGAATATGCAAAATCATTTTCCGAAGCTCAGGAAGTAGTTTTGGCCAACCCCCTGCCCTCGGACCATGTTCCTCTTCAGGAACGCCTGGATGTAGGCAGACTGGCTAGTGACATTTCCCTTCAAGGAACACCGGCACGAGTTGCGGAAGATGCCCAAGACATTGTGAAAATTGTGTGTCAACAAGCCAAAAAAGGCGATCTATTGCTGGTTATGTCCAATGGATCGTTTGGCGGATTGGTGGACAAATTGCTGGCTTCCTTGGAATGACTCGAATAAACATAACCGATCTAAAGAAGATGAAGCGGTGAATGCTCTTTCCAATGCACGCAGATCATTATGATGTCTTGAGAATATCGTCTACCTTTGAGTCGAGCATACTGCATCCCATATCAGAGTTGCTCAACCACTTGTAAAATTGTTCACACTGCAGTCAGCCAATACGACAGAATTGTCAGGCTATGCTTGCTCCAAATCGATGTTTTTACGGTAAGGTTCTGCGACTATGGTTGATCTTGAACCCATCCGGAACCGGTTTAAATGGTTCATTTGGCGAACAGTTACTGGATTGAAATTGACGCAATTCTTCGATATCTATTTTTCCTACTACATGATAATCAGCAATGCCACCCTTGCTGCGTAAAATGTCTCGCCTCCAGCTTTCTTTGTAAGGGGCTCGAATACGGCTGTCTCCGAATTGTCGGTTATTGCATTGAATAATAAATGCGTGAATATCCAATGCTGCAGATTCAACCAACGTGTTGAAAGTTTCTGTGTCTTGATTCCATTCTGGCGCAAACAAAGCATCTACTTGTCCACGCAAAGCAGTACGGTATGCAATATTGGTTAGTTCACTGCATACCAATAGGGCAAATCGAAAATTGCCATGTTGAATCACTAGGGGAGCTGACCATGTACGGGATGGACTAAATATCAAGTTTGCCAGGCTTTGAAGTTCTTGTTTTTCGTGCAAAGCAGGACGTTGTTTGTCTTGTCTATAGATCATCATAGAAGGAAAGCCAGGCCCCTCATGTGACAAAGCTGCCCATACCTGATTACGCACGCGACTTTTGCTTACATGAAGATATTCAATCCCTGCAATTAACGAAATACCCCGTCTCTGCAATTTAGGTGCAATGCGCATGAACCAATTTGCAGGCAACGCCAACTCAGGAAGAATAAAGTAACGCGATTCATTAGGATTGGAAATTACGCTATTTACAAACTGATTCAGGCGGGCATATCGGTGGTTATCGGGGTCACGCATGCCCATAACCGAGGCTTTCCAACTAGCATATTCCGTTTTCCAATTCGAAACAGTTATCGTGATTTTTTGTTTCTCACCATCGGGAATGTATAACACTTTATGATGATCGATCAAGCATGGTGTTTTATCTGAGTCTAACTTAAAACCTCGTGTGGCGAGAACCACGGAAATCAATTCGGAATGTTTTTTATCGTTAAATGGCTCATCAGATATTAAAAAAATTTCAGGTAGATTGAACGGCCGTGTGGCGAAAAGAAAACCATGAGGCAAACCTGTAGTAATAGATTGCCCTTTGCTCCATCTGGTCTTTCTCAGCCATCTGGTTAGAGTTTTAACTCCGTCGATAATTTTGGAATCCAACAATGAATCGGGGTTCTGCAACGTCCTGATAGCTTTTTTTGCTGGAATTCCACGTTGAATAATCATTTCTCTTGGCAGACCAATAAAACGAAACGGTTGGTGGGCTAAGTCTATGGAAAAAAGCAACGCCTGTTCTTCCTGAATTCTATCGAAAACTCTTTTCTCGAATTTAGCACAAAAAGACTTCCAAGCTACTTGACTAGCTTTCGAGAGCTTTGGTGGAAAGGCTGCAATTATGTTTTCGTTGACTACCTTACGTAGATTTTCTTTCCATCTTTTTAGGATTTCAGTGGAATTCTTTTCAATTTCAATAGGAGAAATACAAGGAATACAATGTTCAGATACTGAATTATAGAGCGAATCAAGCTGTTGAGTAATCTGAAGTAACGACTCAAATTCTTCACAAGCTGTTGCCAACCTCACTACTCGTGGGAGATATATTGCCAACTCGAAGAAGTGTGGCAGAATCAGCACATGTTGACAAAATGCCCTAAAAAAGGCTTGGCGTTGCTCCTTCCATATATCCAACGGCAGATCACGCTCATAAGCTTCGAAATCACGAAGCTTGATAGCGAAACCAGCGCGTCGCATAGTAAGAACGTCAGTTTTGCGAAGGTTATCGGCTTTCTCCCCATCTTGTTGCGTAGCGGCAACCAGGTCGGTAATAATTTCGCTAGCAGATATTGGCAAATTGGGCAATGCTCGCCATTCGCTGGCTCGTTCATGGATTTGGCGAGCAATTGCATTGATTAACGTCTGGCCTGTCTCTCCCTCTAGTAGAAAAACCTTGTTTTTCTCGTTTGCAAAACGGATTTGGCTATCGCTCAGGTAGTCCGGGTTGAATTTTATTCCTTTTTTCTTCTCATCTTCTTTTACCCAGGAGAGTTTGCCGTAAGATCGAACGAATAGCCATTGCCACAGTTCATCCCGCGATTGGAAATTTACGCCGTTTTCCATTACTAAAATAATGTCATCAACATAGCGGCCGTAATATAGCGGAACAACTTGCTGCTCGATCAGGCGATCAAAGTCTACAAGCGCCATGTTGGCGACAATGGCGGAAGCAGGTAGACCAACAGGTAGACCTTTCCCTAACGGTGTTTTTCTGGCCCATTCTCCAAGAGCCTTTATAAATAGATTGTTAAGCTTCTCCTCGCTTTCTGATAGACTTAGTTTGAGTTTTTTCTTGAACTCTTTATTAATCATAAAATTTGGGTTTAGCTCATGGTAGAAGCTGCAAACATCCGCGGTTAGGGAAACTACTTTTTTTTTGCTGCCAACGCGCTGCGCATGGCTTTAATGCCGCCATCGCGCCATTCACGGAAGGGTTTTTGATATGGCTTGAATGAACCACACGAAAATTCGTTAATACTACCATCTATTCTTCTTCGTAAACGATTTCCGTAGGCGCAGTCACTAAGTTGGTTGTCGTATTTATGTCCAACCTTGAGCATCCACAACGTCGAAAGAACATGGAAATCCAGGCTGCATTGTGCCATTAGTCGGAATTCTGCATTCGGTTTCGCTGATTTTATGTAATATTTCCATTTCTCTTCTGGCGATGAAAAAACCAGGCCATCAGAAATTGTATCCTTTTTTATGCGTATGACCTTTGGCGCCACGGTCCATTCGCCTAGAAATTCCTTATTTTTTATCCAGTCATCATTATTGCTATTAAGTTTACCAAATAAGTCATCGAGTCTTTTTGTAAGTTCTTTTTCGTATTCGGCAATAGCGAAAAACGAGGCATTAGATGAATAATATAAATCCACCTTAGCCTTGCGGAAAGCCAATCCTAAGTCTTTGAGGGAAAAGTCCATTTGGAAAACTCGGATTTCGTCATTAATGCAGGTAGTAATTCTGATGCATTTGGGCAAATTACGAGGTAACATAGTTCTAACGCGAGGTTAGATTCGGAATAATATTCAAAAAATTGTGCACACTGGTAAGGTTCTTGGCGAGTCGTTCTAACAGTCTGGGTCGTATCTCGATTTGATTCGATTGTTTCAGTTCCACCATAGAAATGTAAAAGTAGAAATGGATGAAAATAGTACCGCAGGCTATAATGCAGCATGATTTGCCTCTCTAGTAGCCTTTATCGCCGCACGTTAAG
>JBNKEI010000163.1:0-3285 GCA_050288705.1 Myxococcales bacterium
ATTGGCCTAAAAGTTGCCGGAAGCTGCTTTCAGATTGACTAAATCTTGTGTGCCGGGTCCTTAATCGTGCGGACTTGCAGCTATTCCATCGTGTTTTATCTCTATGCGTGAGTTTCACGCATGCTTACCGAAAAGACACGCTCTCCAAACAATTTGGTTTGGCTGCCAACCTACTTGGACATTTATGGCCTGTCAGGTCCCCGCTAATGCATTGCCTACGAAGATTCCGAAAATTGTTTTCTGGGAATCCAAGCCATCTTCAGGTAACATATCTTACGTAAGTTCGCGTTTTTTCAATGCCAGGTTGAATATTGGTGCTCATAATTAGAGAAATTATTAGTTCCCGCAAAATATTTTGCTTAGTTGAATAAGGAAAGTTCGTTCAACATTAGGCTTCAAGAAGTTCCATGCCGCTCAAGCCACTATCGCAGGAGTGGAATCATTTCGTATGATCAAGAAAGGACAGTTGCGTCCTGAATATAGTAAAAATCGAAATGTAGTAGAGCAATTCCACTTACTCGCAGCATAATTCATTAGCATACAAATGGCCTCTCTGCGGATAATCTGCACTCCCTATCAGTTAATGCGACAGAACCGGTTTTACTGGTGGTAATTGACTTTTTCTATCATTAAACAATAGAACCACAACAAGAACAAAGGCAAGAATGCAGAAGCTTGAACAAGCATCAATAGACTTGCTATTAATGGCGTCAATACTCGAGCCATAATGCCCCTTGAAATGCTACCAAAGCGGCAAACCATTGCAATTCCAAAAGGACCTATTAGTATACCAAACCAGCTGAAATTAGCAATTGCTTCTTCCAACCAGCTGGTCGTCATTCCCCAACCCCACATTCGGGGTTTTGAACGAAATAATGCTGATGTGAAGTACTGCGCATAGGGTAATGGTTTCTCAGGCCAAAGTTTTCGCGGTACGTACGAAGAAAGCAAGAACAGAAGACTTTGCCCCCTGTATTCCAGAATCTTCATTGTCCCTGGGTGAAGTTCTGCAAAGATGGTCATTTTAATTACGTCATCGCGACCAAAGTCTATTCGAACATTTTCATACCAAGTCGTACTTACACGACGTGTATGCTTTTGAAAGTAGAATGAATAGCCCAGTGCAATAACGACAGCTAATGTGACGAAAACAAACGCCCTAATTCCTTTCAAAACGCCACGATAATGAAATGCCATTAGCAAAAGTACAGCCGCTATAACGACGATATTTCGTTTTCCGTGAATCCAAAATACGACAAGCAGGAACAAAAATACAGGTGCAACTGTTGTTAAACTGGGCATCCTGCCGTAGACATTAGGACGACTTGTTGCAATGAGATAAATTCCCGCCAAAACAGCCAATTTGCATGCGAGCGTAAGATACGCATGAAATTGACTATAAACCTCGGACAACCGCAGCGTGGAACTAAATATAAGGTATTCCTCAGGCGAGGGAGAACATAAAGCCAGAATAATTGGACTTCCTAGGACTATCCAAGAAATAAAGTGAAGTAGATGGTTCTTTCGTCCAATGCATTCGAGCTGCACATCTCCAACATTAACGGCTACCGGACAAGTAAATATTACTTTTTGCTTGCCGAAGAACAAGAGAACGAGTGGAACAATGGACATGTAAAGGCAATAGATAGTGTTGGTCTCTTTATCTGCCGTGGCTAGAGCAAAACCCGGCATAGTGTAGTCCACTCGACCAACTGTTTCATCTAGGAAAAGCGGCAATCCACAGAATACAAAGAAGAAAACGATAACAACGTGTACAGAATAGTTTTGGCTTTTGAAAATTTTCCGACCAGAGGATATGGCTAAGCATAACAGCCAGAAAAAGGTTATCCAATTAAGCGCATGAGACAACATTTCAATACCTTGGTTAGCTTCTTGACTATGGTTCTCGGTATAAATACATCCATTTTTCTACTGTATGCATCCGTCCGTGAGACTCTATTCACTCATCAAATATGTCTATCTAATCGTTACGTGACTCCAACCAGATTAACAACATGAGTTTCGACTTTCTCGAGCGAGAGGACTAATTCTTCATGTATCAGTCTGCTACCCCGTTTATGGCTTGACACTCCTTCATTCGTTAATACCTTTCCTAGCATCAACGACGCAATCCTGAAGTGAATTTTCTCTATTCTCAAGTTTTGTCCACCCATGACGCACGACCAAAATTCTCGATGCACAGGCCTGGAACAGCGGTACTATCACCAACCTACCGCATTGAAAGGTTATGACGAAACGAATATTAAGGGTTCCTTCGTTGATACACAGGTGCAGTTTACGCCAACGATCACGTCATTTTGGCCGCGCTTTGTGGTATTCTACTGTTCCTGACCACGCACTTTTAGTCCAATACTGTCTACCACGATAGTTGTGAATTCGCCAATCAGGTTCACTGGTTTTGACAAATCAAGGTTCTTTGCTCGGCGAGAGAGCGTACTGTGTTCTGGCGCTTAGAGAATTGCTCGGCGACAACTAGAAATCGCCATCAAACAGCGCAAAGGGAAAAGAGCCGAATCTCAAGGAGAGGACCGGCGACGCGCAAGTGAGGCTGCTGATGGAAGAGAAAGCAAAAGCATGCTGCGAGTGTCAACATAGTTGTCGCGTGAAGCATTAAGCCGCCTCTTTCCTTTGGATGCCCGAGCAGGCGCGATAGCCTCCGTTCCGTCTTCAGTCAAAGTGCTTGCTGCGCCTCCTACGCTTCGCTGCGGTCCTTCGGATGACTGTGACCTCCATTGCGGCTCTTTGGCATTTATGACGGCTACTGTCGTTTACCAACCTCACTGGAGAGTACCGAGTTCTTTTTACTCGATCATCAAGTTTTTAATTGTTGACATCATGCAGCGGCAAGCTCTGCGCGATAGCGCAAGGACGCAGTTGGCTCAAGTCGGCCAAGTTCGACCGGGTTGAGATGCTTGCTTGAACTCCTAAGCGGAAAAAACTCTTCAATGATGAGCGCATCTGATCAAGAGCCTTTTGCGGGGAAGAAGAAGCCAGAACTGTGCGAAAACATTCTACGATCGATTCGACGCGCAGGCGTTCTCGTAGGCTGCCCACTGTGCAAGCAGGCAGTTTGTTATCAAGGAGGGCGGCTTGCTGTTAATGAAAAAGGAGACAGTGGTCGTACTGACTCTGATCCGCTTTGGTGGACAGTTTGTTTAGATACAGAAATATCTCATGCGACCTGGTAAGTCAGCAACTATTTCATTGCTAATTTGATTTAAATTTAAGGTTCCAGCTTATTATTTCTGGGAGGAGCACGAGGAG
>JBNKEI010000164.1:0-9314 GCA_050288705.1 Myxococcales bacterium
ATTCGAGGACACTCTCCTAGAACCATGGATCGACTTATAAACGCTGTTTCTGAAGCTATGAGAGCAATCGATAAGACCGACATAATAAATTGGGTTCAGCATTGTGGATATACAATCAACGCATGAGAAAAGCGCTATAAAGACATGACCCCGCCTGCTTCACCGGCAGGAGTATATAAAATCGATGTTGAAGCTGGCTCTGGCTATGTCGGTTCTGCTGGTGAGCCAGGCCAAGTAACTTTATCCATTCCCTACAGCACACGCGGAGGTCACGTTAAGGTATTTAATACTGGTGTTGCCAATGCTAGTTGGACTGCGCCAGATGCGGATATCAATTTAGGCGCAGCACCTTGCAGATTCTCAAAGACCAATACTACGAGCGTATACGAAGTTACTTTTACTAATCTTGCTGACTTGGGACAACAGGCTGATCCGAAATTGGCTAATGGTATTTCCTGTAGTGGAATAGAAGTCGGTGAAGGTGCGACGCTTCGATTCAAAAATAGCGCAAATCTCACTATTTCTCATGATTTACACAACATGGGCACGATTGAGGTTATGGAGACAGCAGCAGAAAGCAACGATCTAACTATTGCATGCGCAAGCTTTATAAGTGAAAGCGATTCCAAGATCATTCTCGTCGGAGACGAGGGTATGCCCGGAGGCAATCTTTCGATTACTGCCTACAATACTTACAGCGAATATAGCCTTGAATATGCGGGAATAATTGTAAACAAGGGAACGATAGATACTTCTGGAGGCACTGGAAATAACGGCAATGCTGGGCAAGCCGGGGCGGTAGTTCTTTCTTCGAAGAACAACCTTTTTAACTATGGAGCGATCAATTCGGTGGGCGGTACGGCCACTACCGCTTCAACATCAGGTGGCAATAATGGTGGAAACGTAACTCTCAGTACTGAGTATGGCAATTTATATAATGCTGGTCCGATTACTACTTCCGGTGGTCCTTTTAAGGGAGGCAATGGCGGCGATGTTTTATTTAATATTATACATCAAGGCAATTTACGTAATACCCATACCATTATGACTACTGGCGGCACCGCTGTTGATTCAACCGGAAGCTTGCCATCTGGTACAGCGGGTAATATTTCGTTTAATGTAGCGATGGGCAGCATAATCAACTTGGGCGATCTCATTGCAGATGGCGGGGAAGAAACTGGAAAAATTGGGAATGCCACTGGTGGGAACGGAGGAAAAATAGCATTTACTATTGAGGGTTCTACAAGTGGGGATAGCGCCATATCATCTGGCGACTTAGTAGTTTCGGGTAATATTTCTGCCAAAGGCGGTGCTGGTCCAATTGGCGGAAAAGGTGGCTCGGTTTCGGCCACCCTGAGCGTCAACGCCGGTTCTTATGAAACATCAAGCCAGGAAATTATTTTCTATGGATACACTGAAATAAATGCCAATGGTGGCGCAGGCTTCCCATCTGGAGGAATAGGGGGAGCAATTTCATTCTCAAATGGCGATAGTGGTGATTATGATGCCTTTGCGAGCGGTGGAGTAGTTAACTATGCCAACATTTCCGCAAAGGGTGGATCTGGGAATAATGCCGGCGGCAATGGAGGTATTGGCGGCTCGTTCTTGGAGAAAGCTAGCGATTACCGTGGCTATTATGCGTTTGATAGTCAGAGGGTTTTTAATTTTGGAACTATCAATGTCTCTGGAGGTGATGGAGCGGGAGTAGGTACAAACGGCGGCTCTGGAGGCATCGTTGCTTTCGACGGCTACGGGGGAGCTACCAATAACGGAAATATAATAGCTAATGGCGGCACTTCATTAGGTACAACCACGGTAGTATATGCCGGGGTCGTGGCAATCCGTTCAGATATGGGGATAGCCAAGAATACTGCAATCGTTTCTTGCAATGGTGGTGATGTCAGCGCCGAGGATGCCACGGGTGGGGGTGGCGGAATAATTGAGCTGATCGGAGCGCTCGCCAGCAATACTGGAACTTTCACTTCCAATGGAGGTAATGCGACTGCAACTGGCGCTACCGGCGGCTGGGGAGGCGATGGCGGTGTAATTCAAATTAATAGCAATATGTCATTTACTACCGACAAGGGAATCAATACTGTAACTGGTGGAGCTTCGAGTGTATCAGCGAAGAATGGTGCTAATGGAAAAGTACTTATCGATGGGACATGGTTGCGATACGCTACGGATAGGCAAATAATTGAGGACGTCCTGGTAGATTCTGAGGATGACTAGCTACGAAATTAGCATATATACAGCCTTCCACATAATCCCACGCGAAACACTTCTTTGTTTTATAAAAGAAATGTTTTCGTCCTAGAAAAAAAGATTTATCGCTTAGTATAAAATAGTAATAATTACGCAGAGGAAATATCATATGAAAACATCTTCGTATTCTATACTTGCGTTTACTGCAATATCAATACGTAAAATGGCTGCTGTTTTTTTATTGTTGGGATGCTGGTCATGCCATAAACCTGACAAACAACCTGATGAACCTGCCTCTGGCGAGATTATTTGCGAGCCCTGCAAGGATGCAGCATGCATCCCCAATCCTGAATGCGAACTGATCAGAGCTGCTTTGGACGAATATGCCCATGCTCGGGAAAATGCTGATATTGACCGCATCGATAGGATATTGACCTCTGATTATGAAAAAGATTATTTTGATGGAAATCAATTAAAAAAAATGAATAAAAATGAAACATTAAATGACTTGTCATATGCATTCGGGATGATTAATACCATGAAATATCAATTCGTCCGTTCGGATATAATTATTTCTGCGGAAGGAAATGTTGCTACAGCGACGACAGAGCAACTATCTTCTTGGCTTGAGACGAACGGTCTGTTGACTAAAACATATCCCGACCCCGCGGTTACTCAGCGTTCGGTAAAGAGCATGCGAATAATTAGCCTCCGCAAGGAATCAAACCAATGGCTGATTGCGAAAAGCACTCTTCCTATTAAGCCATATGCATTATATGCACAATATCTGGAGGCGGCGAACGAAGATGACCCCATAGAGGTGTCATTTTCAATGTTTAGGGCAGACGACCCCCAGTCCCAGTACACCGAACTACTAACTGGAGGGCAACTGACTCTTCCAGATGGAGGTAAGACTGAGATTGTTCAAAATCCAGATTCAACCGATTCAACCAATCTTGCTTTTGTAGCCACAGTGACCATGCCCAAGGGACTCGGATTACATAAATACGAGCTAACCACGAATGACCCTGAGGGTAATCAATGGATACTTCCATTTCAGCTACGTACTCGGCAATCTCCCGACCGCTGGTATAACTATACCCCTCTTTCTGGTTTACCTACTACCAAGCAGGAGATGGTCGAAGGATCGGGCTCCATAGAGGCTGATCCTAACGGGCGAATTTGGGTAGGGACGGAAAAAGGATTGATGCGTTACGAGAACGGAAAATGGGATCTAATTGCGCCTAAAGGAATTCTAGACAAACCTGTTCAAGCACTGCATGTCGATAAATCAGGAATGCTCTGGGCGTCGGTATGGGATAGTTCGATAGAGTCTGGTTGGCTTGTCCGGTTCAATGGGGACATTTTCGAAAAGATCGAGCTTCCTATTCTAGAAGGCATTCCTGATGCTTTGGCTACTGATCTTGATGGAAGCCTTCTTGTTTCTTATAGCACGAAATCGAAGTATTTTCAGCTTGCGCGTTGGCACGACGGGGTCTGGGAGTTTATTGAAGTCCCAGAGCAATATACCATCTCGACAGTTCTTTCCATTGCAGTAGGCACTGACGACGCACTATGGTTTGGTACTTACGCCAATGGTGTGTTACGTAAAAAAGGGAACGATTGGTCTGCATTCAGATCTGGATCGGCATTAAGTCCGGATCAGGCAAAAACACTCGAGGAACACTTTCAATACATAGCGGCACAGATTGCAGATAATACTCCCCTTTCCAGTATCTACCTTCCAGGCACTCGCATTCCCTTGGGAAAAGTTATTGACAGCAAGGAAGATTTTGTTGTTCGCGTGCATGCTCTTCCTGACGGCCGAATTCTTATTGGGACTGCTGGCGCTGGGATTCGTATTCTTAAGCCCGACGGCAGTATAGAACGTCACCTGTGGCGAAATGATGAAATACCGAGCGGATACATGCCTAATTGGTTTGGCGGGGGATTCCAGAGCGATAATCATGGTGGGGCCTGGATAGCCACCAATAAAGGAGCTGCGCATCTTTTTGCTGATGGCCATGTCGAACGGTACGCCAATTCCGATGGATTGTTTGGAATATATATTTGCGGCATTGCAGTCGATTCCGAAGGAAATACCTGGTTTTCTCATAACAAAGGAATCAGCGTTCGCCGGGCAGACGATGAACCTGAATTTGTCTATTCCGATTTAGATAGAGCCCAATCAACACTTCGTAATGCGCTCGATTTCGTGAATTTATGGCAAAACAGTAGTGTTGCTCCTTTGTGGTTTACGGAGCAAGTTGCCTCAGATATATCTAATTCTTATTTAAACATTAGTGAGAATTGGATTGTATCTGTCTCAGATTTTAGCGCTGTAGAGTGGACTAAGCTCCAACCTAATATGGTTCGAGCGACTGGCAAATACCAGCAGGTATTTTTAAAATGGGCTGAAAAACTAGAACCAAATGAGCTCAGAAGTGTGGTAGTCTTTGACTACCCTAAAGCAACGGTAGAGTTAGGTAATGTAAATGGTCGTTGGAAACTTGTTGACGATTTTCAATCTAAATCACCTTATTGCTATATTAAATTGAGTACCCGGGAACGCTCTGGAGGCTCAGGGAGAAAAATTATAATCGCTGGGAAGTCTACAGATAGTTATCTGGAATCGGTAGCTCTCAACGCTTTTGGCCAAATCTTTTCGGCTGCTAAAAATGATAAAGGCTCATTCGGTTTAGTTATTAATATCGACGGTCCTCCGGATGAAGATGTTAACGTATCTACCTATGATGAGATTTTTACGTTTCATTTCAAAATGAAAAATGGGAGCGAACAAGTTGTTAAATATAAATGGTCATATCCCCTTTTGCACTCGAAGCCGAATTGGTAAAGAAGGTATCATCTCACTTTGACGAAGCAATAAGGGAGGGACAACTTTAGTTCCCTCCGTCAGTCCAGTTAGTCAACATGAATATCTAAGCTAAAAATGGGCGATCGAGCTAGCCATGACCCGATGTTGCATTGCTGTCGTGTAAACGCCGGACCTATTGGTTCGTCCATAGCGTAATGTATAAGCAACATCAAGAACTACCGGCCCAATCGATACACCAGATCCCATTGCAAAACCAAAGAAATTATCGGGGTTATTCTCTGCAGGTTCGGGGTCATAAAACATTCCGCCACGAAGCGCGATGACCGATTTTGAAAGAATGAACAAATATTCAGCGCCAAAATGAATCTGAGTTGTTGCATTAGCCTTCCCAGATAGCACTGACGCCCCCTTGCCAACAGGCGTAGTGCCCTCTGCCAATATACCTTCCTCTTGATCCTTGGTTGACTTGGATAGGCTAAACATTGACCATTCGGTACGATATACATCAACCGCGGCACTTAGTTCATCCCCAAAACGAAAAGCTAGCCCCAGTCCATAACAAAGCGGCATGTGCATTTCCAGTTTCTCATGGAAATCGCGATGCATTTCCACCGTTTGTGGTTCTTGTTCTTTGCTCATGCCAATAGTCCGAAACCAAGAGATATGGCGCCGATTGACATCTCCTGAAAATGGAGTTCGTATCGATCCGCCAATGGTTAACCGGGGACCAACTGTCCAAAAGAAACCTGTATGAATATTGAACCCGCGAAATATATATTGCTCAACAATCTCACCGCTGGAATCAAGCAAGATTTCTTTTGCTAATCCAACTCCAGTTTTTGGGATCACCAATACGTTAGGACGAGATGCATACGATAGTTTTTGCGTCCAGGTGTCAAATGTTCCACCAGGCCAGACATTCAATGCAATACCAAGTGAAAACGATGGAATCAATTCTACTGCAAGCGCCAATGTTACCGTCGACAGGCCACCTGTGGTCTCGGAATGGACTTTTTGGCATTCATTTTTTGCGGAATTACAGCTTAGAAAAAACCTTGTTCCGTCTTCCGCGGTTGTCTCCTTATTTGAAAAGCTTATCGTAGCATCGACTTCTCCGCTAAAGTCATACATTCGTTGATAGCTAATTGACATCACAAAATTTCGCGCCAAGAACTCAAAAGGATATGAAATCGACAGATAATTAATCTCTGTATGACGCCAGCCTTGATCACCAAGTACTAATACTAGATTATCACTTTGGTATACTTCTCTGCGAAAATCTAAAATTCCTACTGCACTCATTTCTGGTCTTTCTAGTTGTATCAGTCCAGCGGGGTTCCAGCTTGAAGCAGTTGCATCGTCTGCTACTGCAATAAACGCTTGCCCCCAAGCAGTTGCCCTTGCCCCAGAGCCTACCGGGTTTGGGCTCGATGCAAAGTTGAGAGAAGGAGGAAGGGATACAAAGGTCCGTGGTTTGCTTTCAGCAAGTGCATTTCCTATGCAAGCAGTGATTAGGATTATCGAAGCGAGTCCCAATCGTCGGCACAACATGTTGTCTCCTACCTCGTAATAATGCCATCGCCTACCGCCGGTTGACCTTTTTGTATTACTGCTCGAACTTTCTTGCTATTATCATCTACATCGTTATCACCGACTTCTGCATTGCCAACCAGAGGAGTATCAACTAAATCGGCAAAAGTTTCCTTTGAATTGGTGTCTTTTTTGAAAATCACCAGCTTCTTTGCCTGGCGAGGAGAATGACCGTTGAAGTCGACAACTATAACGTCGTCCTGTACTCCAATGATTTTGCCCTCTATCAGCGGGAAATCCTGAGATAGCTTGTTAACCAAACCTTCCACGATAATTCCGGTACTATCTATATCGATAGTATTTGTATTCTTTTTATTCTCGTTTAGGCAGTAGAATGCATCTTTCTCGATGATGATTTTCGATTTTTCTATATCAATGATTTGAGCATATATCTCGATTGATTTGGGCCGCTCGTCAATGCTTCCGGCAAGTACGATATCTGCCTTCCTCATCTTGCCCTCTCTTACTGCTGTATCTTGGTCGGTAAGGATACTAGTGCCAAGATAGGTTTCTTTGCGTATGGCGTCAGCTACTGAAATCGGGTCGTTCAGTTTGAACCGGTCTTTATCTTTCAATACTTTGAAAAGCAGATGAAACGCAAATGGACCAAGGTTGCGGACTTCACCTTTCTCGACAAATGACAGAACACTCATAATCAAATGCATTCCTAAGTCACGTGCCTTAGGTACGATGCGAAATACATCGATTTTACTTTTATGATAATTGTCGTAAATATCCGAATAGAAGAACGTTATAGTATTTTTACCAGGGTGGAGATACTTTAGATGATTGAAAAAGAATACTTTTCCAGCCATCTTTAATTCCATATCGTCGATCATGAGGAAACGCAACTCGCCTGTGCTGACTACACTGCCCTCGATATAGATCTTATCGGAGTAGACTTTTAAGCCATTTAATTTTTCACGAAGAATGAATTTAGGCGGTTTATGTGGGTCACTTCCCGTAGCTTTGCCAAGAATCCATTTGATTTTTTGAACAATATTGCTTGAAGACGCTGTATAAAAACTGGAGTCCGATAAAAACGATGCCGGACATGCATTGCAAGCAGTCGCATAACGCAATGGGTCTTCTTGCAATGGGGCATTTAAAACAAGTTTATTGGATTGTTTGCCTGAAATGTATCCGACGCCTTCACGAACAACCTCAATAATGTTATTGGTTTTATTTTCCGCTTTATCGACGGCTGATAATTTGATTTCTTGTTTCTCGTCAAGAGGAAGCATAACAGAAAACGAACCATCTTGTTCAAGCGAAGCTGGTTGGTTGTTGATCTTGAACGTTTTTACAGAACTCTTATCATCCCGACAATTACCGCTTATTTCAATATGATTACCGCCGATCTCCCGGATATCATTAATACTTATATAAGGACCAAGACGATCAATGACAACCGATACAGTAGAAATTGTCTCGCGGCCTAGCAGGTCAATGGCTGTAACTTTAATCGTAGTGCTGTCTGGATTAATAGGTACATCTAAAGAAAATTTTATTTTAGACTGGGCAACGTTGATTGGAAACTGTATTCTATTAGCCCAAATCTCTTTTACAAAGTAATCATCTGTAACCGAGCCTTTTATAGTGATTTTTCTATCCGACGTTATTTTTTTATTTGCAGGGTAAGTAATCTTAATTGTGGGAGGTTGTTGATCCTGGCCTGTTTTTTTTAGATATTCTCTTCTAGACTCGTCGAGAAAGTATTGAGCCTTAGCAGTTTCAACAGTTTTTAGACTGAGCTTGAGCTCTTGGATCGCCTCCTTGTACAGACCTTGATAGTATAAACCAATCCCGAGTTCTCGGTGCGGAAAGTAATCAATTATATGCAGGCCATATGTTCGAGCACGGCGTTGATCAATCTCTCGCTGCTTTATCGCTTCCACGAAATCAGCATTCGCGTTTTTCCAGTCTTCGCAGTCAGCATAGGAGAGTCCACGTTCATAATAATTCCACCAACGATGGCGAAAAATCCACTTAGTTTCTCCGCATTTCTTGCCATCCTTGATGTAGACTGGCGCTCGCATTACAGCACAGGAAATGCAGAAAAAGACTAGCGACACAATGAAAAAATATCTGAGCAATACACTCATGACATGTATCCGCATGTATATTCTAGTTCGATTTTTCCAGTTTTTTTTCCTTTACGCTTAGCCCACTGCAGTTATCAAGAGTCGTATCTGTCTTTCCGAAAGACTCTAATTCGAATACATCCTGAACAGTCATTACCCCAAGTCTTCCCAGACGATTTCCCTGTAATTCAGAATTTCCGGTAGTTAACCGAATAATATCAAATTTCATGCCCGGACGCACGCCTACCTTAGAGCCAATGTTAATTCGAAGGTTATTCTCGATATCGCAAGAGGCTTTGCCGCGAATTGGAAACTCTTGTGAAATATTTTCAAAAAGCTCTTTCGTAATGACGCTTGCTGATTCCTTAAAGGCATTTAGCGACTCAAAGCTTCCTTTTGTTCCTGAGCACCCTAATAAACCTTGACCCGCTATGGTTTTATACCGTGCGCTAGCTACTGCGTGTCTTTTCGGTAAGCATGCGTGAAACTCACGCATAGAGATAAAACACGATGGAATAGCTGCAAGTCCGCACGATTAAGGACCCGGCACACAAGATTTAGTCAATCTGAAAGCAGCTTCCGGCAACTTTTAGGCCAAT
>JBNKEI010000165.1:0-2829 GCA_050288705.1 Myxococcales bacterium
GCGCCTTTAAGCTTTTGGTAGCCACCACTTTTATCCAGATTCATCATTAATTCAAAGGGCCTGGATTTTAAGGTGGATAGAATGCCCGGAAGAGTAGTGGCCAGTCTTTCCTGTGCCTTGCCTAATTTACCGCCGCTAACGGTTTCTCGAATAGTCTCTACAATAGCAGAAGTACCAGTAATACTATCGATTTTTTTGGACTGTATAAGCTTTTCTATATCCAGCGTTGAGGAAACGCCAAATCGCTTTCCTAGTACTTGCATGACCCTGCCGCGAGAAACACCGGCCTCGGCCAATTGTTGCAATTCCTCACCCTGCATTACTCCCTTGGCCATTATCTGGGAAAGGGCAGTAATTGCGCGGTCAATAACCATAGAATCATTTCCACGCATGGCTGCTAAATCGCCAACAGCTTTCATTACCGTGGGAACTTCTTTGGTATTAAATCCACCGAGCAAAAGCATTTTCGACCATTCCAGAGTATTGCTCGTTTCAAAAGGAGTTTTTGCCGCGTAGCCCACCATTTTCTGGAAAAATCCGCGCGCTTCGGTGGGATTGCCAATAAGTGTTTCCATGGCGAGCATTTGGGATTCTTTGAAAGCGGCGGCTTCTGCTCCTGCCTTAGCAAAAGCATAAACCAGCTCGCCAGTTTTCATTGCTGCCGAGCCAATAGCTGAGGTTACGCTGGAAATAGCCGATCCCGCAGCTCCAATGAGCGTAATCCAATGTGCCCACTTACCAATAAGATCGGAGGTATGTTTTTTTGAGGCTTGCGCAAGTAGCCCGTGTTTTTGAATATCCAGATTCATTCGGGCAAACATCAACCGGTCTTTACTGCGGTCAGTTAACGCGCTCGCCTCGGCTCTTTTAATACCTTCCAGCCGTCTTTCCACCAAGGCGAGCTTTTTTGCCATGGTATCTGCGGGACCACTGGTTTTATCGAGTATGGAAAAAAGCCATTCTACTTTAGCAGCCATGGGATTCTCGAAATGGTTTGGTGAAAACTGGCCTACAAAAAACGGGAGTGAGGACGACGTATTCTTCGCCCATTTCTACTGGGAACGATGGCGATGAACAATTCGCTACTGCAAAGACGATCTATTTGTTAATTCCGTCTTTTGAGATTTAAATCTGGCAGTATTCCGTCATAAAGTACTCCTATAGTTCATCATTTAGTTTGGAGCGTCCGGCATTCGATTAACTCCAAGCCAATGGCGAGATTTCGCCAATGTATTGTGTGGGTTTTTAGTTTACTTGTTGATTGGATGACTAGAATCAATCTCGCAAGGAGAACCTGAACGTGAGTCAGAGAAGCTCGGCAAAGAACGTCTTTCGTGAACTCGAGATCCAGAACCCTGCGGCAGCCAAGGCCCTACGCGCATTCCGACCACCTGAATTCCAGAAACCCGCCGTGGCCGAGCGTATACTATACGAATTTCACTTTGACGAATACGAAAAATGTTGCCGTCCAAAGTCTTCGCATAAACAACGACGCATTGGTTTCATGATTTTTCTCATTGCATTTGGCTTACTAGAGTTCAGCCTTCTCATTGGCGGCATAATTGCGGGGCTTGGTCCTACAGTGCGTTTCTTGGGGACGCACTGGAAGGCTATTCTCCTCCTCTTAGGTGGAGTTTTGGGCGGAGTGTGTTTAGGTGCTGGCGCTGTCCTTGCGGCAATCCGCGTTGGGGTTTCTCCCCTGAGTTCAATCGCGCCTCCAAATGTGGATACTGAAGAGCCTTTACAAGAGCTAAAGGAACTCGCAGAAAGAGTCGCTTCTCGGCTTCGAGCGGCCTATCGTTTTCAGCTATGCGCAGTCATAACTGTTGGCATAATCTTTATTGGCTTAATCGTTTGGTCAATGATCATGGTAAGTCGGGATCGCATCCTTTATGCTTCTGCATTCGGTTCTAGCAGTGTTGCCATGATGATTCTAACTCGGTGGAAATGGCAACCATTTGATCGTATTAACAATGCCAGGAAACTCGCTGACAACGCTGATACCCTTGCCACAGGACTGAGGATGCGGATGAAGTCAGTCTCAGAGATAGCTGATCCACACGAGCGAGCGAAAGCGCAATGGGACGCAGTAAAAGAATATCTTGAATTTTCATGAAACAGGTCTTCCAATCTTCTAATGGTCGCTCGCGTAAAGAAGTATAAAAAGAACTATTGTCCCGTGAAAAAGGCGCGAATAGCGGCAAATACTTCTGCCTCTAAAATCGCACCGGAAAGGGCCAAGGGCGAGGACTCGCCACGTCGATAAGCCATCAAAGCACGAGCGGCAACCAGCAAATCCTCATGCGCACGGGACAATAGATTTAGGCTTTTTTTACCTGGGCTTCCTCTTCTAGTCCCGCAATTTCCATGATTTTAGCGCCAAATACATTGGCTAGAGCTGGCCTTTTGTCGAGCAATTTCAGGAACTCGATTTCAGGAGGAAACAATACACAAGAGCGTACTAAGCTTTTCAGCGCACGAGAACCAATTTTTTCCCGGTCATCCAAAAAAGCACCCCATTCCCCATCAGTGGGTGGCCTAACTGCAATTGATTCACCGCCTTTAGCTGTAAGAATGTAAACTTCGGGGTGGCGCGATTTCAATTCGTTGATTATTACTTCATCCATAGTTGTTCTCCATGTTTAAAAAGACTGCTTGGTGATTGGAATACCATTGCGCAAAATACCCACTGGATGGAGATCGAATTTGACTAATAATCCATCGGCGCTTTGAGTATGATTCTGGTCCTCGTTTTTAATACGGCAACCAATAATAGTATCGGTAGAAACCGCATAGCCGCCAAGCACCCGGTATTGCACCACAATATCA
>JBNKEI010000166.1:0-7426 GCA_050288705.1 Myxococcales bacterium
AGCCTGATAGGCTTCAGTATGAAAAGGATTTCTTTGTAATATTTTTCGGAATTCGTTTATGGCTACCAATTTAGTTGTCGAGCTCTGGGCGAGAAGCGCAGCAAGGTGGACTCGCGCAGTATTATCATTAGGGTTGAGCTCAATGACTTGATTGTAAGATTCTGCAGCTTTAGATAACTGTCCGCAATTTTTAAAGATTTCTGCGGATTTATTGAATAGTTTTGTTGCTAAATCCCATTCTTTTCGAGAAAAAGCAAATTTCGCTTGTTGTTCTAGAAAAGTGGCGAGCTCAATCGGATTATTTTGCTTTTGATATATTTCAAATAATTTATCAATGATCATTTCCTCGCCAGGAACAAGCTCAAGCGCTCGTCGGTACGAGGTAGCTGCAACTTCCAAGTCTTTAAATCCTTCTTCTGCTATACGGGCCAAAGTGCACAGAAAGTGAATAGATTCATCTTCTTCAGAAGAAAGGTCAATTAGCTGCCTGTAAACATCAGCGGCGGAGCCCCACTCCTTTTCCGCTAGGTAGGTAGTGCCTAGCCTGGTCAAGGCTTCCTGGTTGCAAGGCATAATATCCAGAATTTTTTGAAGATACCCTTTGGCGCTCTCCGAATCACTTAGATAGTCTTGGTAAATCGCGGCCAGTCGTAAGTATAAGGAGACCAGATCCGAGGGGTTGGTTTGTTGTTCAGCGCACAGTAGATACATTTTTTGTGCTTCCGCATACTGACCAATAGTGAATTGAAGGTCGCCCATCAGTCCCAAAGCGCCAAAATGATTTTGTTTAAGTAGAAGAGCTTGTTTTAAAATGGCAAGAGCTTCATCGTAATTCTGTAAACCTCCGTAGTAAATTTGTGCGGCTTCAACAAGTTCATCCACGGTTTCGTGTATTTTCGAATTTAAGGAGTATTTTTTGGCTCTCTGCAGATGGAGTTTAGCAAGCGATGAAAGGTCCTTGGATTGTAGGAGGAATTTTTTAAGTCTCTCAGTTGCTACTGGCTCAAGGGGATTAATATCAAAAGCTGATTGGAAGGCTACTCCGGCAAGAGGAAGGTTCTTCAACTTATGCTCAGCATGAAGACCTGCTTCGAGAAAACATTCTACTTGACCCTGCGAATCGTGAGTCGCTTCAGCCTCACTAAGTAATATGGAATAAAAATCATTATCGGCATTCAATGATTGGAGTACTCTTCGTGACGCTCGTAATGCCGGAAGGCAATGGGGGGCTATTTCGACAGCCATTTTATAGATTTCATTTGCACGTTGTTTGTTGCCGAGGTTCCACTCATACAGTTCTCCACAGCGAAGAAGAAGATACAACAAGGTCTCATCTTCGGAGTGGCCAGAAATCTCGGATTCCAAATAGGATGCTAAGCCGTCCCAGTGGCGATGTTGTCGAAGATGGGCGGCATATAGTTTCTCTACGCGCAGATCTTTGACTGCGTCTTGAAGAATTTTTTTGCAATCGCATTGTAGGTCGCTATCTGAAGAGCTGGCGAGAATTAACGTGTGCGAGGCGGTACGCGAGTCGTCAATCGATAGGGCAAGTGTTTGTAGTAGCTCTGACCGAGCTGAATGTTCCATAAGGCGTAATTCAGCCAGCATTGACAAAGCTTTTTTATTTCTTGGCTCAATTTCTAAAATTAATTCCAAACATTCAGTGGCGCGAATTTTGTTGGATAAATAATAATAGTGAATAACAGCCAATGGATAAAGAATGCATTTTTTGACTTCATCATGATCATCTAATTTCAGTCTTCTTTCCCAAAGATTTTTTAAATCCTGGTAGCGTTTTTGTGCGAATAAAAGACGTCCTAAAGCATGAAATGAAGGCATGTAATCAGGAAACTGTGCCAATGCATCAAAATGGCATTCAATGGCAAGGTCTGGACGGCCTAATTGCTCTTCCCATATTTGACCTATACGGAAGAAACTAAGGGCTTTTTCTTGGGGCAGAGATTGACCAGCAGCCAGTATACGCAAAGTGTCAACCAAATTTTCCCAAGCTTCTTGCGAAAGAAAAATTCGCGTAAGGGCATGGAGCGTAAGGGCATGATTAGGAGATAGAGTCAATGCTTCGTAATACACAGCGATAGCATCGTCAATTCTTTGAAGTTTTTGTTCCAGTACTTCGCCGGCTTTATACAAAATTGCTGCTGCTTGTTCTGGAAAATGATCGACATCCGCTTCCTGGCGATGCATTTTTACCAATTCTTCCCAGCGGTTTTCGATTGCGTATAAACGTCCAAGTGATTTCAGGGCTGGTAGATAGATGGGAGAAATAGAAAGTGCTTTTTCATATATTTCAATGGCTTTGGTTCGATTGTGAAATTTTTCTTCATGAATTTCGGCCATTGATTGCAATAGCCACAAAATTTGTCGAGGATCGGATGTCTGTTCAATTTCGCTTTCTTGAATGTTCAGCAAATTCTCCCACATTTGCGCGCGTTCATAAAGTCGAGATAAATCTGCGAGGGTGGGAATACTCTGCGATGTATGTTCGCGAACACGTTCTAGAGTTGCTGCTGCCAAAACAGGGTCATTGCGATGAAATTCGTGAATGCGAGCTATTTTTAAAAGAATTGACAGAGTTTGATCGACAGTATTGCTTTGATCTAGCTGTTGCTCATTGAGGGTAATTAATGCATCCCAGCGTTGAAGAAGTTCGAAGATGCGGGAGAGAGCTTTGTAGGCAGGAAGATATCCGGGTTGATATTTAAGACATTCTTGGTATCCGAGAATAGCATCGTCAAAACGCTTAAGCTTTATTTCTAATACGTCAGCAACTCTATACCAGTAAGTGGCCTTTTGTTGAGGATCGTCTTCTCGTTTTGCTTCAATTTTTAATAGATCAAGCAGCAATTCCCACTGCTCTTTTTTGCTGTACAATTTACCTAATGCGGTGATTGCGGCTGGATAGTCGTGAGAAATGGAAAGAATTCTTTTGTAACACTCTATTGCTTGCTTTTCATCTTCGAGTTGTTCTTCATATAAAGCGCCCAATCGAAGAAGAACAGAAATTTGCTCTTTTCCTTCGGGCATGGATTGTAGGCGGAGACTTAATACTTCTGTTAAAGGTTGCCAGGCCTTTTCCATTTCGTGAGAGGCAGCTAACTCATCGAGAACCAAAGGGTCGTTAGGGCTAATTTTTAGGTAATTTTGCAATGCAGAAATGGCCAAAGAAGGATTGCCAGCACGTTGATGAATTCGATTTAAACTGTACCAAAGATAGGCATCGTTTTGGCGTTGGGCTTGTTCGGCGAGTATGTTAACTAAATCGTCAGGATAAGAATTTTTGCTTTGCACTATTCGCTGGGCAGCTAAAATTAGAAATGGATCGTTCGCATCTTGGGCTAGTGCAGAGCAGAAAAGAGCATTCGCTAAATCTGGTTGATTCAGCTTGGTCTCGCAATCTAGGGCGGCAGAGGTATAGAAATAGCTGGAAAGAATACGGTCAGTAGTTGACTTTGCGAGCTCGATACGAATTTGGTGGCGTTTAGCAAAATCTTCTGTGGACGAATATATTTCGTTCAAAAAATAAAGAATTGCGAAATCATTAGGGGTTATTTCTTTACATTTTTCTAATAGAATTTGGGCTTCGTTAGTTTTTTGAAGATGATGAAGCAAAACCACTGCCTTCTCAAACATTGCGGGTATTTGTTCAATATTGCTATCTGAGATAGCAATTTCCGCATCGAGAAGCTGGACAACCATCGGCCAGTTTTTTGCATCTACAAAAAGATTTCGAGCCGACCAAATGTTTACTTTCCATTGAGGAGCTAGTCGGAAGGCGTTTTGAAAGCAGACAGCAGCATTTCTAGGGCTTTGCAGCATGTTTTTCCAAAGAATCCCCATTTCGTGAAATATGAATGCTGCCGAAGGCTTGTCGCCCAAGGCTTTGACCTCTCGTTCGTAAACAGTCAAAAGCTCCTGAACATCAGCAAGTTTTAAAGGATGTGTCCAGAGTGATACCGCACTCGGAGTAGTAATAGTTGGCCTATCAAGCACATTGATGGGTTCGGAATTCGAGGTAGCTGGCGCTTCAGTAGATTCAGCCAGGAGGTCTACTTCGATTTCGGATTTCGCGGCTGTTTCCAGATCGGTCATCGTCCATCCTGGGGGAAACGCCTAGGGATATCCCCTCGGCGAGAGATATATTTTTTTACCACACCTATATCGGTGGTGAAACACTCATGGTAGGTGAGTGAAAGAAAAATTTACCGGCTAGTTCCTCCCTTGAGATACGGGTAGTGTGAAGCATGTAAATGTGTGCTTCGCTTAGCCAATCTTAATCTTTACCGCCAAAATGATACAAGAAAGAATAAGAGTAACGCTATTAGCAAGAATTATCGGGTAACTATGAAGCATAATTCCATAAATTAGCCACGAGGTAATGCCTAGAGAAAACATCATGTACATAGCCAAAGATATTCCAGCAGTTTCTTTTTCGCGAATAATCTTAATGGCTTGAGGGAGAAAACTGCCAGTGGTGAGTACCGCTGCGATAATACCAAACAATTCAGTCATGATGTATTCCTAGCAATTAATTTTCTTCTGGTAATTCACAGGCGGAATAATCAGTGTCGGTTTTCATTAGTTCTCTTAGCACTGCTGTGGCAAAAGAGCCCTTGTTGAGAGCAAAGCAAACTACTAAGCAATCGTTTTCTTGTTCGATTTTTATATTAATTGGCACACGTAATGGACGCCGGGAACCCTCAGCTTCTCCTTTATAGGCGGCAAAAGAGGCAAGAGTTAATTTTTCTTCTTCTAATACGAATTCTTCTCGCTTAAATGTTTCATGCATGGCAGTCATCATGCGATGGCCAAATAGCGCACCAGTTGGCGAAATTTCCAACTGATTAAGCCTGTCCTGATCGCTTTCTGAGTCTTCGCAAACAAATAGGCCCCCAGTTTGATGTTTTTTCATAATATCGCCGCTCAAAGCCGTGCCAAATAAACCATCGCGCATACGGTTTCCTAGTATGCGATTAAACAATAGTGATTGGAACGCACAAATGGCCATCCGACGTAGGAAGCGATCGCGCTTAGCCCGTTTTGTTTCCGCGGTAGAAACTCCTAAAAGTAGTTCTCTGCCCAGCCGCGCATTAGAACCACCATGACCAAAACGCTGCGGGCCAAATGCATTTGGTAGACCATGCCGTTGCAAAGCTTCAGCAATGGATGTGGCTTTATCTAATGCATTGTTGCAAGTCTGACGGATTCTTATTTTAAAGTGGTTGCCATGCAGATGTCCGATTTTCAGTTTATTGACGTGGAGACCAGAAGAAAGCACTCGCCAACCGTTTCCTTCGGTGGGAGCCTCTTTAGACGCAGGAAGTGAAAAGAATTGCCGAGTAAGCGCGTGCTTGTCTTTCTGGCCAGCGACACCGATGTCTCGCTCATTCGCTCCCGCAAAACGGGCAATCTCTCGCGCGACATCACGAGTATTACGACCACGTTTTTCTACCCACAAAAAACGATGATCACCGCTTCCAACCGGGGAATATGCGGGAATTTCTTCTACTTCGAAGTCTTCAGGACAGCACCTAATGGTTCCACCGATACCCGGCAGACTGGCGGTAAGATAGGGTATTTGATTTATTTCTTCCGCTGCGTTTTTGACAGCTAGATTCATTGTAGCGGGCTTTCAATAGTAGCAAGCAATTCTTTTACGCGTCTTGCAAGGTCTTCATCGATTTTGGGTTCCAATAGCTCTCCGGCTTCAAAGAGCAGAAAAAACATCAATTCGGAAAGAGCGGAATAGAGGAGTGCTTCTTTGGAGCTGGAAATATCTACCAGTTTTTCCAAGTTAGCTAGCGCATCATCGCTAAGAGTTCCATCGGCAGTTAAATAAACTCCTTGAAGCACGGGGTTGTGGAATGCTCGCTGAACAATAGCTACATTGGCCGAAGCAATCAGCTCCGAGCCCATATTTACTTTTTCGATTTCACCTAGAATCTCACGGTAAATGAAATTGAAAACACGAATAATTTCACCTGGCTGAGTTTGCTTGGAAGATTTTTTTCGTGATGGCGTGGCCTGAGCACTTACCCATCCTTTCATTAAGAGATGGTAAATAACCTTCGTAGCATCAAATTCGGTAACGCTTAAGGCTTGTGCTATTTGCGCAATGGTTTTGTCTCCAGTGCATAGATCAAAAGCTTTTTGCTCGTTGTCTTCCAACGGAGCGTTAGGGGTTTTCGTTTGAACAATGTAGGCATTGGAAGAGGGAAGGCGTTTTCGAAATTCCTTCATTTCATCGATGCGGCGAATGGCATCCATTAGAAGGCCTTGGGTGTCGAGTCCAAGACCGCCACGCTCTTCTACTGGCTCGTCAACAAAAAGAAATACTCCCTTATCGGATAATAATATGGCGTGGAAGATTTCACTTGCCTGCAATTGCACGCATCTCCACAGGTCATGGGGACGCAAATGATCTGCTTCCACTAAAAGCCGACCGACACGGTGGAGAGGTGGCTTTTTCGCTAGTACTTTATTCAACTGAGCCCTTGGAAGCATGCCCAAACGAACTGCTATTTCGCCAATGGACTCGCAGGGGTTGTCGGAAGCAGAACTGTGAACCTCACCTGCTTTAAAAACCACTGCTCGCTCGCATACCGGGGAGAGAACCCGCAGCGTTCCGGTCATACGAATTTGGCTAAGAAAAGCAAGAGCATCTACTAGCGGAATACCTGGGATTTCGCCGGCCAATACCACGCGAGGGGAAGAAGCTATTTCTCCGGTAACTGGCCCTCGGACACCTAGTAAAAGATCGGGAGAAGTGGGCGGTACGAAAAAACGCCCCTTTTTCTGCGCCAACTTTCGTTGCACAGTCTCGTTCTCTGGGGACAAAGAACCTTGTGAATCTATCCTTAAGAAACCATTCATGGAATATCTACACTATTTCATTTCTGTTCAAACCCTGTGATGAGGTTAAACGATTAAAGTTGCTCGTCAATGGCTCGATTGCTCATTTCATCGGCCAGTTGGTTTTCTTTACGTGGGACATGACGAATAGTAGCCACTTTAAATCTGCTTAGTAGTTGTTTAGCTTGCTCAAAAAGCGGACGAATGTTTTCGCTTTTTACCCGGTAAGTGCCTTGAAGCTGACGAACAAGTAATTCACTGTCAGCAATGGCTTCTACGTTGGTGGCTCCTTGTCGCAGAGCATGCTCCATGCCCATTAGAAACCCCATATACTCAGCATAGTTGTTTGTTTGGTTACCCAAAAACTTGCCGATTTTCGCGATAATAGTGCCGTCATCGCCAATAAGGACGGCGCCCGCGCCCGCAGGTCCAGGATTCCCCCGAGAGGCGCCGTCCGAAAACACTCTAATTTTGCGAGCTTTGCTCGGAATAAGCGCCAGCTCTAAGGGGGGCTGCAAAGCAGCCTCTGCAAGTTGTTCTGTAACCCCTTTTTCCT
>JBNKEI010000167.1:0-46044 GCA_050288705.1 Myxococcales bacterium
GCGAGCGCTCGCGCCTCGCCCGGGTCACCTCGGAGAACGTCCGCGTACTCTGCCATCGTACCCACGCGCCGCAGCGCCAGGCGCCGCTCGACGCGCCGCGAAACCGTGGTATGCTTGTAGCCACCGAAGTCCATACCTGCATGCTGGCGCACGAGCTTGAGAACGCCCGTTAGTCCGCTATCTTCGCCGATCGCCGGCTCCCGCGCCTCGCCCTCGGCGTGGTCGGGAACCCTGACGTAGGGATGGCGGCTAAGCCGTGCGATCTCGCCGGCGATCCGCTCTGGGGTGCCGCGAAAGTCCACCACCCCGGCGCCGATCGCGCTCTCGGGCATGCTGCAAAACTGCGCCGACTCCGGCTCCTGGGCGATGGCGATGCCGCCCTCGGCCTTGATCGCCCGCAACCCTTCCGTCCCATCGGCGCCGGAGCCAGACAGCACAACGCCGATCGCTCGGTCCGTGACATCCTCGGCGAGCGAGCGAAAGAAGGTGTCAATCGGCAGGTGCAGCCGCCCTGTCTTGTGTCTTTGGACGAGCGCGAGGATCCCGCGCCGGATGGTGAGATCGGAGCCGGAGGGGATCACGTGCACACGATCCGGCTCCACGCGCATCCCGCTGGTCGCCTCGACGACTGGCAGCCGGGTGACACCTTCTAGCACCTTGGTGAGCATACTCGGCCGGTCGGGATCGAGATGCTGGATCACCACAAAGCCCATGCACGACTCGGCAGGCAGGTGGGCGAAGAGCTGCCGCAGCGCCTCGAGTCCGCCGGCCGAGGCGCCGAGCCCAACGACCGGGAAAGGGGCGTTCTCGGAACCCACTGCCGAAATCTCGCTGTGCGCGACCTTCGCGACGGGATCTGTTGGGTTTCCGGCATGGGGCTCGGTCAAGCCTAACTTGCCGCTCTCAGGAGGTTGGTCCTTGGTCTTCGTCACGATCTCACCTCGCGACTCCGTCGGATGTGGCTCGCGCATGCTCCGCTTCCCGATTCCAGGAAACTCGAAACGGACCAGGAAAAATAGGGCGCAGTCCATCTAGTTTCAAGGGCCTCGGGTCTGAATTCCGCCAATGAGCCATCACTTGGGTGAGGGTGCGGCGGCGCCTCGCTCGCATCTGCGGTCTTCCTGGGCCCTTTTTAACACCCAAGTTATGGAAGCAAATCCTCCCTTCTATGGGTGCTCGTTAATCCAAGCCTGCCGGCTCTCGGGTGAAATTTCCACCACTATGTCCCCCTTACCAACTTTAGCCTGGCAAGCTAACCGAGAGCACGCTTCCACACCGAAAGCGCGTTCCAAGGCGTCTAATTCTTCTTCACTGGGATAGTCCATGGTTTCTAAACCTTCACGAACCCACACATGACACTGACCACAAGCCCCTGCTCCTCCGCAGGGAGATCCCAGAGGCGCATTTATTCTATTGCCGACTTCCAACAGTATTTCTCCCGGCGCCGCCTCGGTTTCTGCGCACTCTGGTTGGTTTAGGTCTTTATTTTTGCTCTGCCACAGTACTTTTACTTTCGGCACTTTTTTCACCCATTAAATTTGGCAATGCCAGCAGCCCATCGGTTGTTCCTTTTGGATAATTACGGAACTTTTTCGTTGTTAGCTTGCTGCTTTCGACGAAAGTCTTCTATTGCTGCTCGGACTGCATCCTCAGCTAGTACCGAACAGTGAATTTTTACTGGCGGAAGCTCTAATTCCTCCGCAACTTTCTGATTGGAAATTTGAGCTGCGTCAGCAATCGATTTGCCTTTAATCCATTCGGTTATTAGCGAGCTAGACGCAATGGCTGAACCACATCCAAATGTTTTAAATTTGGCGTCTTCGATTACTCCCTCTTCACTAATTCTTAACTGCAACCGCATAACGTCTCCACATGCGGGAGACCCAACTACTCCCGTCCCTACGTGAAGATCATTTTTATCCAATGTTCCTACATTACGTGGATTATCACAATGTTCTATCATTTTTTCGCTATATACCATGGCTCGCTCCCGCGTAGTTTTCACAATTATGCCATCGAGAAAAACAATTCGCTTTAATGACTACTATTGACCCATTGCACCGACTGAAGATCAATTCCCTCTTTTGCCATTTCGTACAAAGGACTTATTTCTCTCAGTTTATTCACTTTCTCCACTATCAAATTAACAACATAATCAACTTCTTCTACGGTGTTTTGCCGACCAAGCCCGAAGCGAATAGAAGTATGCGCCAGTTCGTCCCCTACCCCCATGGCACGCAACACATAGGAAGGCTCCAAGGAAGCGGAAGTACAAGCTGAGCCTGAGCTTACCGCTACTTCTCTAATGGCCATCATTAATGCTTCGCCTTCCACAAATGAAAACGAAATATTTAAATTGCCAGGGATACGATGCTCTCGGCAGCCGTTTAGATAAACATAATCTAATTGCCTGAAAATACCTTCTTCCAAACGGTTTCGTAATGAAGCTACTCTTTGCGATTCCTCGGCACCTTCGTTTTTGCAAATTTCGGCGGCAATACCAAATCCCACAATGCCCGGCACATTTAATGTACCCGAACGCATACCTCGCTCATGTCCGCCCCCGTCGATTAATGGCGTTAGCTGCACCCGCGGTTTATTTCGGCGAACATATAAAGCCCCCACTCCTTTTGGACCGTAAATTTTGTGCGCGGATAACGATACTAAATCCACTCCGTCTGCTTGCACGTCAAAGGGAACCTTTCCCGCCCCTTGCACCGCATCGCAATGAAACAGTATCCCTCGCTGGCGGCACATCCGCCCAATATCGGCAATGGGCTGTACGGTTCCAACTTCGTTGTTGGCCAACATTATGGAAACTAGGATGGTCTTCTCAGTGAAAGCGTCTTCCAATTGGTTTAGATCGATTCTTCCGTCTCGACCTACGTCCAAATAGGTAACTGAATACCCCTTGCGCTCTAGCCGCTTACAGGTATCTAAGGTAGCTTTGTGCTCAGTTTTTTGAGTGATAAGGTGATTTCCTTTAGATTGGTAGAATTCGGCCACGCCTTTCAAAGCCAGGTTAGTAGATTCGGTAGCTCCCGAGGTCCAGACAATATCTTTTCCACTAGCCGCTCCAATCAAAGCGGCTACCTGTTCTCGGGCCAGTTCTACTGCTTCTTCTGCCTTCCAACCAAATGAATGGGAACGGCTGGCTGCATTGCCAAAAACTTCGCAAAAGTAGGGCGCCATACCGGTAAATACCCGAGGATCGACCGGGGTGGTCGCCTGATGATCCATGTATATGGGAAACCGAATAGCCATTTTTTCGCCTATCGCCTCACCAATGGAGTAAAATCGAACCAATGTTGGCTTCAAGAATCATGGACTAGTTAAGTCCATTATAAGCAAACAACGGGGAGCGTCAACTACGCTTGGGCAAAAGTACGACTACAATACGAGTTTAGGGGAAAGTAGCTTTCCAATCGGGATGTTCGGCTAACTTTTGAAGAGCTTTCTCCAGCAAGTTAATACCGGGCTGCATGCGATGCCAGGTAGAGGCACCACTAGGATGCGGCAAACAAATGACCTCACACTTTTGGTCATTTAGGCGAATGGAGAGCTTTTCCCCAATTACCTCAGCTAACTTTACTTTCCGATTTAACAGCGATTCAATTGCCAAGCTGCCCACCGGAAGCAACAAGCGAGGACGAAGAATACGCACCTCTTCTTCAAAGTAAGCTCGACAGGTTTTGATTTCCTCTCCGTCTGGACGGCGGTCACCTCCTCCTTCTGCCTTACCGGGAAAACAACGAGCCACCGCCGCCATGTAAACCGAACTACGAAAACGTTCTTCTTCCACCCCCAGTCGAGAAAACCAGCGAAACAGGGTTTTGCCAGCAGTCCACGCGAAAGGTCGGCCGAATTTTCCTTCGTGAGGCCCGGGAGCCTGACCCAAGAGATAAATCGGAGACATCACTGGCTGTCCGCAAACTACCGGGCCAATCATTCGCGAACACTTGCGACAGGCTAGTAGTTTACGTTGAAGTAGGCGAAGGTGTTGTTCTTGGTCGATCAAGGTGTAACCTCGTGGAATGTAGTCTTGGTTACAGTAGATGCCTTATCGCGAAGGGATGATCAAATGAAGCTTACATATATCTTGCCGTTACTATTTATAGGCCAGAGCGTTCCTAGCTTTGCTCAAGAAGAGCAAATATTTGCCAAAAAACCGTTCGTATGGAAAGAAACGCCAGAAGACGAACGCATATTAAACACTAAGTTATTGAAAGCGCTACCGCGCATGCCAATGAAGGAATCTTGCGACAAAGTAGCTGCCTCGCTTCTGGCCGCATTTGCCGAGGCAACTCCCTATTTCCACAAAAAAGACGATCGCTTTCCAATTTTTAGTGTTTTCACCGCTCCGATTAATTCTGAGCGCTTTCCCGCCCATGAATATTTGCTGCATATGCTTCGTCGCGCCGCCATTGATCGTCAGGCACCAAAGGCGTGGCTAAAAACGGCACGCAATCTCAAAGAGAAATGGAATGCTCCTATAGATTTGGCACGAATGGAGTACGCGGTCGAAAAAATCCATTTTAGTGACAGCATTGATTTTGGCATTACACCGTTATTTCAGAAGTTTCAGAAAGAAGTAGTTTTGGCCCCTACTATTTCACGACTCTCTGCCTGGCAACAGTTTCGCAATTCTTACTTGGATCGCGATATTGCCTGGCCACAACTCATTTTATCCGACGTTCAACAGGGGAAATCCAGAAAATCCACCAAAAACTCCCCTCTAGTTGCCCATTTCCAGATCCCTCTAAAGATTCTTAAAAAAGACCATGAACAAAAGAACATCTTTGACCGGTTCACTGAAGGCACTCCAGTTGATGCACTTGTTGAAGAGAAAAACTCAGAAAAAGACTACCTGTCGGTAAAGGTGGTTCTTGCTCCTCGACAATATATCGATCCTAAGAAAATGGTGGTGTCTCAGAAGTATTTGGTACGGGGTAGAATTTTCGAAATGCATATTCATAATAAAAAAGACGCTACCACTTTTTCGGTTGAAATTCGAGATGGACTAGCATTTGATGATCGCGATTGGTCAGGATATTCGGGATTCGCCACCGCAGATAACGTTAAGGACTGCGATCTCTGTGTAAACGATCTTTCTCCTTTTGGTTTGGGTAAAACACTGGGCAAAAAAGAGAACCAGAGATTCAGCCATTAATTTTTCTTAGCACGACGCCAATTTTTTCGTCCCATTCAATCCAGTCGGTGTAGATTGGAAAGCAAACCTTTTCCAAAATGGGGAGAATCTATGAAAAAAATTTTCCATTTTCAGGCCGTTCCCTTGTTTATAGGCCTTGGAATGCTTTCCGGAGCATGCGGTAATAACATGATTGGTAAAACAAAATGTGATCAAGATACAATTCTTTCCCTTCAGTCAAACGTTACTGAATACACACCAAATGACCATTTGGTTCCTACTTTCACTGCCAATATAAAAGACTCATCTTCGCAATGGTTTTTTTCTTGGGACGACGGTCTCTTTGGCGCCCAGCAGGGTGAGTTCTCCGTACAAGATAATACAGTTACTTACATTCCTGCTTCTTGCGAACTTTTAGGAGGCGGCAACCACCCTATTACCATTTCCGTTCAGGCCAAAAAATCTCAAGCCAACGCTATATTAAGCGCCTCTTTGATTCTAAACGTTCGCTGTCCGGCTATTTTGCAGAACGTCTCCCTAAAAGTATTAGCCATCAATGACTTCCACGGTCAGCTTTCCTCCGGCAAACGCATAAATGACAAACCGGCGGGAAGCGCGGCAGTCGTAGCTGCCTATCTAGATTCGGCGCGCCAAGGTCGAGAAAACCGCACTATTCTGGTGAATGCAGGAGATTTAATAGGGGCTTCGCCAGCTAATTCGGCTTTACTTCAAGACGAACCCACAATTTCGTTCTTCAATTACTTCGCCAACTCTCATTGCAAAACAATAGCACCCCATGCGCTTGCTGAAGCTGAATCCGACCAGCAATCCCTCAAAAAGCGCTTTGACGTTCTTTTCCACCCTCATTGCAATCTGGTAGGCATACCCGGCAACCACGAGCTAGATGAAGGAGTACCGGAGCTTATGCGTCTTCTGGGAGGAGGTAATCACCCTAAAGGGCCATTTCTTGAAGATCCCTGGAAGGGAGCCAAATTCCCGGTGGTGGCCGCCAACCTACGTGACTCGCAACAAGAGCTTCTCTTCCGTCCTTACGTAATCAAAGTCATCGACGGTGCACCCATCGCATTCGTGGGAGCCGTTACTACCGATACTCCCAAATCAGTGATGGCTTCCTCTATTGAAGGGCTTTCCTTTGAGGACGAAGCTGATGCTATCAATAAGCATGTTCAGCAGCTCAAGGCGCGTAATATTCACGCCATAGTGGCAGTAATACACAGAGGAGGAGAGGGTTTGGAAGCCTACGAAGGAAGCACCAACACTAATAGTGGGTTAAACAATAGCGAGGTTTCCAAGGAATTAATTGATTTGGTTGGCCAATTAGATGAGGAAGTGGACGTGGTCATTACTGCCCATACCCATTCCTTTACCAATGCTCTTCTGAAGAATTCAGCAGGAAAAGACGTGTTGGTAACTCAGGCATATAGACTAGGCACCGCCTATGCGGATATTGATCTTACTGTTGACAAAGATAGTTTCGATATAGTTCAAAAATCCGCTAAAATTGTTCCTACCTACGCGGAAAATATTGCCCCCAATGAAGAAATTGCCAAGCTGACTAAAGATTCCGAAGTCCGGGTCGAACCGTATACAACCCAAGAGATATGCAAATCCAATGGGGTTATTCCTGCCGATTCTAATAACTCTGGAGAATCAGCTTTGGGGAACCTAATTGCAGAAGCACATCAAATTTCTACCGGAGCAAATATTGGAATAACTAACCGCGGGGGAATCCGTGCTAGCCTCCCTGCAAACTGCCATGCCAAAGAGTGTATTGTTACTTGGAACGATTGCTTTAATACGCAGCCTTTCGCTAACTGGATTATGTTACTCGAAATGACTGGAAATCAACTTTACGACCTATTGGAGCAACAATGGAAGAATAGCAATAAACCCAACTTTCTTCAGATAGCTGGCTTCCGCTATTCTTGGACCAAGAATGCCACTGCCGGCAAACGAGTAGTGGAAGGTTCTTTAAAACTAGCCAACGGCGATTTAGTTGAGAAATCAAAATCTTATAAAGTCGCAGTTAACAATTACCTAGCAACCGGCGGCGACGGATTTACAGTTTTCTTAGAAGCAAAAGTGCTTGCAGAAAGCGGTCCTAACGATCTAGATGCTTTTGTAAATTTTCTTAAGGAAAAAGCAAAATCTGGGCCGATAAAAAGCGAATCTTTAATCGACGGGCGGATTCAAAAACTCTAGACGGAAATCAAATTAGCCACTGGGCAGCGCGAATTGCCTGCCCAGTTGGTCATTGATGCGAATAATAGCACTACGTTTCCAGTCGCCCATGAGTAATGCGCCAGCACCTAGTCGTGCAGCATTCAGCAAAATTATCATCGTGTGTGACTAGAAGAATTGCGCCAGGATATGCATTAAGTGCGGTTTCTAGTCGCTCTACGGTGGGCAAATCAAGATGATTAGTAGGTTCATCTAATACCAGAGCCCAAGCATGTTTGCCCAATCCTAACGCTAGTAGCAGCTTTCGTGTCTCTCCGGGAGATGGAGAATTTGAAGCAAGCAAGCGATCAGGATCGCTGCCTAGCGCCGCCACTAACGAGCAAACCCGTCCGCGTATATCTTTAGAGAGAAAGTGAACCTCCTTAAGCAAAGCTGCTCCTGCTTCAGGTGGTAACTCTTGGGGTAACACTAACAGCCGATCGGCCAGCAAGGTGCAATTTGCCAGCAGCGCACCTATTAGCGAGGTCTTGCCAGCCCCATTTGGGCCCGCGAGCCGGATGCGATCGTTACGATTTAGCTGAATACTAACTGCTTGTAGAAGCTGATTTTTTCCAGCATATACCTGGCCTCTAAGCGAGAGCAGCACTCGACGAGGAGAGTGCTCAAAAGCGAAAAATACCGAACGACCTAGCTCAACCTTGCTAGGAGGCTTCGGAATATTGGCGTATTCTCGTTGGGTAGCGGTCCGAAGGCGGGATACCTCTCGTCCGAGCCGATTCTCTGCCCATGATCGGGTTGTTTTGGCGTTAATGGAACGAGCATCTCGGTCTTTACGATGATTATGCTTTCCTGATTGCGAACGCTCGGCCGCATCTCGCGTTCGCCGTGCATCGGCAAGGCGTTTGGCCATCTGATGTGCCTTCTTTTGCGCTTGCGCTCGCTGGTCCCATTTGGCCTGCATTTCTGCTTCCCATAAGAAGCGCGCCTGGGAATAACTTTCCAGGTAGCTGCATAACTCACCCTGGTGTAATCGCAACGTTTTAGTTGTAAGGTTATCCAATAGAGTGCGGTCGTGCGATATCAGTATCCCAATACCTCGGAATTGCAGCAGTGCGCTTGTAAGTAGCGCACGTGCTTGAGCGTCCACATGATTGGTTGGTTCGTCCAATAAAAGTATGTCCGGCTCCGCAACCAGCGCGCCACCTATCTGCCAACGTTTACGTTCGCCAGGAGAAAGCGTCGGCCACCGTTCTAGGTCATCTGTCTTAAGCGAAAGCAGGCTCCGAAGTCGTTTCGTGTGGTTATCATTGGAAAAAGCCAGCACTTGGCTCTCTCGATTGGGCACTTTTTCGGTATGCTGAGTGCATAAAACTATCCGTAAGTTGTCTGGCTTAATAGATATGCGTCCCGAATCTGGGCCAAGTTCGCCAGCTATTAAACGTAGAAGCGTGGTTTTTCCTGCCCCGTTTTCTCCTACCAAACCAGTCCATCCCGCATAAATATGGGCGTTCGCCAATCTAATAATTGACGAAGCATCAGAGTAAGCAAAGGAAATCTGTTCCAGATAAATAGATAGCATTCATATGCTCCTAGACACCCGGCAGCGTGATACGCACCGGTCGCATAGCCGAACGGCAAAAACTGCCTGATTCCAATAAGGCCAATGTCAAGAGCAAGTGGTCATAGTAACACCGCGAACGGTGCCACAATATGATGCAGCATTGCGCTGATCGCTGCAAGAATTAAGAAAGCTTGTCTGAAGTTAGAGAGTACGATCGCGGCCGCTCCCGCATTTGGGGCGGCGAGATGTTGTAATCATTCGGCTACGCATGACGGTCGAGGCGAAATTGAGAAGCAACCGCCCGCAATTGGCTTGCCATGGAAGACAAATTCGCCGCCGCATTTCGCGTGCTGCTTACTCCTTGGGTTGTATGGAAGGCAGCATCAGCAACTCCATTGACATTGCTAGCAATCTCCTCAGTAGAGCGCGCCGCTTCGGCTACATTGCTTTCTATAGAACTGGTGGCCGAGCTCTGCTCCTCTACCGCGCTGGCAATAGCGCTCTGAAGCGTGTTTATTTTGGAAATGACCTCTACTACTTGACCAATGAATTCTAACGCTCCGTGAGTGTCTTGTTGAATAGCCTCAATTCGACGAGTCACTTTTTCAGTGGCTTGAGCAGTTTCCATAGCAAGTGCTTTTACTTCGTTTGCCACCACCGCAAAGCCTTTCCCTGCCTCACCAGCGCGAGCGGCTTCGATTGTAGCATTGAGCGCAAGAAGATTGGTTTGCTGTGCGATAGAGGTAATAACCTTGGCAACCTCTCCAATTTCTGAGCTCGACTGACCGAGTTTGGTAATCGACTCATTGGCCTGCTTGGCAGTATCTACTGCTGCATTGGCCACCGAAGAAGCTTCCACGGCATTTTTGGCGATTTCGCGAACACTGGATGAAAACTCGGCGGTAATAGCGGAAACCATTTGCACATTCTTGCTAATTTTTGCTGCCGCTGAAGACGCTGCCTTGGCTTTGGAATCAGTCGACTCTGCGGCAGTGGACATTTGCTTGCTGGCCAAAGAAAGCTCTCCGGCAGCACTTACCAATGCTTGCGTATTTTGTTCAATTCCTTGGATAACGGCGGATACGTGCTGTGCAGCGGTATTAGTGGCGCTTTTAATAACGTCATATTCGCCAGAATAATTAGACTCGACACGAGCGGCAAGATCTCCTTCGGAAATCTTTTTTAGCACATCTCCAATTTCGCTCAATGGTTGTTCGATACTATCTAACATGCGGTTTATACCCTCGATGAGCTTGCCGTTGGCTCCCGAGTAACGGGTGGGATCACCACGCACATCAAGTTTTCCCTGAGCGGCGGCAAGAATAAGCGACTCCATATCGTGATCGCGCATTTCAGTCACAACGACCATTTCATTAATACACCGTTTCAATTCATTGTATTCGCCCGCATAGTTAATAGTAATCTTTTCCACAGTCTCGCCACTAGCATACTTTTTCAAATACTCAATGGCCATATTCAAGGGGCCCACGATAGCATCCAGAGTTGCATTTAGTCCTTCCACAATATTGCGATATTCTCCACCATATTTTGAGGCATCCGCACGCACCGATAACCGCCCTTCGGTTCCTGCGCGGGCCATGGTCTGCACTTCTTTAATCAATCTTTGAAGATTGTCGCGTAATTGATCGAGTTTATTATTGATCACTACTTGTTTTCCGGGAAGTTTCTCCAGGACTGGCTCCAGATTCCCATCGGCGTAGCAGCTCAATATTTCTAAAATTTGCATTAAATTTTTTACGTGAATTTGTACAGTTTGGTTGATATTTTCACTGACCTGTCGAAAGGTTCCTTGAAAACGCCTTTCGTCGATGACTGCATCTAAATTTCCCATTCGTTGTTGAGCGTGCATGGTATGAATGCCATCGAGTAATCCCTGCAAACTGGAAAAGCAAGTGTTGAGATTATCGCGCAACCGTCCAAATTCTCCTTGAAAATCGTTAGCAATAAAAGAAGGAATCACCCCGCGAGCTATTTGATCAATCGATTCGGCTGCAATACGAATGGGGCCAGTAATGGTATCAAAAAGCTGATTCATTCCTTCTACAATTTGTCGATAAGCACCTTGATAGCGTAACGGATCTCCTCGAGTTACCAGTTTCCCCTCGGAAGCCGCTTCAATTAAGCAATGAAGCTCAGAGGTCATGTCGCATAGACTGATTTTTACTTTATTGAACGCCGACGTTAACACATCCCTATTTGAAACTGCGGTTACTTCGGTGTTCAAGTCACCGGCGGCAAGGGCTTCCATGGCTTGCGCTATTTTTTTCAGAAACGCAACCATCTGGTGAAATGAATGAGCAAAGTGCCCAATTTCATCATTCGAGTTCATGACTAATTGAAGCCTGCTTTGAGAAAACAAATATTCGCCTTCATTAAGATCGCCGGTCTGTACAATCTGCTCGGAAATGCGTGTCAATTCGCGAATAGGAGTAATCACCAAAGAAGAAACGATTAGGTACAACAATATGCTCAATACAATATCGAGAATAACCATTGCAATCAGTGTTCCCGCCAGTTGTGAACGTAGGCGAGAACGAAGGTAATCGTCAACGTAATAAACTTCTCCTTTGCCGATAATTTTCTTTTCCCACACAATATCAAATGATTTAACCATGGTACCAGGAACCGAACGAAACGAATTCATGGCTGATGGTTTGCCTTTGATTCTGCCCGCTGCCGCAAAAACTTCCTCTTTTTCATCACGAATTACAATAGCGGCAATATCAGGAGTAGACATTTCCACAAAAAGTTGGCCCAAGGCCTGCGTTTTAGAAAAATTCCACACCGGAGCCTGGAGATTGGATGATAGTCGGGAAGCAGCACTTTCAATAGAAGCTAAGAGCATTTGGGTAAACTGCTCTTTCTGGCTTTTATACTGATAGGCACCAGTAGCTATTAGAACCAGGGAAAGAGATGGCACACAAAGTATTAAAAATTTGGAATTAAGATTACGATCTCCCCACAATGCCTTAAGCATAAAATCTCCTACTGATTTCCTCAAAATCAAATCCACCGTTAAGCCCCCGGATTCGACACGGGCAAATAGATTAACTGCAAGTTACGCGCCATCCAAGAATTCCCTCTTCCCAAATAGAAATTTAGAGTGAGGGAACTTCCCTTAAGGACAATCCGGTTGTCAAAAACCACCTAGGTCATTTTGGCCCGCCTGCATGGGCAAGCCATGCAGCCAAAGAACTAGTACCAAAATTCGAAAATTGACCGAATTACCAGCCCATCTTCGCTGGCTGCCAGTCTTCATAGGGACGATGAATTTTTGGGTACAAAACATCGAGTTTGCCATTTTTCTTCAAGGCTAACAGCGCCTTGGAAAGAATTTTGTCCACTTGCTCTCCTCTTGCTCCTTTAGGAATAACAATAGCGTCGTCGAAAGACATCCATGGCTCGCGATGAATGTTTTTCAGCCGGAGTTTTTTTAGCGCCGCATCGGTTTCTTCTTGCGCCCAAATTAGGGCGTCGATTCTTCCAGCAGATAGTTTTTTTAACGAGTTTTCTACGCTATTGGAGCCGATAACATGAAAAGGATATTGGCTTTCGATACCGCCAACTCCTTCGATTTGGTAAGGCATTTTGTTTTTTCCAGAAGCCATCGCAGCGTCCAGCTTTTTTTTGGTTATTAAGTTTTGCGTGTTGGAATATATATTGAAATATACCGACCCCATAGAAACTTTCACGGTGGAATAAGGCAGTTGAGATTGATCGACCGCGGGATTTCTTATTGTAGGAATATGAAAATCTGCTGTTCCGTTTATAACACTGCCCACCGATCGGGCAAATGGTGTTATTTGAATTTTAATAACTCCTTCCGTATAGGCTTCGTCCAAAGCTTTTACCAAGTCGACAAACGCTCCTTTCTCGGGAAACTCAGCAAGACCGGGAAGCTCGGCAAGACTTGCTTTTAGGTCTTTGGAACTCTCTGAGGCGAAAAGATGAGATGAAACAAAGAGAGATGTAACTGCTACTACCAGCCCAAATGTCTTCTTACCACTATTGCGCATAAATTCTCCCACACGTATAAAAGCAGAAAATTTACAATTGCATTAATTCGCCTTCCAAAAACTACATTTGCCCATCGATTACAATGGTCGACTTTTTGAAACTCTCAACGCCCGAAAGAATAACAAAAGAACGTGTTTCAAGTAAAAGATCCCAATTGCGAGGTAGTCCTTTCCCGCGAATTCAAAGCTACGACTCTGGGTTTTTATAATACCATTGTCGACATTGGCTTATTACTTGCCAGCATAATTGCGGGAGTCCTATTTGCCATGGCGCCCAACGCTCCCTTTATCATTGGCGGCCTAATGTCTATTAGCGCCGTCATACGCATTGGATTGTTTGTAGAAGAAGCTAAATAAACAGCTTCTACAAACTTTGCAAATATTCAGCACCCTTCTTTCTTGATAACGAGGGGTTACAAGAAATTCAGGCCAACTTTATCGAGGCCCAATGCTTCCTCGACTTCATGCCTACGGCATTACGCTCGGAAAGACCGTAGTTTTAAATTCTGGTTACTCGCCAAGTGGCTAGTGCTGAATAGTTACCAAACTTTTTAGCACCTTTGCGATTCTAAATATTCCTTCTTCAATAAGCTCTTCCTTCACATTGGAATAATTAAGTCGCATGGTATTCGCGTGCCCTCCATTCGGGAAAAAAGAGCTGCCAGGCACGAAAGCAACATTGGCTTCAATACAGCGCCGCAATAACTCGTGACCGTCTACTTGGCCAGGCAATTCCACCCAAATGAAAAGCCCGCCGTCAGGTCGAGTAAATTGAGTTTCTTCAGGGAATTCTTTTTCCAGTGCATTAATCATGGCATTTCGTCGAGACATATAGGTTTTTCTAATTTTTTCCAGATTAATATCAATATTATACATAGACAAATAGGTGGCAATTTCCATTTGTCCAATGGTAGAAGTATGCAAATCAGCATGCTGTTTTACCAGAATATATTTCTCTATTATAGAACGATCTGCGGCAACCCATCCCACGCGAAAACCAGGACAAAAAATCTTTGAAAATGTCCCCAAATGCACCACCATACCCTGCTGATCCATGGATTTAAGTGAGGGCAATGCTTCGCCTGCAAAGCGGATTTCTCGGTACGGGCAATCTTCAATCACTGGAATAGAATAGCGGCCCAGCAGCTCCATGAATTGCTGGCGTCGAGAAAGCGACCAGGTCCGGCCGCTAGGGTTTTGAAAATCAGGATTTACATAAACCAAACCAATGCAATCGGTTGTTTCCAGCCGATGCTGCAAATCAGAAATAATCATGCCTTCGGCATCAGTTTTTATTTCAATAAATCGAGGTTGATACACTTTTAAGCTATTTATTGCCCCGGTATAGGAAGGGCTTTCACACAAAACAGCGTCTCCTTCATTCAAAAACAGTTTTCCACTTAAATCAATTGCCTGTTGCGCTCCATTGGTAATCAAAATATCATCAGCGACCATTGACGTTCCCGTTTTACTATTCATTCGCTCACAAATCCACTTGCGAAGCGGAAAATACCCTTCAGTAGTAGAATATTGCATTGACGCCGGCCCTTCGGCCTCAAAAAGATGAGCCCGAACTTTTTTTAACTCTTCTAATGGAAAAAATTCCGGAGCAGGTAAACCTCCCGCCAGTGAGATTACTTCTGACCTAACTGCAACTTTCAATATTTCTCGAATTTCAGAAGCACGTAAAAATTCCATTCTTCTGGCCAAACGAATTTTCATAGTTTTACCTTTTCTTTATGGGCTCCAAAATACTGTTTGTTTCTGCGAAATCCAAACCTCGAAGTCTGCCAGGCAACCCAAGCGCATAATGTTCCCCAAACCGCCCCCGCCACAACATCTAACGGCCAGTGAACTCCCAAGTACACACGGCTAATAGCTACGGCTATTGCAATGGCATACAAAGGTACCGCCAACTTTCGATTAGCCAGCGATCCTATTAATGCGAGAGCAAAAAAGTTTGCGGCGTGCAAACTGGGAAGCGAGCCTGCATTGGCTGCAAAAGCCAAATTGCGAAAAGTACCTTCGGGAAGAAAATAACAAGGCCTAACCCGTCCTATCCACGGACGAAGTACGCGCGCTCCCACTCCATCGGCAATTAAAATGGCTAGTCCTAGCGATACTATTTGACCAATAGACTTTGAACCAGCCGCCTTTATCAGCCAAAAACATACCAGAATTCCCAAAATAATGCCGAACGCTCTTCGGGAAATTGCTACTGCTAACCAGTCGACAACTGCCCCAAGATCCCGATTGATGAAGTGAAACAATGATTGATCGATAGACAAAAGTTCTTCTAAAACTGCCATCAGTTGCTAGCCTTTCTGCATTAAATTAATCCTCGTCGCTTGATCTCTAAATATCGATTAACTGCCGCAATAGAAAGATTTCGTGGAGTGGAATCGATGATATGAATTCCATTTTTAGCGATTTTTGCTTTTTCGTACTCGCGCTCCTCCAAAAGGTCTATTGCCACTGCCTGTTTAAAAACATCAATAGATTCCTGAGGGTTTCTACAAATCAAATCTTCCACCGCCTGGTCTCTTAGGGTAATGCAAATAGGAACATGCCGAACAGCCAAGCGTTTTAGAGGTATCAATAATGACTGCGCTTGCTCTTCGTCAATCAAGTCGGTTAGTACCGCAACTAATGCGCGTTTGTGCAGGCGAGTCGCCAGCTCACGAAATAGAGCCTGATAATCCACGTAAGTCAAAATGGGTTCAGTACGATACAGTAAATCGACTATACGTCGGTACTGGGGCTTCCCCGCGCTAGGCGGCAAAAAGGCACGCACCCCATCCGCAAAAACCGCAATTCCTACCCGGTCTCCATTTTGGATGGCAATAAAAGCCAAGAAAAGCGCAGCATTAATTGCATGGTCCAATTTAGTCATGGAATCTACCCGCGCCGCCATGGTTCTTCCTGCATCTAAACAGATTAGGACAGTTTGACTGCGTTCAGTCTCGCGCACGCGCGTTACTGGACGATGCCAACGAGCAGTAGCCTTCCAATCAACATCGCGCAGAGAATCGCCTTGTACGTATTCACGCAATCTCGCGAATTCACTCCCAAATCCGTCGCGCTGTAGTTTGCGTAACCCCAGGTTTTCTAAATCTCTACTGGCCGAGGCCATTACTAGCCGCGATGCCCCACTCAAATCAGGGTACACTCCCATTTCTTGTTTAGCTAGGTACTCCCGCTCCAACCAACAGAGACCTATGGGCCCTTGTACACGTAAATAGATGTTTTCAAACGTAAATTTTCCTCTTTTAGTGGGAGTTACTCTATATGCCCATTTTTTATTCGTTAAAGGATCAATAGCGAATTTAAACTGAATATTATTGATGCCAAATGTCTCCGGTACGCTATCTTGTCCACAAACAATCCATGACTTGTCAGTTAAATTTTTTAATGTAATTACTAATTGGTTTTCTAATCCTACATTTAAACGACTTTTTTGCACCCTAGAGACTTCAATACGAGCCCGAGTTGCCCATTTCCAATCGAAAACGGTAAGCACCACTAGAATGCCGTCAAATGTTCCGATAATCCATCGCAGCGCAGGAAAATAAAAGCTTAATAACAAAGGAACGGTGGCCATAAAAATCAGGGTTACTAATCGAGTACTGGGAACAAACCCGGTGACACGACTGCCGCTATTTTCGGGAATATTTCCCCTCAACGCGGGACCTCCACCGAGGCAAGGATTTCATCCAAAACTTCTCTGGCATCAATTCCATCGATTTCCGCATCAGGAGAAAGAAGCAACCTATGTCTCAATACTGGTCCAGAAAGACTACGCACATCGTCTGGGGTTACAAAGGTTCGACCATGCATTACCGCCCTCGCCTTTGCCGCCAACAACAAATGCACTGCTGCTCGCGGCCCTGCTCCCAAACGAACTCGGGAGGAAGAACGGGTAGCACACACTATTTGGCGTACATAAACACGCACAGAAGGTTCAATCTGGATAGACGACAAAGCCTGGCGAATCTTTACCCATTGCGCAATCGATACTGCGGCACAAACCCCGGCAGCTTCAATATCATCTGCCTTAAACCCTTTATCCACTCTTTCTAGGATAGCGTCTTCTTCCTCTGGTTGGGGATATCCAACCTCGATTTTTAACAGGAAACGGTCTAATTGTGCTTCTGGCAAAGGATATGTTCCTTCGGAATCAATTGGATTTTCGGTAGCAAAAACCGTAAATACTGGCGAAAGAGCATGTGGTACTCCTTCCAATGTTACCGAGCGCTCTTGCATCGCTTCTAATAATGCTGCTTGAGTTTTAGCTGGCGCTCGATTAATTTCGTCTGCCAAAACTAAATCACTAAAAATGGGGCCTTTAATTAGCGAAAATGTTCCTTGCTTTAAATCAAATACGCTAGTACCCAGAATGTCAGCTGGCATTAAATCAGGAGTAAATTGAATGCGCCTGAATCTCGCTTCCAGAACCTTGGAAACCACCCGTACCATTAATGTCTTGGCGACCCCCGGAACTCCTTCTAATAATACATGCCCCCCAGCCAACAATCCACAAAGAATAGAGTCTAAACATTCTTCTTGCCCAACCACTGCCTTACGCACTTCTTTCATAATTGCTTGCCGCATGCACGCAGCATTTTCAACCAGCTCTTCGATTTGAAATCCTGGTTGAGATTTCGGCTCAGACCCTGGCTCAGACAAAGACGCTGAATTAGGTGAAGAAATTAAGGTCATAACCTTCTCCCATCGATTCCTTTTCGAATTCTCGCACAGGTTTTGCCAAAGGATAGCAATTTTTCCTCGTTTTCTTTTACCCGGAGCAAATCATTTTCTGCCTGAAGCAAAACTCTGGCCAAATGCGCCTGATTTTGCCTTTCCAAGGCATTGGTAATTCCTTGCAAATTCGCTTTGGGCCCCACTCGCGTTAAGGAACGCATGCTATTAACCAAGCCTTGAAACAACTTGTGCGCAACATAAGATTTATGCCCGCTTTTCTTTAAAATATACGCCATTGCTAATAAATAGTCGGCTTTAGAAGAAAGCTCTTCGGTAGCAAGAATTTTGGTTTTCCCCATACGTTTACCAGCAGCGATCGCTAACCAAAGAGCCAGCAATAATTGTAAAACCGCCCAGTGCAGTCCGTGACGAGCACCATATTCACTAATTGACCTTTCCCCTGTAAAGCCGTGATGAAATTCATCAAACTCAACTATTCTGCCTTGCATGGCCAACACCTGCAATAAATTTATCCAAAATCGGGCATTGTCTGCTCGTGCAAGGAATTCATTAGAAGCAAACGATGCCGAGGAAATAAAAACTACTTTTCCCTCTCCAAAAGGAAAATAAATGGCTCCCGACAAATAAGTGTTTGTAGAATCAACTAAGAGAGGAAGCCATGGTTCTCCTTTCGGACGCACATAATAACCAGAAGATTCTGTTTCTACCGTGGTTACTCCTTCGGTATAACGAGAAGGCAACCCAGGTACCCATTTACGAAGAATTGAGGACTCTTCACTTGCTATCCACTCCACATAGAAAGATGACCAAAAATCTGCCACTTGCATATTAGATAGAGAAACGGTGGTTTCTTCATTGGCATTGCTCTGTTTAGGAGAACTAGCTTTGTTTTCTCTCACCAACAGAAGATTGCCTCCGTTACTAACAAATTTCACCAGTGAAGAAAGCTCGGCTTTAGAAATTGTGCTCACTTCCAGCATCACCAGGGTACGCGAAAAGTTGTCAGCCAAATCTCGCAAATCAGAATGTCTTCGCACAACCCGAATTCCTGCCTTTTGGGCAAGCAAATAGAGCGCCCGCGCTCCCTTGGCCTGCGAACGATAAGTGGAAAGCGGTTCGGAGAAATTTCCGCGACGCGCGGTTTGCACAAAAAGATAAATAGTCGTTCCCGCAAAAATTATTATCACTAACATTATTGCAAAGCGGTCACGCATCGCTTTTTGCCTTATGCTCCAGAATAAGCCTGGCCTGCTCCAAAACCTCGCTGTAGCCTCGTTGGTTGGCGCCTAATCTCCCATACCAAATAAAATCAAATCGACGAGTAAGCGTTTGCAGAATTATGCCTTTTGAGTCCTCTCCTTGAAAATTCTTTACATACTCCCAGTTGCTTCGCGTGGAATCGTACTCAATACAGCCTTGCCGGTGCAGCTCGCAAAGCACCGCCAAATAAAGAGCGCGCACCGCTCCACGGTAATCACCACCCATAGCAAGCCCACTGGCCTGCTGGCTCCATCCCCGCGGAGTTTGGGAAAGTGCCGATTCGCTTTCTTCATTTGCTGGTAAACCATTTTCCTTAGCAGACACTAAGGTTGTACTAATTTGGTTCCTCTTAAAACGTATTAAAAACCAAATAGCAATTACTAAGACCAAACCTATTATTACATAAATCAGCAATTGTGAAATATTGGCATTTAGTCCTGTCATTCGATACTGACGCTTTTGCTTCGCAGAATTATCTTTTTTTTCTTCAAGCCATTTTCTTATCTTTTCCCATAACTGAACAAAGTAATTAGTTTTTTCTTCATTTTGATTGCCATTTAACTTTTTGGAGGTGTTTTCAAATTCTGGGCGCGCCAGAATCTGACTGGCAGCTTCTTTGGGAGCAAAACAATCAGGGCAAAATCCGTCGCCTCTATTTAGTTGCTCCATTTCTTCTAGCGCCATTTTTAGTTGCAAAGCCAGAACCATTCGACTTTCGTCAGTTTCTTCAGATTCATATTCTTTCGCGAACTGCGCAATATAGCGACCTAGTGCTTCCTTCCTTTCGCCGCGGTATTGCTTGGCGTTACGTATGGTTTTTTGAATAGTGTGGTGTTCTTTATTGTTGCCAGCCATGGGTAAAATCAACTTTTCTGCTAACCTTTGCATTTTCTCCGCGGTGCGATCGTCATTGCCAGCCAGGGCATGCAGAGGGAAAACACCAACCAAAATCATTCCCAGCGCCAACCCTTTTACTTTTTTGTTTGCTGTAAGTTGTTCTATTGATGCTAATAAATCGAAACCTTCCTTGCGAATACGAGCGTCTACCAGCAACAATACCCCCAAGGCGTTTTTTATCGGCTCCAGAAGTATAGCAGTCAACGAAACTAGAAATAAAACATATATCAAATTTGCATGAGAACAGAAGTTCTGAAGATAGGCAATATCCACAGCAAAAAAACTGCGCGCTAAAAACATTCCAAACCAAATTCCGCCATGAATGTTTACCATTACTATGCCAAAACTCAGCCAATGAAGCATTCTTATAATGTAAGAAGTCCCCAATCCGATACGCTTTCGACATACCCGCCCTACTGAAAATGCCCCGGCCTCTCCTCTAACCACCAAAGAATGAGCCGCATAAAGCGGCGACCAGAGTAGAAGACCCACAAATAGTATAAAAGGATTAATCACCCAGCTAAAGAATACAATCATTCCACTGGCACTCATCAATGAGGGGGCTCGTTGGAGAGCTTGGGCAAACCCCTGCCATATGGAGATATTTCTGCCCTCCAATACCGCTTCTGAGCACAAAGATGCCGCCCCTGCAAATAGCGAGCGAATCATCAAACACATGACAAAAATAGCAGTAGCAGAAACAAATGATTGCTGGCGGTTTATCCTATCGGCCAATATCATTCCTGACGCCGCTGGAAATACCATACCAACCATAGAAAGAATAACTAGCGGGGTTTTTCCGCGAATGCATAGATGAATAGCCGAATCGTATAACTCTACTGGTCCACGGGGACGCAAATCAGGTGCAACCACCGCCATAGTTAAAAAAACCAATGCCTAGCAAGCGAGATTAATCCTACCAATCCACCAAACAGCAAGCCAAACACCAGCAAAAGAAAAAGCAAGGAAGTAGCTCGGTAATCGGATTTACACACAGTGGCCTGTGCCGAGCTATTCATAGTCGCCAGACAAGCAGAACAACGATTTATGCCATCGAACTGAGTAGTACATTCTGTACATATTACCTGGCGACACTCCACACAAACACCAATGCCCTTCCGCTCGGGATGGTATTGGCATCTTCCTTCTCCGTACAGAAGCATAGCGCTCACCGGTTTAAACAACAGCCTCAGGTTCCCGGCAGACCACTAGCTCCTAGGAAGTAGATGATTTAGAAACATTTTCTTCCAATCGGCGGACAGCATCTTCTAGCTCTTCAATTTTCTTTCTAAGACTATCTACGTCTTCAATAGAGGGGAGATTGGCCGCAGAAAGCGCTAGGCGAACATGCTTGTCCAGCATGCCTTTGGCTTTTAAGCTATTGGTTACTACTGTTTGCACAGCATTAACAAACCGTTCGTTAGACATAAGTTGCTGGGCCAGTTTTCCCACCTGCTCTTCACCAACTTCAAAAATTTTCTTCAACATCGGTTTTCTCCTAATGAGCAATTGCAAAATCCCAATCTTCCGCTTTGAGCGAGCAAAGCTCGCCATTGCTCTACTCGGGACTCTCGCCCCAAACCCTATCAGCCGGGGTTTTGCACCTTAATCAAACACCGTTACTCCCCGCGCCGTTCCATTGCGTGCTCCTGCTAAATCAACCATGACTAGAGCATGTCCTCCTAAGTAGATCGCATAAAACCGACCTGACGTTGGGTGCGATACTACCGCACTAGGCATGGACAGCGTTGCACCTACGTCAATACTAAAAGGCATTATTTCCAACTCGTATGCCCAATCGCGCTCCAAAACCCTATTTCCAATTCGAAAGGACAAATCCTCTGCATCAAATGTTTCACCGCGAGAAACTCGCCCGAGATTCTGGCGGACATTGCTCTGCACCAAATATTTGTCTGCAACACGCACGGCATAGGAGAACACCGGAGGCAAGCATTCACTTTCAAAATGGGATAATACCAGTTCGTTTGCCGACACTGCTTCTATATTGGCTTCTACAGAAGGACAGCCTTCGTAACTTTCAAAAACAACCAAATCGCCCTGTTCTATGCCTTTTTGGTCAAAATTCGCCCCGTTTTCCACAATTTTTCCGCTCTCGATAGCGCCCTGGGTCCAGCTCCCCAGCACTCCTTCCCAGGTAACCGTAATTTTTTCTTGGCTTCCTTGGATGTCTCCTATCGATAGATTGAAGAAGTCACTACTGGCAGCTGATGACGAACTACCATCTGGTCTTCGAATCACTACCTTTCCTTGATCGACGCCATTGAGTAATTGAAAATTTGCCCCATCCAATGGGTAGAGGTGACCATCACTAGAGGACACCAACGCCGGGTCGACAACAGTAATTACTTGCCCATCAGGAAGAGTTATTTGCGCTTCGCCCGCAGCCACCGCAATTCCCCGCGGAACTCCCGGAACCTTCAATTCTTTATCTACTTTAGTGTAGACGCCATCTTGAATATCGACCGCCACTATTCCATTACATGATGCTTCCGCAGTACATGTATCGGGCTCCAATAGTCCGAATAAGCGGGTTCCGGCTGAATTGAAAGCTAATGACTTCAAGGGCCCTCCCACATCTACCGCTTCACATACTGCCGGCGACGGGGCCAAATCACACATCAGTAGACCCTGAGTCCCTTTTTCCCCGCCAAGACGATTGGCTATGGCCAACCGCTGAGGAAAACGCGGCGAAATCGCCATGGCCTGCGGTTGAAAAAAAGGCGCTTGGTATTTGCTGTCCAATGATGTCTGCAAAAGCTCTGTCCTTGCCGACTGCGACTGGGCCAGCGATTGAGCAAAGCTGGCTAAATAAATTGCCCCATTTCCACTTTCCTCTTCTACCACTCCCAAAACAAGCTGTACGTCGCTACCCTCGGTATAAGGCAACATTGCAATGGAAACGGCAGAGGTGGGAACCGGGAACGAACCCAAGGTTACCAATCTTTTGGTGGACAACGCGGTAACCTGGGAATTCACCACCGATAAAGCAAAAGCAAGGGGAGCGGTCACGCCCTCGGTGCTGGTATAGCTAGCAACTGCTACTGGCGCAGGTGCGGTGGGTATGGATAGCGGAAAAAGCGGATTAGGAGCCCGCACAAAACGCGGTGGACCTTGGGCAGTGTCCAAAACCTGAAGCTCGTCTTGGCTAGAGTTAGCCACCAAAAGAAACTGTCCAGCTATAGATAAGGAGCTTGGCCCTTCCAGGTCAGCGGATAAAGAGGGAGCATTATCCGCACAACTTACCTTTACAGCCAACAATGCAACCAGCAATACCGACCCGATTGCCATTCGGCGGTAACTACTCGGATGGCAAAAAATTCTACCGGCCAATAGGCGTTTTAGACGCAAATTTGGTTTCATTGTAGGCTTCCCACTAGCTTGGCAGAGCGTGGATTGTCCAAATCGGGGATGTCAATAACACTTAACGAATGATTACCGAAACTAGCCACATATATGCGCCGACCATTTTTTTCCCCGCTACTACCCGCCGGCAGATTCGATTGCGCCATCCCAAAAGGCTTATCAATGGTAACCAAGCCTTGCTCAGTCACCTGCTCGTGCAACATAGCAACTACCTCGCCTAATTCGTCGTCATATAATGCAACAATACTGGAATCAGTACAGGCAATCGCTACCAAGTCCTTTTTGTTGGGACGCGCAATAACCATTACCTCGCTGGCACCGCTAGGTAAGGAAATAAGGTTTACAAACCTATCACTGGCATCTTCCAAACCAGTGTCGTAAATCAATAATCCGTCCGGATCACTGGTGGAAATGAATAGACGCTGGCCATTATGAGCACTACGCGCGATTCCCCTTCCCTCGGCTACCTGCGTTTTTTCGGTTAGCTTTAAATCAATTACTTCTTGACCTACCAAAACGCGCAAAGCCTTTGATTCGCCTATTGATGGTGAAATATACTTTCCGGTAAAAAATACTCCTGTTTCCGGTAGCGCAACAATGCCCTGAGATGCGGGAATACCAATATCAAAAAAGCTCAAATCATGCAGATCTTCCGTATTAGACTGCGCTAAATAGGAAATCCGGTTTTTTCCGGAATTTTCAGGATCATCGGAGGGACGAAGCGGTGTGACAAATATTTTCTGGCCTTCTATCGCAATTCCAAAAGGATCTACCGTACGCACACGAGCATTGTTTGCCTGCTGCAAGCGAACCCCCTGATCGAAACAATCTTGAGAATTACTTGAATTTGCTTCTTGTGCAGGCCAACAGCTCAAAAGTGGCCCATCAGCTTGAAAGGCGTATAGCCGCCCTTCCGAACGAGTAGGCACGAACAGCCTTATTACACGAGAGTTTACGTCCTGAAAGGGCGTATAAGAGGCAATCATTCCGGCAAAGCTATCAATGAAGACCACTCCTTGATTAGAACTAACTGCCCCACCTATTGGTCCATTGAGAGGTTCTGGCAAAACACTGGTATCAACCGCCATCACTGACCCTCGGTTATACTCCAGGTCGAAATTGGAATTGACCACATATAGAAAGGGCTTTCCTTTTCTATCGGGAGGCTCACTTACAGCAACCGATACCGGGTAATGAAAGCGATCAACAGGAGGACGTTCGCCGGTGTTGGTTTCCACACATCCTAGCAAAAAGGCAAGCATACCAATTGCAGACAGCTTTCTAACCGGTCTTAAGCAAATCCATCTTGGGCAAAACCACTCGCCACCTCTAAGGGCAACTCCATTAACTGGCGGGCATAGAAATTGGCCGATTGTAGAAAAATATCTGTGGCGCACAAGTATCCCCTGTTAAATCTCAAAGTTTGACAGCCAAGGCACATTGGGGTCAAGAAAAACCTATCGCCGACAGAGAGTATCCCTATTCCTGTAGGCAGAATACTCTAAAGCTTAGGTCGGGTGCCTTGTAAACTACTATTTGCTCGTTTTTTGAAACCGCTCGCTTTTAATTGGGCTACCTTATGGAGCCAGCTTTTCTAAAAGCAGTTGCGCCAAGCGATCGACTTCTGGAGTGCTTTGGTAGGTACTCGGGCGGGATTCCACTGGTTTTTCTTGCAATAAACTACTCTGCATCAAGCTACCTATGTCTACCGACCCCTGGGAAATTGAACCCGTTTTCTGGTTTGCGTCTTGGTTCTGGCAATTATCGCTAGCTGGGGTTTGGTTGTCCTTATCACTTTTAGTCTCTTCCTGTTCTTCATCGACGATCCACCCCCCTTCTACTTCATAGGCTGCATCGCCTAGCACCACGGAATTCTGGAAACTTTCCGCACCAAGGGCTCGGATTTGCTCTAGACTTTTGACCTTGTTAATGATTCCAGCGCTATCGCTACCGGAAGTCAACTGCAGAAACAAGGCTGCTTCTTTTGCTGAATACTCTTTGCCACTCTGGATACAAAGTAGACGATCGGGCAAAAGGTCGACTTTTTTTTGATCCATCCAGGAGTCGAGAAGGGTTTGAGGAAGAAAGCGAAGGCGCATAAGGCTTACTACTAGCACGCTTATACCGTAGCATACAAGGCACTCAATTGAGGCAATTGCAAAACCCCAATTTTTTCGCTTTGGGCAAGCAAAGCTCGCCGTCGCTCTACTCGGGGTTCTCGCCCCAAACCCCATTTGCCGGCGGGTTTTGCAATTGGCTAAACTAAGACCACCGCAAGAACCCATTTTCTGCATTAAGTAAGTAGCTCACCGTCTCTCTATTCAGGGCTTCTGCCACCATTCGTCGACGATTCTGCAGTTCCTAATTTTTTTCTAGGGGGGTGCTTATTAGTCCAGTCACCTCGAAAACTAAGATTGGTGTATCTCGGCTTTTTATATAGAACGGCTCTCGCTCTCTTGCCGCCACCCGGCGAACCACCGACTGGTAGGTAGAGTGGGTAATTAGTATTTCTCCCTCTCCCGCTAGGGATTCTAGGTATTGAGCCAGAAATACGTTTTCGCCAATTACTGCATACTCCATCCGTCTTTCAGAACCCACATTGCCTGCAATTGCTTTTCCGGTATTGATTCCAATTCCAAGAAAAACCACCGGCTTTCCAGCAGCTTTTCTTTTTTGATTAACCAATACCACTCGCTGCTCAATTTCTATAGCCGAAAGAACCGCCCGCATAGGAGCATCATCTACCGAAAAAGGCGCACCAAAAACAGCCATTACCGCATCGCCAACAAATTTATTTACTGTACCGTGATGCTTAAAAATTACTTCCACCACAATTTCGAAATATTCATTGAGCAATAACATAACTTCCCTTGCAGGCATTTTTGCTGCAAGATTGCCAAAATTGCGAATATCTACAAATAAAACAGTTACTTCTCGGATTTCTCCTTTCAAATCCAGATCCGACCTTTCCGAAAGAATTCTGTTTGCCACCTCATCAGAAACGTAGCGAGAAAGTGTGTCTTTTAGCCGTTCGCCTTCTTTTAGTCCGCGCACCATTTCATTGTAGGCACGAGCCAGGAGTCCTACTTCGTCGTTAGAAAGAACTTCTACCATAGGAAACTCACCCTTTCCTATGCTGTCCATAGCCCGGGCTAATTCGTGCACCGGGCGAACAATACGTCGCGCCAGTGTTAATGCGCCCAGCACGGCAATTGTCAAACAACCAAGTAAAACCAGTGCGCTGGAAATCAAACGCGAGCGCAACACCTTTTCAAGGTGAACAGTAGAAAATCCAAACTGAATTTCTTCTTGGTTTTCGCCTACTCTTAGTTTGAGCCGCTTTACAACCAGTTTTTGATCGTAATTAGTATCCAGACGTCGAAGAATTTCCAGCGCCTTGCGCGGCTCTTTTTCCCATTTTGCGGCGAGCTCACTATCGACTAATGACAAGCGCTCCAAATGAACCGCCGATTCCTCTAACAGGGGAATTCCGTTGCGCACCCGCAAAACAAAAGCCAAGTCAGGATGCATGGCACTATGAGTTAGCGCCGTAGCATTAACCGCTCCCCCTAGTCCAAGAGTTACTACAATTTGACGATATTGTTCGATTCGCTCTTCTCTTTCCTGAATTGCCGGACGAAAGACTGCCCAATACCAAACAGCAATACAGGCACCCACTACCAATAGCGCCGCGAACGAACCGATCTTAAATGAAAGAGGACAACGAGCCTTCAAGAAATTCGCCTTTCTGCTATTAATCTGACCCTTCAGTAAGCAACTCTCCTTCAGTTGCTTGGCGCAGCTTAGTAAGCCCGCGGGTCTCTACTTGGCGAATGCGCTCCCGAGTAAGATTCAAGATGGAACCGACTTCTTCTAGGGTGATACCACCCTTTTCGGCTACGTCTAGGGCACAGGTGTACTTCAGCTCCCAAATCTCTTTGTCAGGAAAATTCATTTTGACTGAGCCGGTATCGGGATTCACATCTAAATAGAGGTGATGTTTGCAAGATACAAAAAAACAAGGGCGAGGCCCATTAACACATTCAGACCGAATACGCGGCCTCATAGTGCTAAGTGTTTCCAGCAGTTCTTGTTCTTCAGGGTCAATTAGCCCTAATAAGCGACGTCGCCGAAGATCGCGCGCCATTTCTTTTCGGGACATGGTTCGGGATCGACTTGTTCGCTGTCGGCTCCCTTCATTTTCACATCCTTCGGCTTCCCGTCCCATCGAACACGATTCCTATGCTGTTTAACATAATGCCTACCACGAATTCGATATCCTCCATCAGTTCGACTGTCAAGCGTTCCAGTTGCTTTTATGCGAAAGCTATTCCCGGTTGCAGAGCCTAGATTGCCATTTTGTCAAACCTGGCCAACCGATCTCTAATCACCTTTGACATATTGTCCGAAGTGGCTTTTTCATGAAGAAAGCTTTTCCAAGCAAACGCACCTTTGCCCGCTAAGAATTTGTCCTTTAACTTCAACATGTTAGCACTGCAGAGAAAAAGTTTGCGTCCCGTTGGGCATGGAACTTGCTGCACAAGTGTTGCCTGGACGCTGCTTTTTTTTGAAACCCGTGTTCGATGGAACTTTTTTTTAGAAAGCACTTTTGGATTGTCACTTTGGTCTTCTTATTGGCCTGTGCCCTTTTGGCGGCCAAGACAGTCAACGTATGGATAGGCAAAGTCCTGGAACCAGGATTCAAGCTGACTCCTAGCAATACCTCCACTCATGCAAGCTTTTCTGTAGCCAAGCGGAAACATCTTTCTGACCAGGCGGTATCGCGAATTACTGGCATTCCTGTCCCTCCCAAAGAAACGCCTGAAGAAACTCAGCTAGCTCAACTATCAAACCAAGAGCCAGTACGAACAAGTCTAAGTGCGCGCCTTCTAGGAACCGTGTTAGCAAACTCACCAGAATGGTCCATGGCTACTTTGGACAATGGTTCTGGTCCTACCGTCTATATGGTAGGCGACACCATTCAAAGTGCCACTATTCTTGAAATTGAACGCAAGAAGGTTTTTATAAATAACGCCGGACGCAAAGAATATATCGATTGTGAGCATAATTCTGGAGGAACCGGGATTAGTTCGGCAGCTGCTTCACATGTGGCTTCCGCTATTAAGGCTGCCCCTTCTTCCAATATTGGCGCAAATATTAGGTCAACTGGCGAAAATACTTATGAGATTCCCAAATCGGAAATCGATAATGCCTTAGGAAACCTGAACAATATTGCCATGCAGGCTCGGGTTGTGCCTGCCTTTAAAAACGGAGTGGCGACCGGGTTTAAGCTTTTTTCCATACGCCCCAACTCTCTCTATACCAAAATTGGATTAGTAAATGGCGATATAATTAAACGGATTAACGGCTATGAAATCAACGATCCTGCTAAGGCTCTGGAAGTTTACGCCAAACTGAAAAACTCCACTCGAATTGAAATTGAAGGTGAACGTAACAATCAATCTTTCCACAAGGTCTACAACGTGCGGTAGACTTTTAGTCTCCCGCCTTAGTGCAAAACGGTCCTATATGCAACAGTCTGCGCGTGTCCTTTTGGTTTTTGTTCGGCTATCGGTTTTAATATCCATGGCGTTTCCTGCAGTGAGCGCCGCTAAGGCAAAAGCTCCTATTAAGAAAGTGCAATTGCCGGGAACAAGAGAACCTCGTCAGCCCCCAGCCATTCTCACCCCCGAAGATCAGAAGGGACCAGATCGCCAAACCATACGTAAAAATGGATTGTTTCAGCTAGATTTCGAAGGAGTCGCAATCGATAAGCTGGCTCAAACCATTTCCGACATGACCGGCAAGCTTTTTATTATTCCCGATAATATCCGAGGAAAGATTACTATAATCGGCCCAGAACATGGCAAATCTGGGGTTACTGCTAAAGAGGCTTATGCCGCCTTCCTTGCTTCTTTAGATGCAAACGGGCTTACTGTTTACCGGGCGGGAAAATTTTACAAAATTGTACAAAAACGAGACGGGAAGCAAAGTAATATTCCTACTGTACTCGAGCAAAATGCTCCTTATACTCACAACGAGCAAATGATTACTAAGCTATTTAGGCTCCAATACATTGAAGCAGAGCCAATACGCTCGGTAGTCCAGCAATTGGCATCAAAAGATGGCGATGCCATAGCTTTTCCGCCAGATATGCTTATTGTTAATGATACCGGTTTGAATATGCACCGGTTAGAAAGAATAATTGCCCAACTTGACAGTGCCAGCACCAGTGACGAAATTCGTGTAATCCAGATAAACTATGCTTCTGCCAATGATATGGCCGACAAATTAAGTCAAATTTTTGATGATAAAAATCCCAAAAATAATACCGCCAATCGCTCTGGCCGAACGGTTCGTTCTCGTTCCAATAGAACTCCCACTCCAACTTCTAATAGTGGCGATTCGGCATCTCTTTCTAAGATTATTGCCGATGAACGCACCAATAAGTTGATTGTCATTGCCAACGATCGCGCTTTCCAGCGCATCCAAGATATTCTGAAGCAACTTGATTCCCCCATGCCCGGCGAAGGCTCGGTACGCGTCTACTATTTGAAAAATGCGAATGCGGAAGAGATGGCCAGTACTTTGGCATCACTAACTCAAGGCACCGGCGCCAAAAGCCAACGGACACGGACACGAACACGGACATCAGCTTCCAGCGGTCAGACCGCAGTGGCTAGCCTATTTTCCGGCGAAGTAAAAATAACCGCCGATAAAGGCAGTAATTCTTTAGTAATTGTGGCTAGCAATGCTGATTACAAAAATTTAATCAAGGTTATTGAAAGACTAGACCTGCCTCGCCGTCAGGTTTTTATCGAGGCAGTGATAATGGAAGTGAATCTAGATAATAATCTTAACTATGGGGTTTCCGTGCACGGTGGAAAGGAAGCCACAGTGCAAAACAAAACTTCTCTTTTGTACGGCGGTTCGGAAGTAGCAGGTTCCTCGCTCTTAGGCCCTAATCTATTGGCTTCTTTTGGAGGTTTTCTGGCTGGACTGCAAGGCCCGTTGCTTTCCGAGATCAATTCCAATTTTCCTCGGGTGCCTGCATTTTCTATAGTTCTGCAAGCATTGCAAAACTCTTCGAACGTCAATGTATTATCAACGCCGCACATTTTGGCTAGTGATAATGAAGAAGCAGCAATAACCGTAGGAGAAAACGTGCCCGTACAGGCAGGAATATCTACTCCGGCTTCAATTGCTTCCACTTTAACCGGCACCAAAGATTTAAATAGTGTTCTTGGCACGCTTGGCAATTATGCTCCCATTCAACGGCAAAATATTGGATTAGAGCTTAAAATAAAGCCTCAAATCAACGAAAGTGATTTTATTCGACTGGAAATTCAAGAACAAACCGAAGAAATTACTAGCAACGACCCCACCCTCGGCCCTACCACTTCCAAGAAAACCGCTAAAACTACAGTGGTCGCTAAAGATCAGCAAACAGTCGTTATTGGAGGAATGATCAAAGAAAAAGCAATCCGAGGCGTTAAAAAAGTACCTCTATTAGGCGATATTCCCGTGCTTGGTTGGCTATTTCGAAGTACTACCGAAGAAAAAACGAAAAGCAATCTTCTTCTCTTTCTAACTCCTTACATAATTCGCGACCCTTCTGATTTCCGGCGAATATTTGAACGCAAAATGAAAGAAAGGCAACAGTTTGTTGAGCAGTTTTACGGCCGTAAGCCCGGCTATCAAGTGCCCATCGATTATTCCCGCAAGATTGGGCCACTGGCAAAAATGATTAAAACCATTAGTCTTGATTCCAAAAAAATTGAGAATGGAGGACCTGGTGGAGTGGATGAGCGTCTCATTGCTCCCCAAGACGGCGATGAACAGAATTCTGCGGGACCAATCGCGCCGGAGACACCCGAAGTTATGCCACCGCAACCACCTCCGGAATCGCTACCCGAGAATGACCATTTGCCTATACCAGAATTACCCCCGGACATCGAGTCTGGCAGTAAATACCAACCAGAAGTGAACTAAAACGGTGCGCTAATGAGGGAATCCACCACCATAATTTCTTACAATCACCAGGAAGCGTACCCCGAGCGCTCTTTGCTGGTGGCTAATGCACCAGTGTCTTTATGCGGCCGTCTTCTTGGTCAAATTTTGATCGAAAAAGGCCACGTCAAGCCAGAAAAAATAGATGAAGCTCTCATCTTGCAAAAAGAAAAAGGCGGTCGTTTAGGCGAAATATTAATTTCCTTAAAACTAGTTAGCGAAGAAGAAATTCTTCAATCTTTGGCCATTCAATTGGATTTGGCTTTTCTATCCCAAATTGATGCGTCTAAAATTGATTTAGAGCTTATTAGAAAAATTCCCATAAATTTTGCTAAGCAAGCCAAACTTCTTCCTTTGGGTCGCCAAAACCAATCTTTACAAGTGGCTATTCATAATCCATTGGATACTACTGCTCTCGATCATATTCGTAACCTATTAAATTCTCCCATTGAACCTTGCATTGCCTCCCCCTCGGTTCTTATCGATGCCATCAACGCCGCCTATGATCGCGCTTCTCATGAAGGCGGGCAAATGCTGGAGAGCCTGGATGAAGCTAACGAAGACTTAGATACTCTGGCCCACGTACTGGAAGAGCCTAAAGACCTTCTGGATGCGACTGACGATGAAGCGCCTATAATTCGCTTAGTCAACAGTTTATTAAAACGCTCGGTTAAGGAAAAAGCTAGCGATATTCATATTGAACCCTACGAGCGCGAAGTTGTGGTTCGCTTTCGAAAAGACGGCGTACTCCATGAAATCATTCGGCCTCCTAAGCGCTATCAAAAAGCCATTGCCAGCCGTGTAAAAATCATGGGGCAACTTAATATTGCAGAAACACGCCTGCCTCAAGACGGTCGTATTCGTATTAAAATAGCCGGCAAGGATGTGGACATTAGGCTTTCCACCATTCCTACTTCTTATGGTGAACGCATTGTTATGCGCTTGCTCGATAAGAGCGCTACTTTGCTCAATCTTGAAGATTTGGGCTTCGAGCCTCATCAACTAAAAGGCATGGAAAATCTAATTTCCAAGAGCCATGGTATTGTGTTGGTTACCGGTCCAACCGGTTCTGGAAAAACCACAACCCTCTATGCAGCGCTGTCTCGCATTAATAAACCCGATCTAAATATTCTGACTGCGGAAGATCCGGTGGAATATCAGCTACAAGGAATTGGACAAACCCCGGTTAGTCCGAAAATCGGGCTTACATTTGCTTATGCCTTGCGCTCCTTTTTGCGGCAAGATCCCGATGTAATTATGGTGGGTGAAATTCGCGATTTGGAAACTGCGGAAATCGCCATTCAAGCGTCATTAACCGGACATTTGGTCTTCTCCACAGTGCATACTAATGATGCCGCCGGTGCTATTACTCGCTTAGTCGATATGGGAGTGGAACCTTTCCTAGTAGCCAGCTCGCTAGTAGGCATTCTTGCTCAACGGTTAGTACGAGTAGTCTGCCCCATGTGCCGTATTGCTTATACACCTTCTGAGGAGGAATTGGCCGAAGTCTCTTTGACTACTGCTAAGCTTAATTCTTTGGGTGCAACTCACATTTTCAAGGCTTCGGAAAGAGGCTGCGAGCATTGCGAGTTTGCCGGCTACAAAGGAAGAACCGCGATTTACGAATTAATGATGGTGGACGACGACATTCGTCAACTAATTCTTAAAAATGTTGATTCCAATACTATAAAGAAAAAAGCAATTGAAAAGGGAATGCGCACTCTCATCGATGACGGAGCACGTAAAGTGGCCCAAGGAATCACTACCAACTCCGAAGTGTTATGGGTTGCTCAACAGGACCTTGAATAATGCCAGTATTCGAATACAAAGGCGTAACCAGCGCCGGCAAAGAAGTAAAAGGGGTTCGCGACGCCGATAGTGGAAAAGCCCTGCATGCGATTTTGCGTAAAGAGGGAATTTTTCTAATGGAGGTATTGTCGCAGAAGCAAGCCGAAAGCGTGTCTTTGCGTAAGGGAATTGATTTATCTAAGCTTCTAAAACAACGAGTTCCAGCTCGTGACGTGGCAGTAATGACTCGCCAACTTGCCGTGCTTATTGGTGCGGGCGTAGCTTTGGTGGAGGCACTATCTACTCTACAAGACCAAGTTGATCACGAATATTTGAAGCTCATCATCAGCCAGATTAAAAATCGAGTCAACGAAGGGGGATCGCTGGCCGACGCCCTAGCTTTGCATCCCAAAATATTTTCTAATCTGTATATTAATATGATTCGCGCTGGCGAGCATTCCGGCGCTTTGGATGTGGTTTTAATGAGATTAGCTGATTTTACTGAAAATCAAGCACAATTACGCTCAAAAGTCTTGGGAACTATGCTGTACCCAATAATCATGGTTTTTGTAGGATTTATAAATCTGGGAGTGCTTTTTACATTTGTAGTTCCCAAAGTCATCCGAATTTTTGATGACAACAAACTAACTCTCCCCCTATCAACAAAAATTTTAATTTTCATCAATCAAACAGTCCAGGATTACTGGTGGCTCCTTTTGATTGGCGTGTCGTTTTCTATTTGGGGTTTCTTAACCTGGAAAAAGAGCCCTTCCGGACGAGTGCGCTGGGACCAACTAGTATTGAAATCACCGATTATTGGGCCCCTGGTAAAAATGATCGCCGTAGCGCGCTTTTCTCGCACCATGTCTACTCTTCTTAAAAGCGGTGTTCCCCTTTTAACTGCTTTAGATATTGTGAAAAATATTGTTAATAATGCCATTCTGGCTGCGGTCATTGAAAACTCTCGCGACTCGATTCGGGAGGGAGAATCCATTGCTGCTCCCCTCAGGCGATCGGGTCAATTTCCCCCCTTGATGTATCATATGATCGCCATAGGAGAACGTTCTGGCCAACTGGAGGAAATGCTCATTAATGTAGCCAACACTTATGAGAGCCAGGTGGAGGTACAAGTTTCTGCCATGACTTCGCTGCTCGGACCAGTAATGATTGTATTAATGGGAGCAATTGTGGCGTTTATTGTTATTTCAATACTTCTGCCAATTTTGAAATTAAACACCATGGTGCACGGTTGAGTTTTTAGAAAAGGAGCATAACATGACTAGAGTCCGTTTTCTTTTGTCGTTGCTAGAACGCAAATTTTCCAAAAAAGCAGCCACAAAAGCAAATAAGGCGCGCAGATGCCGCAAACACGACCGAGGCGTGACTCTTTTAGAATTAATGGTTACAATTGTTATTATTGGGTTGGTGGCAGGCATAGTAACGGTTGCGGTTATTCCTCAAATAACCTCGGCAAGAATCGATACCACCAAAAGCAGTATTACTAATATTCAGCAAGCCCTCAAGTTATATTACGCGCGTCACGGTACATACCCTACCACTGCTCAGGGACTGGGAATTCTAGTTTCCGAAAAACTATTAGAACAACTTCCCAAAGACGCCTGGGGTAATGATTTTGTGTATCTACAAGAAGAAGGCAAGGGTAGGATAATTTCCTATGGCGCCGATGGCAACCCCGGAGGAGATGGCGACGCTGCCGACATTAATAGCGACACAATGAACCAGTCTGGATAGAGAACGGTGTCTATAATGCATGCTTGTCGACAAAGCGCCCACGGACAAGTTAATCCCTCGACTCCGGACCTACGGTCCTACGCTCGGGATGATCGGATTCCGTTCGTTTCGAGTGTAAGGCCGTTAGGCCTGAAGTCGAGAAACTTAACGCAAATTACAACTGTTGACCGGCGCATTAAAGGTAAGCACGCAGGAATGACCCTGCTAGAAATTGTTGTCGCCTTTGCGGTGATGGCTTTACTGATGATGATCGCTATTCCATCTATAGAGTCCTATTCCGGCGTAAATGTTCGCGAGGAAGCCGGCCGGATTTCGGGCGCCATTCGTTTTATGCACGGCGAATCGGCTCTTTCTGGAAAAGTTTGCCGCTTAGTTTTTGATATTGACCAAAGGCATTGGTGGGCAGAATGCTCTTCAGCCAACCACACCGTGGTACAACAAAATGGCGCCTTCTCGCCAAATGCTAATAATTCTACCAAAGAAAAAGATGCAAAAACCGAAGAGTTTTTGGATGAAGTAGAAGAGCTACGGGCAAAAATAGAAAAAAAAGCCGAATTTTCGCAATTTCAAGACGAAGAAATTTCTAAGCGTAAATTACCCGAAAACACTCAGCTTTCTATATGGACTAGTCACCAAAAGGAAAAAATAAAAAAGGGCCAAGCTTTCCTTTACTTTTTTCCCCAGGGAAATACTGAACGCGCCCATATTACCATTTCCGGTCAATATGGCGATACCTATACCCTAACAGTATCGCCATTAACCGGAAGAGTGCGAGTTGTAAATGGGGAGCTAAGCGTTCCTCAAGACGGAGGTTAGCTTGGCGATGGCCAATTCTGATAAAGCTATTACCCGAACCAATGGTTTTACTCTTTTAGAAGTTATCATTGCCATGGCTATTCTTTCCATATCTTTGGTGGCCATTGCAGGAATTAATAGTGGTGCTATTGATGCACATGTTTTTGCCAAAAAGTTGACCATTGCTACCATGTTGGCGCGATCAAAGATGTCCGACTTAGAAACCGAACTATTGGATGAGTGGCCCATGGATGATTCCTCCGCAGAGGGAACCTTCGAAGACGAGGGCTTTGAGGAGTTTTCTTGGAAAGCACAGATTCTTCGGCCAAAAACTGAAAACATATCTACCGAACAGCTTATGGCCCTTTTTAATAATAGTAAATCATCTGACTCTGCAGACGCTAGTGCACCCGAAGGCCAGTCTTCCGGCTCACTATTAGGCCTGTTAGCCGCAAATGGTGGTGGCGCCGCTGACTCTGCTTTGGCAGCCTTGGCTTCGGGTGCGGTGGTAGACGAAATGATGAAATCGCAGTTGCAGTCCATGATCGACCTGCTAGGCAAATCCATGCGGGAGGTACGCTTGACTGTTTTTTGGAAGACTGGGTCTCAGCAAGATCAGTTCACCATCACCACTCATTTGGTGAATATGGGAAACGAAGAAGAATCGTCAGCAAATACCAAAAACCCAAGTGGGTCAAAATGAATAGTTCTCGCGGCTTTACCCTGGCGGAAGTTCTTATTGCGGTGGCGGTTACTGCAATGATTGGGGGTTTGGTATGGGGTAGTTTCCATCAAGGTTTCCAAGCGCGCGAAATGATTGAGCAGGAAGCAGAATTGTATCGGGAAATACGCATTGGCACCAATCGCCTAGTACGGGAGATTTCTATGGCATTTGTTTCCAACAACTACGATGCTACTCGCTTTACCAGCTCGCGGCCAACTCTATTTGCTGGAGAAGATGATCGCCTTACCTTTTCAATGTTGGGGCATCAAAGACTTTCGCGCGATGCCAAAGAATCCGATCAATCAATTGTTTCTTACAAAATCGATAGAAACCCAGACGAAAAAGATTCTACCGCGCTTTTACGTTGTGAAAAACCAGTTCTCGACGACGAACCGGAAAGATGCGAGGGTTGGGAAGTACTTCTATCTGGTATTAGTAACATGGAATTACGCTATTGGGATTCTAAGCGAAAAGAATGGGTTCGCGAATGGGATACTCGCCGCAATGAATATGCTGACCAGCTTCCCGAAAGAGTGCGCATTGAGCTAACTGGAAAGAACGAATTAAATCAGGAGCAGAAATATGTAACTCAATCGCGCATTGCTCTAATTCAAGCTTTGGAGCGACGATGATGCCCATTAATTTTTCCAGATCGCCCGGCAACAAGAATAAATCACACCGGGGAGTAGCTTTGCTTATGGTGATTGGTTCGCTGGCAGTGCTAATTGCGGTGGCAGTAGAATTCCGCTATCAAACCAACATTGATATGCGTCTTGCAACTAATATACGTGACGAATTGAAAGCAGAATACCTTGCTCGTTCCGCTTTGAATTTTTCCCGAGTAATTCTCTATTTTCAAAAGCAAATGGAAGAACAAACTGGGAAACTGGGAAACCTGGGGGGATTAATCCCCGGAGGAGGAGGTGGTGGTAGCGCTAATTCTTCTACCAATGGGCCGGGTTTGAATCTTCGTCTTTGGGACGCTATCCCTATTGATTGTAGTTTGTTTTCCATGTTTTTTCCTCCGTCATCCTCAATTTTTGAAGATTCCCCAGAGCATTCTGAAGCAGGTTCAGCCAGTTTTGGAAATTTTGAGGGATGCTTTCACGCGGAAATCCATGACGAAGAGCAAAAACTGAATATGAATCGACTTAATGGTGGCGCAGCAACCGGTTGGCCTCCTTTAATGCAAGCGCTTTCTCTTTTTGCCGATCCTCGGTTCGAGTTTGTTTTTTCTAAACCCGACGCACATGGTATTAAAATGCCCGCGCAAGATATTATTATTGCCATCCATGATTGGATTGACGAACGCGATGTTCGTGCCAGTCTAAATCTTACCGGCTCTGGCGATCCTTTTCCTGACGGATTTGGTGATGAAAACGCCAATGCATCTTCCCGTTATCCTTATCGGTACCGTTTCAAAAATGCTTATTTCGATACCTTAGACGAACTATATCAAATCGATGGCGTTTCTGACTTGTTCATGGCTGCTTTCCGAGACCGAATTACCGTTTACCCTGACAAAAATAAGCCGCTTAACATTAATACCAATAATCGCCTACAACAATATGTAAATATTCTCTCGGTAGCAGCTAACGAAAACGACAAAAAACTAAAAAACCCAGTAGTTATACAATCAATACAGCAAGAACTGGAGCTTAGTAAAACAATGAAACCTTCTTTTATGGGAATGGATATAGCTACTTTTGTTAGCATTGTAGAAAGAAACGGAATCAGCATTAAGCCGGAAATCAAAAATAATAAAAATGGCAACCGCTGGGTGTCTGACAAGAGTGAAACCTTTTCTATTCAAGCGACTGGTCAGGCAGGAAGAGTAACTCGCACACTAACTGCAGTTGTGCGCAACAATGATAAGCTTGGCAAACTACTTTATTTTCGAGCGGAATAACTATGGCGCATATTCTTGGATTAGATATTGGCAATCGTTCAGTGAAAGCTCTTCTTTTGGAATCGAGCCTTCGTGGTTCTAACCTGCTTTCCTTTGTAGAACAAAAAATCGATGAGGAAGGTGGTTTGGCCGGAGCATTATCAACATTGGCCTCCCAAAAGCACCTGGTCGCCGATCAAGTAGTGGTGGCTATGCCCGCAACCAGCGAAGCTTATCATTACCTTTCATTCCCCTTTTCCGACGCTAAACGCATTCAAGCCACCATGGGTTTTGAAATCGAAAGTCAAATCCCATACGACCTGTCGGAGGTGGTTTTTGATTACCACATTCTAAAATCGAGCAAAGGCGGCGGAGCAGAAGTTCTAGTAGCCACCATAAAAAAAGACGAAATAAAGTCCCTATTAACCACCCTTTCCCAGGTGGGAATTGACCCTCGCATTGTTACTACCAGTCCCCTTGCCTACCAGGCGTTGCTAGGCACGGTTTTTTCTTCTCCCGATTCCGAATATCCCCAAGCCATTTTGGATATTGGACATCAGCGAACCACCCTTTGTATAGGAACACCCAATCGAGGAATGGAATTTGCCCGTACATTTACATTGGGAGGAAAGGATCTGACTGCCTCTATTGCCACTGAGTTCCAGGTGTCTCTTCTCGATGCCGAGACCTGGAAAGATCACGAAGCAAGCGTCATGCAGGGCAAGGAAGTTCCCCCCGAAGTGCAAAAAGCTTCCAATGCTGTACTCCGCGGATTTGCTCCCCTGGTAAGAGAAATTCGCTCGTCGCTACGCGCCTATTCCGCTCGCACTCATGAGAACGTCGAAAAACTGTGGCTTGCCGGAGGAACCTCCCAATTAAAAGGCCTTGGTTTTCTATTGGCTCAAGAGCTTCAGACTGAGGTCGCCACAGTACCACTCTTTCTCGAAGAAGAAAATTCCCCTGTGTCCCAAGCTTCCGCCCCGGTAGCTGCGCAAGCATATGCTCTTGCTCTTCGAGGCTTAAATTCTTCCCGAGCAACAAAAATAAATTTTAGAAAAGATGAATTTGCTTTTAAAGGACACCTTGACTATTTCAAGGGAAAAGTAGGGATATTAGCAGCTTATGCGGGAATTCTTTTGCTACTTTCCCTGGCTCTCCTAGGCACCAAATTCCAGGTTTTAGCTTCACGGGAAGCAAATATCGACAAGACAATGCACAATCTAACTCAACGTGTACTCGGCCAACCCCAAAAAGATTACCTAGTGGCGCTATCTCTTCTCAAAGGCAAAGGATCGCCAGCCGCAACCTTACCTACTTATTCATCAGTAAATCTGTTCACTGAAGTAAGTACCCGAGCACAAAAGGTCGAGGTGATTTTCGACGAAATTGATGTACAGCTAGACCGTATTCGTTTGCATGGTGAGGCCAACGACTTTGACGGGGTAGATCGCTTGGTTACCGCTCTGCAAAGTTACTCTTGTTTCAAAGAAATAAAACGCGGAAGAACACAACAGACGAAAGATGGAAATAAAATTGAATTTGACCTAGACGTCCGAGTGCAATGCTCTACTCCCAATGCAAACACTTAACCTATTCTGGAGCTTTTTTTCGTGAACCGACTACTCCAATTACCTACTGATCTCGCCGCTATCCTAGGACGACTATCTCCTCGTGAGCTACGCTTAACTTTGCTAACTGCCGCCACTTTAGCTCTTCTTTCGGGATTGCTAATATACAAGTCAGTTTCTAGCGCTCTTTATAGCCGAGAGGCGCGCATTTCAACCAAGACCAAGCAATTGCAAGAAATCAGTAGCCTTACCAGCGGGTACCGCGCTTCCGAAGCTCGACGTAATGATTTAGAAAGAAGGCTTCGTAACAATCCTATCCGCCTTTTTTCTTATTTGGATGATTTGTCCAAAAAACTAAATATTCAGATTGGCGGGCTTAGCGACAAAGGTTCTCACCCTATGACCGAAGGCTCTAAGGTATTGGAATCCTCGGTTGAAGTGGTTTTTACCCGCGTTCCGCTAGATAAGTTAGTGAGTTTCCTCAATCAAGTAGAAGAAAGCCAAGGACCAGTAAAAATTACTCGATTACAAATGAAACCTCGAAAAGACGAAGAAGTTTTTGATGCTTGGATGGTAGTGACCACCTATAACCTGGAAGGATAATTTCAGTGAGTAGCTTCTTCAAAAACAAAAGCGTCCGAATCGCTGGGTATTTTATTTTTTTCATATTTTCTTTTCTATATATGTTATATTGGACATTTCCCTATTCGACAATAGTCGATTCTTTAACTATTCAAGCACAAAAACAAGGCATTGGTCTAAAAGTAAATTCCTTGAATCCCGGCTTGCTAGGAGTACAAGCCAAGGAAGTAATTCTAACTCTTCCAAAAAATGAAGGCAACCGCTCTCCTGAACCTATTCCTATAAAATTGATTCGAGCACGGCCAGCTCTTTTTCCACCGGGATTGCACTTCAGCATATATCTTTTGGGAGGGATTATTGAGGCCAACCAAAGCTTATTTGGAAAAACAAAATTGACGATTCAGGCAAACAATATCAATCTTTCTCGTGCCAATTTCCGTGGCGCAGTAGGTTTAGACCTAGCCGGAAAGCTGCAGGGCCATGCCAAAGTAACCCTAGACAAAGATGCATCCAAGCTCACCGGAGGTATTTACGTGAAAGGAGAAGATGTTGTGATTCATGGCGGGAGCATTTCCAATTTTGACTTACCAAAAATAAAAATAGGACAATTAGAATCTAAAGTCATTATGGAAAAATCTCGCGCAACCGTAGATATTACAAGCACCAGCTCCGACGGAGAACTTTTTTTGAATGGAAGTGCGAATTTAAACAAAAAATTGCTTTTGTCCACGCTTAATTTGAAGCTAAAATTCAAGCTTTCTGAAGCCTACATGAATAAGAACCCCATGATTCAAACCGGCCTTCACTTTGCCATGGCCAGTGACTCTGAAGGATACTATTCAGCCAAAATTGGGCGAATCCTTGGTAATCCCCTTTTTCGACCACGACGATGAGTCACAACAGTAGTTCTTCTATCATCCTGGCGGCCAAAAAGTGTATTCTGCCTTGCCGATACCAAAAGTAAGCTGTAACCCACGGTGAACGATTTGGACAGATGACATGAAACCGAAAGATGCTACTCTCACTCCTGACGCTACTATCCGATTATCCAGGCACCTGCTTTGGGCAATGGCGATCATATCATTGGCTGGGATTGGCTTGAGCACCGAGCTAACTCGCATCCATTATTTGACCCATACCGATCCCTCCTACCATGCCTTATGCGCCATAAGCGACCGCATTAACTGCGAGACCGTGGCCCTTTCCACCTATTCGATTTTTCTGGGCGTTCCTGTGTCTGCCTGGGGAATGTTAGCCTACTCAGCAATGGCATTTTTTATTTTTTGGGGTCTGCGATTACGCAAACCACACCAGCTTTGGCCGCTGGGATTTCTTTCCGCAATGTCAGGCATGGCAGTCTGCGTCTCTGCATTTTTGGGCTACCTATCAATAACTGTAATCGATTCTATTTGCATATACTGTAATGGTTTATATTTAGCTAATACCTTACTTTTTATAATTTCTATTTATCTTCTATACAAAAACCAGTGTGGTTTTTGGAGTGCTTTTCGCGCTGATCTCCAGGTTTTTGGCAAAGGAAATCGGTACTTATTATGTTGTAGTTTTGTAGGCATCCTGTTAGCAGCAAACTTGCTTTGTTTTTGGCCTCCCTATTGGAAGTCTATACCCTCGGTAAGTAATTCTAACAACATTAGCAGCGGGGTCACTTCCAGTGGCGAGCCTTGGATTGGGTCACCATTTCCATCAATAACTATACTGGAATTCACTGATTACCAATGCCCCTATTGCCGTAAAGCTCACCAAGATATGCGCCGCTTCCTTGCTCAACACAGCAATAGCGTTAGGCTGATTCATAAACATTATCCCCTCGACAACCAGTGCAACCGCTCTGTCAAAGGCACTTTCCACGAACGTGCTTGCGAATTTTCCAAATTTACCATTTGCGCTGGAAAGCAAGGAAAATTCTGGCCTGCTAATGATGAAATATTTACTGCTTTGGGCTCCCAAACTGCGCAAAAATTAAATTTGGAGGAGATTAGCACCAAAATCCAAGCCGATTGGACTACTCTGCGCCAGTGCATGTCCGATACTGCCACTGACCAGACCCTCCAAGAAGATATTGGGGAAGGAATAAAGAAGGGGGTCAGAGCCACGCCTACCTACTTTGTAAATGGTCGACGATTCGAAGGTATAATCCCTCCGGACATCCTTAAAGAACTAGGAGAAAATTCGGTTCCTTCGCATTAACTGGGGTGCGGGGTCGTCTTGACTTATGAAACGCATCTATTCCTGCAATAAGGAACCGACGCGCCCGCCTTTTGATCACGTTTGGCTGTTGGTAGAAAATAAATAATATGCTCTACAGTTGATAAAGATATTTGGTTTTATTATTCGACCGAACATATTTCTGTTTCGTAAACCTAACGCGTTCAAGCCAGTTACGATATTTCGTAAATATCCTGCGAAACGCCGTACTGATGTGCATTTCTAACCTTCTCGCCTTCTCGGAACACGGCCAAGTTGCGAGGCTGTTTGCAGGTACTTATGCTTTCTGGCACGCGTGCTTTCTGGCGCACGCAATCAACTAAATGGGTTGTCAGAATAGGGGGGGTAATACAAATGGGCAAAATTATTAACATAGGCGCCGTGGGAGGGGTATTTCTCTCGGGCCTATTAATATTTGGCGGACCAGGATATGCAGCGGACTGGAACTGGCTTGAAGGGAACACAAAACAAAGCAGTTTAGCGAGCCGGGACAATAATTTAGGTCCTTGTAACGACTGTAACTGCGGTTCCTGTGATGAAGGGCCGCCGGGCCCGCAGGGGCCTCAGGGCAAGATGGGACCTGAAGGTCCAGCCGGATCAGTCGGCCCCAAAGGCGATCAAGGCGAACAAGGTAAATTAGGTCCAGTAGGTCCAATCGGCCCCAAAGGCGATCAAGGCGAACAAGGTAAATTAGGTCCAGTAGGTCCAACCGGCCCCAAAGGCGATCAAGGCGATCAAGGTGAACAAGGCAAAATAGGGCCTGTGGGTCCTCCAGGATGCGGGGCAAATGAAATAGTCTTCAATCAAGGAAACATGTTCGAGCACGGGCAGAGCTCAGCCAATGACATGGATGGCGCACTAAATCAACAATTCGGCAACTCTCCTCCTCTTTCCATCAAAACTTGGTCGATAAACGTATCAGATTTACCGCAGCAGCCGCTTACTCTACCCTTTGCCCTGCCATCCACCTACGTTTCGGGCGGACAAGTTATAATTCACTTTTTTACGACTTATAAACAAAACATCCCTGACGGAAACGTAAGGTGGCGTGTCAGGTACACAACGCGATCCAACGGCGAATCCAGCACCAGAACCGCGCCATTGCTAGCAAGCATCGGAAGTGACGTCGCGGTCAGTAATCCCGCAAATAATGACAGCATTATCCAATATTATGCGACTGTCAATCTAACCAACCTTGTTGCAGCGGCAAACGATTGGATAATACTCTACTTTGACCGGGTCGCACCTGACGGCGACGAGTATGACAACGTGGTCAACTTGTCGACAGTTAGGTTCAAATACGAATGCCAGTAATCTGATTGACGATCTAGGAATGGGAAGAATTAGTTCTTCCCAAGGGGGCACGAATGACCAGAGCCAATGGCAATCGAATAACCTGGTTAGCTTTACTCTTTCTAGTATCAATCGCCTACTCATTACCTTATTCAGGCGCGCTCGCAGACAACGAATCGTCCCCCGCCAGAAATCTAAAGCTTTTGGGAAGATGGCATTATGGACCGGTTTACGCGACCGCGTTGTTTGGCGATTACGCTTTTTTCGGATCAGGCGGCAAAATTCGTATCCTCAAAAATAGTCGCGCCGCAAGCTCGAGATGGCGTGAAGTCGGCTTCATCAATACCACCGGCGTAGTGCGCGATCTTCACGTCTCCGGCAGTCGCCTTTATGTGGCTGACGAAAGCGGAAGCCTAGTCATTATAGACATTTCCGATCCAGAGAGCCCCAAGCAAACTGGGCGTACCGAACTACCAGAGAATGTCCGAACGGTGTTCGTGCGCGGTAAGTTCGCCTACTTAGCGGCTCAATGGGCGGGAATGATCGTAGTAGATGTTTCCGATCCCCAGCAACCCCGAATTATTAGCCGCCATAAAACCGGGGGAATTGCGCAAGATATTCATGTAAGTGGATCATTCGCATTTGTCGCAAACGCCTACCACGAGAACGGCCTTAAAATAATTAACATATCCAATCCGCTTGAACCCAAAGAGGTCGGCCGCTTGAACATGGCTGGCATTGCCTACGGAGTCTTTGCTAAAGATGGTTACGCATATGTAGTTAGCCTAAAGCTAAACGAGCAAGACCAGGCAGGTCTCACGATTGTCAATCTGTCCGACCCCAGTGCGCCTCGAAGGACGGGATTTCACAAAGTTATCTACGGCGCGGAACGCGTTTGGGTAGAAAAAGACATTGCATACCTGGCGGGTGTAGCCAATGACGCCGGCTTGATGACTATCAATGTTTCTAATCCCGCAAGACCAAGGCGTCTCGGCAACTACCGGACTTCGACCTGTTCAGAATCTATTATTGTAGCTGGTTCGCATGCCTATCTGGCCCACGGTGACAAAGGACTCGAAATAATCGATATATTGCGCTCCGCGACGCCGACTGTCGTGAGCCATCACTCTGCCGCAGGGAAGGCTAGCGACGTCCATGTCGCTGGGAAATATGCCTATCTGGCCAATGGATACACTGGCCTGCGCATCCTCGATGTCTCGGACCGCACAGCCATGCACGAAATCAGTCACGTCCCAACATACCGAGCGTTGAGCATTAGCGTTTCCGGCCCGTATGCCTATGTAGCTGATGATGTCGGAGGTTTGCGTGTTATTGATGTTTCCGTCCCCACCGCTCCTCAGGAAGTCAGTCAATTAAATACCCCTGGTGAGGCTCTTAATATAGCGGTATTGAATAAACGTGCCTATGTTGCCGACGGGCCAGCAGGGTTAAGAATTGTAGACGTATCCAACCCGAGATTACCTCGGGAATTGTCCGCTTGCGACACACCGGGACACGCCTATGATGTCGACATTAGTGGTAGCTTCGCCTTCATTGCCGACGGTAAGTCGGGATTGAGGATCATTGATTTATCTAACTCTACGGCGCCGGTCGAGGTCGGACACTTTTTAGTCAGTAACGGTGACGTGAGAGAAATCAACATCGTCGGACGGCTCGCATATCTTGCTGCCGGGAATCCCGGGCTTGTTATTCTTGATATCTCTAATCCGCGGCATCCGTCGGAAGTTGGGCGCTTCGATACTCGGCAAACGACACGCGCTGTACATGTCTCGGGTAATCACGCTTATATCGGCGACCTTAAACACTTGAGAGTAATCGACGTAACAAAACCTTCATCTCCCCGAGAAATTGCGTCATACAAAACCCCGAGCTACGTGGAGAGAATCTCGGTCGTCAAGGATGGCGCTTTTGTGGCTAACTATGATGCTGGGATCACGATTGTAGGTTTCGAAACAGCAGGACAAAATGCGCTCAAAAAAGATTAAATTATTAAAAATCACGCTAGGGCATGCCCATTCAGCATCGAGAAGAGCAGGTCCAGGCTGACCTCGCAATTATAAAGGCAAGGGACGCGTTGGTCCGATGTCGAACAAGGCTAATCAACCAGGCACGTGGCCTAACCAAATCATTCGGATTCCGACTGCCCAAATGCGATGCGGAATACTTTTACCGGCATACTATAGAA